>JACPLI010000024.1 GCA_016186635.1 Candidatus Liptonbacteria bacterium | reverse complement strand
GGCGCTATTATGGGGTCAGGAGAACCCACTTTTTCCTCTATTTGAAAGAGATGGAATTTCGCTTCAATCATAGATATGAAAATATGCACGCCATTATTATGAAAATCCTTCGTCGAGGTGGCGAACATCTGTACTAGTCCCGAAATTAAAGTAGTGAATGAGCGGATATTGGAGGAGTTGGGTACCCTCTCGCGCTTGTAAAAGGGCGGTTGCGACTCGCAGGGGTTTATAGTATGGTGAAGCTATGGCACGAACAAGGCAGTTCACTGCGGTATATAAAAAATCAGGCAAATGGTATTCGGCCTGGGTTGAAGAAATTCCCGGCGTGAACACGCAAGGAAGAACACTTAAGGAAGCGAAGGAAAATCTTCGTGAGGCACTTTCTCTTATTATAGAAACAAATCGGACACTCGCGCTTGGGAGAAATGGGGAAAGCGGTGGCAAGGGGAAAATGAGCCGGGAATCGATCGCGGTCGCGGTGTAATTCTCACGCTTTGATGAAGCGCAGAGACTTGCTTCGCTATCTTACGAGCGAAGGGTGTGCGGTGCTGCGGGAAGGCGCAAAGCATACTGTGGTGGTACATATTCCGAGCATACGCACATCAACTATTCCGCGCCACAGCGAAATTAATGATTTTTTGGCGAAGAAAATCTGCCGTGATTTAGGCATTCGCCAACCTCGCCGATGAATTCCGAACAACGGCAGTGCCAGAGCTGTAAGCAAAAGTTCACCATCGAACCGGACGATTTTGCGTTTTATGAGACGATAAAAGTTCCTCCGCCCACGTGGTGCCCGCGATGCCGCCGTTTGCGGCGTTTTGCGTGGACGGGATACCACATTCTCTATAAGCGTCCCTGTGACACCGGAGAACAGCTCATAAGCATTTATCACCCCGATGCTCCTTACACCACCTATACGCAGGAAAAATGGTGGTCTGACGAATGGGATTCAAAGAGCTACGGGCGTGTCTACGATTTCTCCCGGCCTTTTTTTGAACAGTACGACGAACTTCTAAAATCCGTGCCGTCGCCGACCCTTCATACAGAGCATTCGACACTCGTAAATAGTGAATACTGTAATGCCGTCTCCGACCTTAAAAATTGCTATTTGCTCTTTATGGCTGACCGGGCGGAGAATTGCGCGTATTTTCATTCGTGCTCCATAGCCAAAGATTCTCTTGACCTTACTTTCTCCAACAGCAACGAACTTTGCTATGACGGGCTAAATCTCACGAAATGTTATCGCGCGCTTTTCTCCGAAAATTGTTCGGAGTGCCGTGATGTATATTTTTCGAAAGATTTGGTGGGATGCTCGGACTGTTTCGGCTGCATCGGCCTGCGTAAAAAGCAATTCCATATTTTTAATCAGCCGTACTCGAAAGAAGAATATCAGCAAAAAATAAAAGAATTTGACTTCGGGTCGTACGCCCGCATGCGCGAGTATAAAGAGAAGGCGGCAACTCATTTCCTTAAATTCCCCCGAAAGAATTTTCATACCCTCAAGGCGTATAATTCTTCGGGAGATTATCTTTATAATTGCAAAAATGTCCGCGATTCGTTTTGGGTTGATACTGCGGAGGATGTACGCTACTCCGAGTTACTTCAGGCGCAGAATAGCGCTAAGTGTTATGACTATTCCGGGTTCTCCCTCAATGCCCAATGGGTGTATGAGTGTACGTGGGTGGGCATCAATACAAGCAATGTGAAGTTTTGTTATTGGAATTATAGTGCACACGACGTCGAATACTGCTATGGCTGTCACAGTTCCGGCAACCTTTTCGGTTGTGTGGGCGTACGAAACAGTGAATACTGCATTTTAAACAAACAGTATTCGAAGGAGGAGTATCTTGATTTAGTGGAGAAAATAAAAAAGCAGATGAGTGAAATTCCCTATACCGATACGCTGGGTCGGAAGTATCGCTACGGGGACTACTTTCCGAATGAGATTTGCCCGTGGAGGTATAACGAGACGAGAGCGCAGGAATATTTCCCGGTTGCGAAAGAAGAAGCTTTGGCGAAAGGTTTTTCATGGCGCGACCCGGATTTGAGGGAGTATCAGCAAGCTACCATGGTTATTCCGGACCATATTAATGACGTTAAGGATGATATTCTTCAGGCTATTTTGAAATGCGAAGAGTGCGGCAAGAATTACCGTTTGATTCGTATGGAACTGGAATTTTATCGGCACATGAATATTCCGATTCCCCGAAAATGCTATCTTTGCCGAGACCTCGGAAGAATCCGGGAGCTCAATCCCATGGATATCTATAGCCGTATATGCGCGAAGTGCGGCAAGGATATGCAAACCTCGTACGCGCCGGCGCGGCCAGAAATCGTGTACTGCGAGGCCTGCTATCAGAATGAGGTTGCATGATTATAAGTATAAAGATGTGGTGCTTATATCCCTTATTCGCACGAATAAGGGATATAAGGGAAATCGGGAAAGAATTACGGTATGATACTGGCATGAGCGTTTCCGAGATTCGGACTTGTCAAAATTGCAGTGCCCCGTTTGATATTGCTTCGGAGGACCTGAATTTTTACACGAAAATTTCCGTGCCGCCGCCGACGTTTTGCCCGGAGTGCCGAATGCAGAGGAGGTTCAGCTGGCGGAATGAGCGGACGCTCCACCGGAACAAGTGCGCGAAGACAGGGAAGCCGCTCATCTCGGGATTCGCCCCGGATCCCGCCTTCGCCGACTCGGCCTCCGTAGCCACTTCGGCGAAGGAGGCAGCTCCGGCGGGCAAAGCCGGATATGTGGTCTACGACCGCGATGTATGGTGGTCGGACGACTGGGACCCGCTCGCGTTCGGCATCGAGTATGACTTTTCAAAACCGTTCTTTACCCAGTTTGATGCGCTGATGCGGCGCGCGCCACAACCGGCGGTGTTCAACGCGCGCACCACAAACTGCGAGTACGCAAACCACGTGGGTGAAATCAAGAACGGGTATCTTCTCGCGGCTTCGTGGGGGTCGGAGAACGTCGCATACGGGAGCCGCGTCAATTTCTGCAAAGACTCACAGGATGTGTTCGGCGTGTTTAATTGTGAGCTTTGTTATGAGCTCATTGCAAGCGTCAAATGTTATCGGACCCATTTTTCCCATAACTGCGAGGCGTGCACCGATTCGTTCTTTCTTTTCGACTGTAAAGGATGCACTAATTGTGTGGGGTGTGTGAATTTGCGGAATAAGAGTTATCACATTTTGAACAAACCATATTCGAGGGACGAATATCTGAAGAAGCTGGCAGAATTGAAACTCGATACGGTGAGCGGTCTTGCCGCCGCGCGTAAAGAGTTTGAAGCGCTTAAGGCGCGTCAGCCGCATCGCTACGCGGCGCTCGTGAACTGCCAGAACGTGACGGGGGATTCGGTCTACGGCACGTCAAACTGCACCGCGTGTTTCGATATTGGCGGAGATACGAAGGATTCCAAATGGATTATCAACGGGGCGAAGATGGAGGGGGTGTACGACGGGTACGGCGTGGGCGTGGTGTCCGGGTTGATTTACGAGGCGGTGGATACGGGGGACCAAGGGGAGCGGATGTGTTTTGACATCGTAGTCTGGAGCAGTACGAACGCGTTTTACTCCTACAACTGCATCGGGTGCCAGAACCTTTTTGGTTGTGTGGGACTGCGTAACAAACAAAATTGCATTTTGAATAGGCAGTATTCGAAAGAAGAGTTTGAAAATCTGCGCGCGAAAATCGTGGCGCATATGAGCGAAGTTCCCTATGTGGACAAGAAAGGGCGCGTGTACAAATATGGAGAGTTTTTCCCGACGGAACTTTCTCCCTTCGGGTATAACGAAACGGTAGCGCAAGAGTATTTTCCTCTAACAAAGGCGGAGGCGGAAGCGAAGGGATTCAATTGGAGAGAACCGGAGGAGCGGCAGTATACCGTCACGAAACGGCCGGAGGAATTGCCGGAACGCATCACTGACGTCCCCGACTCGATTACGAACGAAGTGATTCAATGTGCTAATGCTAAAGGTTCGACCTTGGGGGATTCTTTAAGGTCGAACCTTGGGGGATGCACGACTGCGTTCCGCATTATCCCGCAGGAATTACAATTTTATCGCCGGTTGAATCTCCCGTTGCCGAAACTTTGCCCGAACTGTCGCCATTATGCGCGTCTGGCGAAACGGAATCCACCGAAGTTATGGAAACGAAATTGTATGTGTGTTTCCTCAAATCATCGTCATGGTCATGGGTCTTGTCCGGAGGAGTTCGAGACCACATACTCTCCGGAGCGGCCGGAGATAGTGTACTGCGAAGCATGCTACCAAAGTGAAGTTGCTTAATTACATAGTTGTGTTCCCTTATTTTCTTATTCGCGCGAATAAGAAAATAAGAGATGTGAGAAAAAAGGCGGGCGGTAGTGTATGATTAGTGAAAAAGAATGGCCGCTGAAGCAAAAATTTGTCAGAATTGCAAAGCCCAGTTTACGCTCGAGGCGGACGACTCCGCATTTTTTGAGAGGTTCGGAGTCCCGCCGCCCACGTTTTGCCCTTCCTGCCGGTGGCAACGGCATTTGAGTTTCCGGAATATGCGTAATCTTTACAAGCGGAAGGATTCCCAAAGCGGCAAGGAGATTATCTCGATTTACTCCCCCGACAAAGATGTTCAAGTGCTCGAGCAGCATGCGTGGCATGGGGATTCCTGGGACCCCTTGGACCACGGCCGCGACTACGATTTCTCCAAGCCCTTTTTCGAGCAAATCAAAGAACTTATTCGCACGGTGCCCTTCCCCTCCATGAACAACTGGGATGCGGTAAACAGCGATTATTGCAATTTCACGAAAGGAAACAAGAATTGCTACCTCGTCTTCGGCGGGGATTTCAACGAAGATACACAGTATAGCGCTTATAATTTTTACACGAAAAACAGCAGCGACCTCTACTGGGTGAATAAAGGGGAATTCTGCTACGAACTCGTGGATGCTGAGAATAATTATCGGACATCCTACGGGCGCTATGTGGACTCCTGCCTCGACGTGCATTTTGGCTTCGAGCTCAAGGGGTGCCAGAATTGCATCGGTTGTATCAACTTGCGCAATCAAAAATATCACATTTTCAACCAGCCGTATTCTCCGGCGGAATATGCCGAAAAGCTCAAAGCGGTTGATTTGGGAAGCTACGCGCAAGTTGAAAAGCTCAAGGCACAATTTGAGGACTTGCGGCGGAAGTCCATCTTCCGCCCGTATCGTATCCTGAACTCCTCGCGTGTCTCGGGTGACAATATCTACAATGCAAAAAATTGCCTCTACTCATTCGATGTCTTCGATGGCGCGGAGGACTGCAAATATCTTCTCCTCGCCGCGGGCGGCATCAAGGATTCCTATGCCACGGGGCACGCCGGCGCGAAGAGCGAACTTCTCTACGATTCGATGAGCATTTATCCGGGAAATAATGTGGTTGCTTCCTGGATTGTGATTAATGGGCACGACGTGCAGCACTCAATCGGTTGCATTGATTCCGGGAATATTTTTGGTTGCATTGGTTTAAAGAACAAGCAATATTGCATTTTGAACAAACAGTATTCGAAAGAAGAGTATGAAACGCTTATGCCGAAGATTATCGAGCATATGAAGCAAAAGCCGTATATCGACAGGAAGGGGAGGGTCTATGGATACGGAGAATTTTTCCCCACGGAACTTTCTCCCTTCGGATACAACGAAACAGTGGCGTACGAATATTACCCTTTGAGTAAAGAGAAGGTTTTGGAGAACGGCTGGCAGTGGTTTGAAAGGGAAACGCGGCAATATGCGGTAACCATGCCGAATGAGCGTATTCCCGACAACATCAAGGATGCGCCGGATTCGATTTTGAATGAAACTATCGAGTGCGCCCACAAGGGGAGTTGCAAGGATGGATGCACGCTTGCATTTCGGCTTATCCCGCCCGAGCTTGCGTTATACCGGCAGCTCACCATTCCTTTGCCGCGGCTTTGCCCCAGCTGCAGACACGCACAGCGCATTCGTACGCGCAATCCCTTTAAGTTGTGGGAGCGGAAATGCCAGTGCGCCGGCGTGGAGTCTGAAAACGGGGCGTACAAAAATTCAGTATCGCACTTCCATGTGGCGGAACATTGTCCGAATGAGTTTGAGACGAGTTATGCGCCGGAGCGGCCAGAGATTGTGTATTGCGAGCGGTGTTATCAGTGCGAGGTCGCGTAGCGACCGGATTTATGATATAAGATTTAGGATTTAAGAATGATTCGTAAATCATAAATCGTAAATCATATGTCTGTGTCTAAAAAGATTCTCATCATCTACCACGGCGATTGTCCCGACGGCTTTAGCGGAGCATGGGTCGCGTGGAAAAAGTTCGGGAACAAGGCGGAGTATTTTGCGGCGGAGAGGAACACCCCGTTGCCACGCATAAAAGGGAAGGAGGTGTACTGCATTGATTTTACGCCTGAACCCGCTTCGGCGGTGAGAAGAATGGAAAAAGAAGCGGCGCATCTCGTGCTTATTGACCATCACATCACCGCAGAGCCGCGGATGCGCTTTGCGCAAGAGTACTGGTTTTCGCTCAAACACTCCGGCGCGGTCTTGGCATGGCAATACTTTTTCCCGAAGAAGGCAACGCCCCAGCTTTTGCGGCATGTGGAAGACATTGACCTCTGGAAGTTCAAGCTCCCGCATTCGCGAGCACTTGGCGCATACATCGGGCTTTTTGATTTCGATTTTAAAACATGGGACGGACTTGCAAGGAAATTCAAATCTGCCGCAGGGCGCCGGCGCGCGGCGGAGCAAGGAGCGCTTCTTTTAAAATATGAGGATGGAATGGTACGGGAAATCGTGCGGCATGCGCGGGAAGTGCGGCTTGAGGGAAGGCGAGTACTCGCGGCGAATTCGCCAGTTTTTGATTCTCAAATCGGGCACGCGCTTGCGGCGAAGAAACCGCCTTTCGGCATTGTGTGGCGCGAGGAAGATGGGCACATCAGGGTTTCGCTCCGCGCGAGCGGCGCTTTTGATGTTGCAAAGATTGCGGAGAAATACGGCGGAGGAGGGCACAAGGCGGCGGCGGGGTTCCTGCTTAAGCGTGGCGCACGGTTGCCGTGGAAATAGCGAAGCTGGATTTTTTTCAAGTTTTGTGGTAGTTGTACATCAGTAGCCCGGTAAAAGGTCGGTAAGGAAGCCATACAAGCCAATGGTTCTTATCTATACCACCTGCAAGGACACTGCGGAGGCGGTGAAGCTCGGCAAGATTGTGCTCGATGGGAAGCTCGCGTCGTGCGTGAATATCTGGCCCATCCAGAGCATGTATTACTGGAAGGATGAACTCAAGAGCCATCTTGAGGCGGGCATGTTTATCAAAACGCTCGAGCATCACATCGCGGAAATCGAAGGTTTGATTGAAAAGAATCATTCCTATTCCACACCATACATTGGCGCAGTCGAAGTCCGCCGTTTCAACCGCACGTATCGGGAGTGGATGACGACAGTAGTAAAACCATAAATCTTTACAATGAAGATTGAGCTTATAAAAAAGCTCCCAAGTGAGGGAGCGATAGTGTTTGTTGTAAAAGAGCAGTTCGACGGACTCACCGCAAAGGGAAATCCGGTGCGGACGTGCCCGTTTTTTAAGATACTCACGGAGGAAAACAAAAAATATTTAGAATCGGCGAGTGCGGCGCTTTCACTGAATGGGAGTTCCGCAAAACTTTTGATTTTGCCGTCGGGGCGGAAGGCACTTCTCATCGGCGTGCCCGGCAGAGGTAAATTTAATAATCGCAAGGCGATACTCGCGGCACGACGGGTGATTACCGCAGCAAAAAGCGAAAAAATAAAGCGGTTTGCGGTCTCACTCGACGATTTTCGCGCGAGAACTTCTCCGCAGGATGCCGCCTCGATGCTCGGCACGCAACTTGAAATGGCAAATTTTGAATTTGTGAAGTATAAGACCACTCCGAAAGAGGGTTGGAACTTTGTGGAGCACGCGGATGTTGTCTCAAAATCCGGCGCCCAATCCGTTCGCAGGGCACTCGAGGCAGGAAGAATAATCGGAGAAGAGGTAAATGCCGCGCGGACGCTTTCGAACATTCCGGGCGGTGACATGACGCCGCAAAAACTTGCCGAGGCGGCCGCTGATGCAGGCAAAAAGTACGGGTTTAAGGTGACGGTATTTGACGAGAAAAAAATCGCGGATATCGGCATGGGCGGCGTCCTCGGCGTCTCGAAGGGTTCTTTAGAGAAGCCGCGTTTCATCGTGCTCGAGTACATGCGCGGGAGGAAAACGGAAAAACCGGTGGTACTCGTAGGGAAAGGCGTTACCTTCGACACTGGCGGCTTGAACTTGAAACCGGAGCAGGGGATTTATGAGATGCACATGGATATGTCGGGAGGCGCGGCGGTGATTCATACGATTGAGGCACTCGCACGGCTGAAGGCGAAGAAAAACGTGATTGGGCTTATCCCCGCAGTGGAAAACATGCCTTCGGGTTCAAGCTATCGGCCCGGCGACGTTTTGAAGACCATGTCGGGCAAGACGATTGAAGTGATGAACACAGACGCGGAAGGGAGAATCATCCTTGCGGATGCGCTCGAATACGCAAAGCGCTTTTCGCCGGAATTAGTCATTGATATTGCGACGCTTACCGGTTCTGCCATTGTTGCCCTGGGACAGCGCGCCACGGCGCTTTTTTCGACGAGCGCACAGGCGGAGCGCGCACTCCGCGCGATGGGCGAGGCAACCGGCGACTTCGTATGGCCCCTGCCGTTGTGGGAAGAATACGAGAATGACGTAAAAGGAACATTCGGCGATGTCGCAAACGTGGGTAAGAACCGCTACGGCGGCGCAATTAACGGCGCGGTGTTCCTGCGGCAGTTTGTGCGGAACACGGACGGGAAAGACGCATACCCGTGGGTGCATCTTGATATCGCCCCGCGGATGACGACAGTTGAGGGCGAATTTCTCGCGAAAGGGGCTGCTGGCGCGTCAATAGCACTCCTCATACATTTTTTGAAAGGATATTGACGCGCAATTTTCAAGTATCAATTTTCAATTTTCGAATTGTACATTGATTGAAAATTGCTAATTGATAATTGATAATTAAAGGTGATGTCAGAAGAATCCAGAACTTGCAGACAATGTAAAATCGCTTTTCCAGTAGACACCTCTGACCTTTCCTTCTATGAAAAGATGGGCGTGCCCGTCCCGGCGCTCTGCCCCGCGTGCCGGTTTCGGCGCCGTGCGGCATTCAGAAACGAGCGGACGCTCTACAAGCAAACGTGCACACTCTGCGGCAAGTCCACAATCACGATGTATCACCCGAAGTCGCCGCATGTCGTCTATTGCAACGAGTGCTGGTGGAGCGATAAATGGGACGGGAACTCATATGCGCAGGACTATAATCCCTCGCGCCCATTTTTTGAGCAACTCAACGAGCTCGTGGAAAAAGTTCCGAAGGCGGCGACGTATGCCACAAACGCGATGGGGCCGAATGTGAACAGCGAATACACGAATTTCGCGGGCTCAAACAAGGACTGCTACCTTTGTTTTAACTCCGGTCCCCACAACGAAAATTGCGCCTATTGCCGAGGACTTATGCGTGCACGTGATACGTTCGACACCTATTACGCGCAAGAAACCGAGCGGACGTATGAAGGCGTGAATGTACAAAAGAGTTCTGGTATCGCGTGGGGCCAAAATGCGCTTGAGTGCCTGGACTCATGGTTCTTGCTGAACTGCGCGAGCGTGCAAAACTGCTTCGGATGCGTGAATCTCCGGCACAAGTCATATCATTTTCTGAATGAACCGCTTGAAAAAGAAGCATGGAAGAAACGGGTTGCTGAAATTACGGGGAGTTACTCGGCAATAGAAAAGTTTAAGAAAGTGTTCGAGGAGCATACAAAGAAATTTCCGCGTCGGGAGAATAACAACTTGAAATCCGTAAACTGCACGGGGGACTATATCTTTGAATCAAAGGACTGTCATAATGTGTTCGAGGCATCTACATGCGAGAATGTGCGGCATTCGTTTTCGACGAAGCTTACAAAAGACAGTTATGACCTTGTTGGGCATGGAAGGAATAGCGAGTTGCTTCTTGAGGGAGTGGGGGTTGGCGTGTGCCAGCGCATCACCACGGGATGGTGGGTGGAGAATTCACACGATGTGGAGTATTCGTTTGCCGTGCGGACAAGCGAGGACTGCATCGGCTGCGCCGGACTCAAGAACGGGAAGTTTTGCATCTTGAACAAGCAATACTCAGAAACGGAATATCGGAGACTCAAAGGCGCAATTGTCGAGGAATTAAAATCAAAAGGCGAATATGGGCTTTTCTTCCCGCCCTCAATGGCATTTTTTGCCTACAACGAAACCATCGGGCAGGATAATATGCCGCTCACGAAAGAAGAAGCGCTCGCACAGGGTTTTCGCTGGGAAGAAGACCTTCCCGCCACGAGAGGGCAGGAAACGCTCAAACCAGAAAAAATTCCCGACCATATCAAGAACGTGCAGGACTCGATTTTGAACGAAATTCTCGTTTGCACTTCCTGCAACCGCAATTACCGGCTCATCAAGCCGGAACTCGAAATGTACCGCCGCGCCTTGATTCCCATTCCCCGCAAATGTTTCAACTGTCGCCATACCGAGCGTCTCATACGCCGCGGCCCGTTCACGCTTTTTGCTCGCACCTGCGCGAAATGCGGGAAGGGGATTAAAACGAATTACGCGCCCGAACGTCCGGAAATAGTGTATTGCGAACAATGTTACCAGAAAGAGGTAATATAAATATCACACGAACACGCGAATCACCGCCAGCTGGCGGTACGAACATACGAACAGAACCAATTCGTATTTTCGTAGGAAGTTCGTAAATTCGTGCGATAGATATTCTATGAATTCCGAAACCAAGACATGCCAATCCTGTAAATCCCCGTTTCTTATTGAATCGGATGATTTCACATTCTATGAGCGCGTGGGGTTCCCTGCGCCGAAGGATTGCCCGGTATGCCGCCAGCGCCGGAGAATGATATTCCGCAACTTCAAAACACTCTACAAGCGGAATTCGGATCGTTCCTCAAAACCGATGATCTCAATGTACGCCCCGCATGCGCCATATAAAGTATTTACGCATGAGGAATGGTGGGCGGATAACTGGGATGCCCGCCAATACGGAAGAGATTTTGATTTCTCGAGGCCCTTCTTTGAACAGTTTAAAGAGCTTCTTCTCGCAGTGCCGAAAACGAACCTGCAGAGCGTACAAAGCGAAAACTGTGAATACTCGAATTTTGCCTGGAAAAGCAAGAATTGCTACCTCGTCTTCGGATGCGTAGATAACGATACTTGTGCCTACGGTCACATCGTATGGGAGTCTAAAGATTCGGTAGACAATCTGTATCTCTACAAATCTGAACTCTGTTACGAATGTGTGGATTGTCTTTGGTGCTACGGCCTCAAGTGGTCGCAGGAATGCGAGAGCTGCAGCGAGAGCATCGGACTCTTTGATTGCCGGAGCTGTACGAACTGCATCGGCTGCGTGGGACTCAAGCAAAAATCCTACTGCATTTTCAACGAGCCGGTCGGCAAGGTAAAATATGAGCAATTTTTGAGGGAGCACCCGCTCACCGATCCCGCAACACTCCCGTACATTCTGAAGAAGCAACGGGAATTACGGCGGCAAATTCCCCAGCGGCACTTCTTCGGTTCGCACAATAATGGAGTTTCAGGCAATCATATTTATCATGCAAAAAATGTTCATTATTCATTTGACGTGAAGGGAGGAGAAAACTCCAAATTCGCCTACACAACGCGTAAAGTGGTTGATAGCTATGACGTGGCATTTTCTCCGGATATTGAACTTGCCTATCAAGCACTCACCTCCCGCGGCAACGGAATTTATTTCGCGCATCTGAATTATGATTGCAGCGATATCTATTACTCCGACAACTGCACGAGTGTGCACAATGCGTTCGGTTGTGTGGGGTTGAAAAGTGGGGAGTATCTTATCTTAAACAAGCAGTATTCAAAGGATGAGTATGAGAAAATGAGAATGAGAATAATAGAACACATGAAGAAAACGGGAGAGTGGGGCGAATTTTTCCCTACGTCGCTTTCGCCCTTCGCATACAACGAATCCATCGCGCAGGAATATTTCCCGATGCAGAAAGAAGAAGCCCTCGCCGCCGGATTTAGATGGGAAGAAAACATTCCGCGCACGTCGGGGCAGGAAACAATTACACACGATGCGCTTCCCAAAAATCCCGCCGAGTTTGATGCGGAGTCGCTCTTGAAACAAGTGTTGCAATGCGAAACCTGCGGCTACAATTATCGCTTTACCGCCCAAGAAATCCCCTTTTATAAACGATTGAATATATTGTTACCGCGACAGTGTTTCAACTGCCGGCACGAGCGCCGAATGAAGCAACGGAATATGAGAAAACTCTGGGACGGAAATTGCGCGAAATGCGGCGCGAAGTTCAAAACTTCCTATTCTCCGGAACAGCAGAAGGAGCATAAGATCTATTGCGAAAGCTGCTATCAATCAGAAATGGGTTAATTTTTCGAAGTCCGACTTCGAAATATTGAAACTAATGAACTCCAAAATAAGGACCTGTCAAAACTGCAAACAACAATTCACAGTTGAGCCGGAGGATTTCCAGTTCTACGAGCGCGTGAAGGTCCCGCCGCCGACGTTCTGCCCGGATTGCCGGCTCCAGCGCCGGATGACGTTTCGGAACGAGCGCTCGCTCTACAAGCGCACGTGCGACCTTTGCAAGAAATCGTTTGTCTCGATGTATTCACCCGACCCACCTCAACTCGCGTCGGGCGAGGCAGGCAAGCCGTTCACGGTGTACTGCAAAGAGTGCTGGTATTCGGATAACTGGGACCCACTCGCGTATGGACAGGACTATGACTGGAACAAATCCTTCTTTGAACAATTCCAAGAACTTATGAGAAAAGTGCCGCGGATTGGCATCATGCATATCCACACAAATATAAATGCGGATTATGCAAATTACATCGCGGATAATAAGAATGTCTACCTTTCCCATTCCGTGATTTTCTCGGAAAACGTATATCACTCGCGGAACATTGATAAATCTAAAGATATCTTCGATTGTTTCTACGTAAAGGATTCGGAGCGTTGCTATGAGGACGTTGATTGTTCACGCATATATCGTTCAAAATATCTTGTTCGTTCACGAGACTGTCTCGATTCAGCATTCCTTTTTGACTGCGTGAATTGCCAGAGCTGTTTCATGAGTTCGAACCTCCGCAATAAACAGTTCGTCTTTCGCAATGAACAGCTCACTAAAGAGCAGTACGCCGAAGCGATGGCGCGCATGAACATGGGGAGCCACGCCGCGCGTGAACGGTATCGGGAGGAGTTTCAGTGCGTAATGCGGGGCGCGCTTCATAAGTTTGGGAATCTGATGAAGATAACCGCATGCATCGGAAACAATATTGAGAATTCGAAAAATGTCCGCGATTCATTCGATCTCTACGACGGTGAGAATCTTCGCTTTTGCATGCGCAACATCAAGAGCAAGGATTCGTATGACGTTGCCTACGCGGCGAGCACAGAGCTCGTGTATGAGGCTATCTCGGCAGGTTTCGGAAACACGCGGACATCGTTCGTTATGCAATGCGATGCGAATGAACGGAGCGCCTATTGCGAGTGGTGCCAAAGTTCTACCGACCTCTTTGGATGCACGGGGCTTCGGAAACGGCAGTACTGTATCTTGAATAAGCAGTATTCCCAAAGCGAGTATGAAAAGGTAAAAGCAAAGATAATTGAGCAAATGAATAACAATCCCTACAAGAACAAGGAAGGGAAAGTATACCGCTACGGAGAATTCTTCCCTGCGGAGATTTCGCCCTTTGCGTACAATGAAACGATGGCGCTCGAACTCTTTCCACTCGGCAAAGAAGATGCACTCGCTGCGGGGTATTCGTGGCATGACCCGGAACCCTATCCGCATACGCCGACGCTCAAGGCAGAAAACCTCCCCGACGACATTAAGGATGTAGATGACTCAATCCGCAAAGAGATTATAGGTTGTCCGAATTGTGGACGAGCATATCGCATTATGCCCGCGGAGTTCGATTTTTTGAAACGCGAGGGAATTGCACTACCTCGGAAATGCGTGGAATGCCGGCATAAGGACCGTTTCGCGCTTCGAAATCCGCTCAAGTTATGGCATCGGCAATGCATGTGCGATTATAAAGTTTGGAAGAACTCCGCAAAGCATACGCATCACCCCGAGGGACGTTGTCCGAATGAATTTGAAACCAGTTATGCGCCCGACCGGCCGGAAATAGTGTATTGTGAAAGTTGCTACCAATCAGAAGTCGCATAGGAGTAATCGCGAATAACGCAAATCTTGATTTTTAATAACGCGAATTATTCGTATTATTAGTATCATTCGTACCATTAGCATATTGGCATCGATACCATGAGATTTATTATTTCGAATGTGGGTGACAACATGAACACCGTCATGCGGCGGATTGGGTACCACCCCATCAAGTGGAGCGATAAAGGCGAATTAAACTGCGTGAAGCCGCTTATGGGGCAGGATTATCCACGCTTTCATGCCTATGTGAAAGAAGAAGGAACTACGCTTACCTTCAACCTCCACCTCGACCAGAAACGTCCTTCCTACGGCAACGAAACCGCCCACAGTGGGGATTACGAGGGCGAAACGGTGAGAGAGGAAGCAAAGAGAATACAGGACTTGCTTCGCTGATTCGCGAATTCATACTATTTTCTTATTCGCGCGAATAAGAAAATAAGAAGTGAAAGGCAACGCAAACGAGGTATGATGAAGGGTATGGACGCAACAGAGACACGAACTTGTCAGAATTGTAAAAAGGAGTTCGCTATTGAACCCGAAGATTTTGATTTCTATAAGAAAATCTCTGTCCCTCCGCCGACATTTTGTCCGCAATGCCGTTTTCAGCGGCGGCTCGCGTTTATCAACTTCATCAATCTCCATCGCAGGAAATGCGATTTATGTGGAAAGGAGACTATTTCGAAATATTCTCAGGATGCACCGTTTGTAGTGTATTGCGTGTCTTGCTGGTACTCGGATAAATGGGACCCGATGGAGTACGGGCGCGAGTATGATTTTTCCAGGCCCTTTCTCAAACAATTTAAGGAGCTTTTCCACAAAGTTCCTATTCTCGCGCTCGACATTGACCCGGTGGCAGCAGAGTATTCGCCATTTTCAAACCACGCCGCCGACATCAAGAATTGCTATCTCGTGTTTTTCACGGGGTGGAGCGAGGACTGCTTGTACGGTTTTTATATGAATAAGAACCGTTCCTTGCTCGACTGCTCGCTCGCGATGCTTTGCAATTTCTGCTATGACTCGCAGAATATTTTTAAGGACAACCGATGCTTCGGATGCTACAACGTCATCGAATCCATCGAGTGTACTTTTTGCAGGGATTGTGTGAATTGCCAAAACTGCTTTGGTTCGGCAAATCTCCGCAACAAAAAACATTACATCTTTAACCAGCCCTACTCGAAGGAAGAATATTTTAAAGAGATAAAGAAGTGGGACTTGGGCTCATACGAAGTATATCGGGACGCCAAGCGGCGCGCAGAGGAACACTGGAAGAAATTTCCTCCGCGCCCGATATTTGATGATTTTTCAACGAACTGCACAGGAAATTACGTTTTTCAGTCAAAAAACTGCAAGGAGTGCTACGAAGTGGTTGGAGCAGAAAATTCTAAGTACCTCACCATGATAGTGAAAGCACCTGCTCGAGAGTGCTATGACATCACGGGATGGGGAGACAATCTCGCGCTTTCATACGAAGCATACGTAGGGACAGAAGTGTCTGGCGCCAAGTTTGCTTTTGAAACGCACGTCGGCAACATGATTAACGGAGAATACTTTATCCTTTCCTCATCACAGGACATTTTCGGCTGCGTATCGGTACGGCAAAAGCAATACTGCATTTTGAACAGGCAGTATTCAAAGGAAGAATATGAGAATATGCGGATGAGAATAATTGAACATATGGACAACATGCCGTACACGGACGCTGCGGGACGCACATATCGCTACGGGGAATTTTTTCCGATAGAGATGAGCTGGTGCCCCTACAATGAGAGCATGGCAAATCTCTTTTTCCCGCTCACGAAATCGGAAGCCGAAACACAAGGGTACTCGTGGCGGGAGGAGAAACGTGACAACGAACCACGTGCCGCAAGAAAAGCGGGGGATTTACCTGATCATATTAAAGACGCTGGAGATGGGATTACGAAGGAGGCGATTGCATGTTCAACCTGCCCGCGCGCGTACCGAGTTATCCCGCACGAACTGCAATTTCTGCGTTCGCTCAATTTCCCTTTGCCAAGGATATGCCCGTTTTGCCGCATTGAATCCATGATGAAGCGCTGGGTGAAAAACATGATGCTTGTCGAGCGCACCTGCATGAAATGTGGCGCAAGATTCAGAACCCCGCATACAGAAGAGGACACGCCGGGAATATGGTGCAAGAAGTGTTTTTTTGGCGAGGTGGCATAAATCCCTTATCGAAGTATCGAAGTCCGACTTCGATACTTCGATCGCGGTTGGTGTATGATAGAAATACATGAGTTCTGAGAGACGGCAATGTCAAAATTGTAAGAAGGGGTTCGCTATTGAACCCGAGGACTTCCAGTTTTACGAAAAAATCCAAGTCCCGCCGCCGACGTGGTGCCCTTCGTGCAGGAATATGCGCCGGATGGCGTGGAGAGAAGAGCGGTCGCTCTACCGCGATACGTGTAAAATGTGCGGGAAGTCCATTGTGAGCATCCATGCCCCCGGCGGACCCTTCACTATCTACTGCCGCGAATGTTTCCGGTCGGACAAGTGGGACCCGCTCGATTACGGGCGCGACTACGATTTTAGCAAGCCGTTCTTCAAGCAATACCGGGAACTTATGGAGGCAGTGCCGCGCCCTGCGCTTACAGGGTCGAATATTGTGAATAGCCCTTTCTCTCACGCCTCTGAAAGCGTCAAAAACTGCTATCTGACATTCTGGAGTTATTTTTCAGAAGACTCCCAATATTGTTATGCACTCCTTCTTTCTCGCAATGCGGTTGATTGTTATGTTGCTGACAACTCGGACCACGTATACGAATCATTGCATTCAAATCGATTATATAAAGTCCGATTCGGCTATTTTTCCGATGATTGCCTTGAGTCCTCTTTTCTTTTTAACTGCGTGGGGTGTTCGGATTGCTTCGGGTGCGTGAACCTCCGCAAACAAAAACATTGCTTGTGGAATGAGCAACTCTCGAAAGAAGAGTATAAAAAGCAAATGGAGTACTGGGACTTGGGAAGTTACACGCGACTGGAGGAAGCGAAGAAAAAATTTAGAGAACTCTACCTTTCCACGCCGCATCGATACGCGCACGTGGTAAACGCCCATAATGTGACTGGCGACATCATCCGAGACGCAAAGAATTGCCAGATATGCTTCTCCGCGCTCGACGGCGTGGAAAACTGCAAATATCTCTACTTTGGAGGGTTGAATCTTAAAGATAGCTACGACGTAAGCGGCGGCGGGGATACTTCGGAACTGCTCTATGAAATCTTTGGGGTTACCGGAAATGCCCAACGATGCTTCTTTTCCGCAGGGGGCAGCAATTCGCGTGACATTATGTATTGCGACTGGGCGGAAAACTCATCTAATCTCTTTGGGTGTATTTCGCTTCGCCACAAGCAGCATTGCATTTTAAACAAGCAATATTCGAAAGATGAGTACGAAAAGCGGAAAGCGAAAATAATCGAGCACATGAACGCGATGCCCTACGTGGATAAAAAAGGACGTGTCTACAAATTTGGCGAGTTCTTCCCCACGGAGATCTCCGCTTATGCGTACAATGAAGTATTTGGATTTCCTTGGTACCCGAAAAATAAAGAAGAAGTGCTCGCGGAAGGATGGGAATGGCGCGAACCGCAGGAACGCGCGTACACGATCACGCTACGACCGAATGATTTGCCGGATCATATCCGTAATGCAAAAGATTCTATTCTCAATGAAATAATTGGCTGCGTACATATGGGCACATGCAACGAGCAATGCTCGACTGCGTTCCGCATTACTCGTGAGGAACTTCAATTTTATCGCGAGATGAACATTGCGCTGCCGCGATTATGCCCTGCATGCAGGTACGCACAACGTTTGCAGTGGCGGAATGGATATACCCTTTTCAAGCGAAAATGCATGTGCTCCGACCTAAGTCGGAGCCCCGACAGCAGGTCGGGGCAAGCGGCTTATCAAAACACCACTCCTCATTTTCATGGAGAGAAACTTTGCCCGAACGAATTTGAGACGACGTTCGCGCCGGAAAAGCCCGAGATTATATACTGCGATGCGTGTTATAAGGCAGAATTCCTATGAGAAACTTTTTCTGGCGGCTCAAGAAATATAGGTATCTGTTGCGACTACTTTTCCAAAAGGCGATGTTTCGCGTAAAAATATTTCTTCGCGAATTATTCAATAAATGAAATGCTTCAAGGTTGAACCTTCGGCATTTTTAAGGTTCAACCTTAATTCTGATGGCGATAAGAAACATCAAACAGGTGAGCCATAAAAAAGTAGCCCCGGCTGCGGGAATATGGCATAATTTGGATATGGCGATGGACTTTGACCCTTCGAAAGACGTCATTTATTTCGGTCGCACCGATTTCCGGAACACGAACCGGCTTTTTGGCATTAAGCGCAACGACCGGCGCCAGCACGTCTACGTCGTCGGGAAAACCGGCACGGGGAAAAGCGCGATGCTCAATAACATGATTGTGCAGGACATTGAGAACGGCGAGGGGCTCGCCGTCGTGGACCCGCATGGAGAGCTTGTCGAAGGAATCCTCGAGAAGGTCCCCGAAAAGCGGCTCGACGACGTGATTTACTTCAATCCCGCGGACACGGAGTACCACATCGGCTTCAACGTCCTCGAGCTTCCCGACCCGAAGTATAAACATCTCGTCGCGTCGGGGCTGATGGGCATTTTCACGAAAATCTGGGAGAACGTGTGGAGTGCGCGGATGGAATACATCATGAACAATGCCATCCTCGCGCTCTTGGACACGCCCGGCTCCACGCTCCTCGGCATCACGAGGATTCTCGTGGACAAGGATTACCGGCAGCAGATTATCGCAAACGTGAAAGACCCGGTGGTGAAGGCATTCTGGATACACGAGTTTGAGTCATGGCGCGACCAATTCAGAAATGAAGCGATTGCGCCCATTCAGAACAAGGTGGGGCAATTTCTCTCAACCGCGCTCGTGCGGAACATCGTGGGGCAATCGCGAAGCACGATTGATATTTTTAATCTCATGAATGAGGGAAAGGTCCTCCTCGTAAACGTGTCGAAGGGGCGTATCGGCGAAGACAACTCGGCGCTCCTCGGCGCCATGCTCATCACGAAGATGCAGCTTGCCGCGATGGAGCGCATCCGCGTGCCGGAAGAGGAACGTGTGGACTTTTACCTCTACGTGGACGAGTTCCAAAATTTCGCGACGGACTCCTTCGCGGGGATTCTCTCCGAAGCGCGCAAATATCGCCTCGACCTTATCCTTGCGCACCAGTATATCGGCCAGCTCGTGACTGACGTCTCGACAAAAGTCCGCGATGCGATATTCGGAAACGTCGGTACCATGATCGTGTTCCGCGTAGGGGCGACTGACGCGGAGTTTCTTGAGTCGGAATTTGAACCGGAATTCACTCCGCAGGATATCGTGAACCTTCCGAACTATTCCGTGTATTTGAAGCTCATGGTTGACGGCGTTACCTCGCGCCCGTTCTCCGCAATCACCCTCCCTCCGTTTAAGGTCTCCACCTCGGAGACGGCAATGGAAACCATTGTCCGCAACTCGCAGAAGCGGTATGCGCGGCCGCGGGCGGTGGTTGAGGACGAAATCAACCGCTGGAGCGGCGTGATGGGCGCGTCTGAAACGCCCTTCTCGGGAAGCGCCTCAGCGCGCGATGGCACCTACATCGCGAACTGCTCATCGTGCGGCAAAACTACCACCGTTCCCTTTGCCCCCGACCCGAGCCGCCCCGTGTATTGCAAGGACTGCCTTACGCGGGTCAAGGCCGGTGAAATCCTTCCGGTAAAGCTCCCGCGCGTACAGAAAAAGGCGCATGATTCCTCAAAAGATGCGCTCGCAGCGGTGGGTATTGAATTCGAAGCGCCGCCACAAGGAGCATCTGGTGAGGCGAAAGCGGAAGGAGGAGGAGAGGAGAAGGGCATGCCTGAAGCGGCAACTCAATCGCCACCCGAGAGACCACCGGAGATTGTTGAAACAGAGCCTGTCGTACCTTCCTCCGTCTCTGCGCCGGAGAACCCGCCGGAGACGCCAGGCGAGGTCCCTGCAAAACTGGTGCCAGCCGGCATGTCGCTTGCCGAGCTTAAACCTGCGAGGAAAGCCCCGCGGCCGAAGGAGCACACCGCACCGGAAGTGGATGTGGACGAGTTGCGCAAATCAATTGCGGCATCGCTCGACCAGATTTTGAAAAAAGAAGACGAATAGTAATTAAGTAATTCGCAATTACGTAATTACCTATTTACTCAATTACCTATTGCATGAGGTTTGATATCCTCACCATTTTCCCCAAGCTCATCGAGCCATATTTCAGCGACTCGCTCTTCGCGCGCGCCCGCGCAAAGCGGCTCCTTCGAATTCACATCCATAACCTTCGCGCATTTGCGAAAAACCGCCGCAATAAAGTTGACGACGCGCCGTTCGGCGGGGGACCGGGGATGGTACTGCAAATCGAACCCATCTATAGAGCGGTTCGATTTGCAAGCTCCAAATTCCAAATTCCAGATTCCAAAAAGAGAATCATCCTTTTCTCCACCCGCGGAAAGAAGTTGAATGCCAAAACGGCAAAGAGACTGTCCAAGTATGACCAACTTATCCTTATCTGCGGGCGCTACGAGGGGGTGGATGAGCGCGTGGCGGAGCACGTTGCGGATGAAGAAATTTCGATAGGGGATTATGTGCTCTCCGGCGGGGAGCTTCCCGCGCTCGTGCTCGCCGAGACGGTGAGCAGGTTTATCCCGGGGTTCCTCGGGAAATCAGAGTCACTCGAGGAAATAAAGGGTTCGTATCCCGTCTATACCCGCCCCGCCGCGTTTATGCCGAAGCGAGGCGCGCGCCCGTGGAATGTCCCCCGCATCCTTCGTGAAGGGAACCATGCTGCAATTAAGGAATGGAGACAGAGGTATGGCGATGGTGGCGGACTTCGCGCTTGAAGCGCTCCTCGGATTTCTTGCGGGAGCTGCCGCGGCGGCATTCCACGCGCCCCTTTTCTGGGTGCTTGCGGGAGGCGCATGCGCCGCGCTGTGGCTTCATTACCTCCGAGGAACGCGCCTCCGCGTGCTGTACATCATGCTCGGCACGCTTCTCTTCGGATTCGGCTATTACGCGTTTTACACCCGTGCGGCAAGCAACTTCACCGTATTTCCGCCGGAGGGCATTCCCGCGGCGTTCGAGGGAATCGTCGTGGAAGAACCGCGTACTTCGAGCATGCTTTCCCGGTTTACGGTCGAACTCCAAGAGCCGTATCGGGGAAAAGTTACCGTCGTGGCGCCGGCGCGGGACATGCAGTACGGAGACCTTTTTTCTTTCCGCGGAAGCATTACGGAAGATAACGGCACGCTTCTCGCCGAGTTCCCGCATATGGAGCGCACAGGTCGACACAGGGGCAACTGGCTGAAAGAGCATCTCGTTGCCGTCAAACGCGCGGTGATGCGCGGATATGAGCAAGTGCTCCCGCCCGACCATGCGGCGCTTCTCTCCGGCATCACGCTGGGTGCCCGGAGCACGTTCTCGAAGGAATTAAAGGAGGATATGGCAGTCTCTGGTACGCTCCACATCGTCGCGGTTTCCGGCTACAACATCAGCGTGCTTGCCGCGAACATCGGCAAAGGCGCGGCATTTTTTGTGAGCAGGCGCATCGCCATCTG
Source organism: Candidatus Liptonbacteria bacterium (assembly GCA_016186635.1). Classification (GTDB taxonomy): domain Bacteria; phylum Patescibacteriota; class Minisyncoccia; order UBA6257; family 2-01-FULL-56-20; genus VGJV01. The sequence goes on along the minus strand of JACPLI010000024.1, from coordinate 22,455 downwards.
GATTTCGGTCATCGGCATCCTCCTCTTCGTGGGGATGGTGGGTACGGAAGCGTCAGTCGTGCGCGCGGCACTCATGGGAATCGCGGGGCTTCTCGCTGAAGGGACGGGGCGTCCACGGGACCAGGCGTACGCCATCGCCGCCGCCGCCGCGCTTATGCTCGCGTGGGACCCCACCATCCTTCGGGAAGACCTCGGGTTTCTGCTCTCGTTTTTGAGTCTCCTCGGCGTAACCTACATGGGTCCCGCGCTCCGCACGCTTTGGCATACCGCAAAGGACAAGGGGTTCTTCTCGTGGAAGGAGAACGTGGATACGACGCTCGGCGCCCAAATGGGAGTTCTTCCGGTCCTTCTCACCGCATTCGGAAGCGTGTCGCTTACCTCGGTGTTCGCGAATATTCTCATCATCCCGTTCATCCCCGTTACCATGGGGCTTGGTTTCGTGCTGGGAGTGACGCACTGGCTCGCTCCCTTTCTCGCATTCCCGCTCGCAGAGGCGATTCGCCTTCTCACGTCCTATGAAATCGGCGTGATTCACGCCTTCGCGCAATGGACGCTTCCGGTGAGCAATTTTTTCTTCTCTCCCGCCACGGTGGCAGGCTATTATCTTCTCCTTGCCGCGTTTATCGCGCGGCGCAAGAGAGTAATCGCGAATGACCCAAAGTACCGCACATAACGCGAATGGATTCGCGCGATTTCCGCCAAAGGCGGATCCGCCTCGGGCGGAGAATCAACCTTAATTCGCATTACTCGCGATTACTCCTATGAATCGCCTCGCCCGATACATACTTCCGGCATTCTTCACGCTCATTGTGCTCAATGCGTTCGTCTGGCATACGCTTGTCACCGGGCTTCCCGCCGAAACTTCATCACTCCATTTCCTCGACGTGGGGCAGGGAGATGCGACGCTGATTCGCCTGCCCGGAGACGTTTCGGTACTCACCGATGCCGGTCCCGACAGGAGCGCCGTCGCGGCAATAAGCGCGGTGCTCCCCGCCGCCCGGCACTACATTGATGTCGGCATTATCACCCATCCCCAGCGCGACCACTACGGCGGATTCGCGGACCTTCTGCGGCACTACCGCTTTGGCGCAATTATTTCGAACGGGCGCAATGCGGAGAGCGGCAGCGAGGCGTGGAATTCACTGCTCAAAAAAATTGGGGAGGCGGATATTCCCTTCGTGGTACTCGGGGGCGGAGCCCGCATCCGCTACCGGGATTCAGCAGTTGAGTTCCTTGCTCCCGATGGCGCATTTCTCAAGAGCAAGGAGCTGAACGACACGGGGCTGGTGAGTCTTGTGCGCACGAGCGGTTTTTCCGCACTGCTCACCGCGGACACAGGCACCCGCGTCGAGGAATTCCTCGTGCGCGCCGGAACGCCGCTTCATGCCGACATCCTGAAGGTAGGGCACCACGGCTCGAAATACTCTTCGGGCAAATCATTTCTCCAAGCGGTGCACCCCCTCGCGGCGCTCATCGGCGTCGGCAGGAATTCGTACGGGCATCCTACCAAGGAAACGCTCGCGCGCCTTGATGCAACCGCCATACCGGCAACACTGCGCACGGATGAACGCGGAACGATAAGCATCGTTCCCGAAGGTGGAAAACTCAAGATATATACGGAGCGATAAGTTGTATAATGATGCTATGACCCTCCTCATCAGGAACGTCCGCATCGTGGGAGGCGCGCGCCCATTTCCAGAGCGGAGCGACGTGTTCGTGCAGGATGAGAAAATCTCTGCAATCGGAAGTTTCCCCAGCAAAAAAGCCGATGAGGTCATTGACGGGCAGGGGATATATCTCTCGCCGGGCTTTATTGACGTCAACACCGATTCAGACCATTACCTTACGCTTTTTGACAATCCGGCACAGGAGGACTTTGTGAGGCAGGGTATCACCACCATTTTTGGCGGCATGTGCGGCGCGTCTCTTGCTCCGCTGCTGTACGGAGACCTGGAATCCGTCCGCAAATGGGGGGATGTCCGATGCGTGAACGTCGGGTGGCACACGATGGATGAATTCCTCCGTATCCTTGAAGGAAGGGGATTGGGCATAAACTTCGGCACGCTTGCCGGGCATTCCACCATCCGCCATGCGCTCACGGGAGGCGCCGCGCGCAATCTTACGAAGCGTGAGCTTGCGGTCTTCAGCGCCACGCTTGAGCACGCGCTCGACGAGGGAGGGTTTGGCCTCTCGAGCGGGCTGGGATATGCGGACGCGAAAGACGTCTCGTACGCCGAACTCAAGGCGCTTGCTTCGGTGGTGCGCGCCCGCCGCGGCATATACAGTACGCACCTTCGCAACAGCGGCGAGAATGTGATGGAAGCCGTTGATGAGACGCTCAAGCTGCAACGGGAAACCGGCGTACCCACGCTCATCAGCCACTTCATGCCGTTCCGGGGAGGTGAGAACTCATATCGCGCAGCGCTCGAAAAATTGAGCCGGATTCCCGATACTCGCCCCATACATTTCGATATGTATCCTTTCGATATGAGTGTGGTGCCGCTCTCGACGCTTCTGCCCGCATGGGCGCAAGAGGGAAATTACGAAACGATGGTGGGATATCTGAATGACACATGGAAGCGGAAGAGAATTGTAAAGGAACTTCCGGAGTGCGGGAGCACCGACCTTGTTGTCGCCTCCGCGCCGCAGAACGAGGCACTTGTGGGAAAAACAATCGGCGGCATCAAGGAACTCTACAGTACCCCTTCGCTCCCGGAGGCATTATTCACGCTGATGCGCACAACAGGGTTGCGTGCCGTCGTTTTTGTGAGGAACATCGCCACCGGGCTCATCACCGAGGCGCTCACGCACCCGCGTTCGCTTCTCGCAACGAACGCGGCGAGTATCCGCCCGGGAGGAGAACGCACCCTCCTCAAGCCCGAGCGCGCGGCGCGCACATTCACCAAATTTCTCGAAATGGTGCAGGGACAGCGGCTGATGCCGCTTGAAGACGCCGTGCGGAAACTTACGAAAATACCCGCCGCACTTTTCGGCATCCCGAACCGGGGAGAGGTTAAGGAGGGGAATTACGCCGACCTTGTTGGATTTTCGTTCCGTGAGGGCGAGCCCGCCGCAGTCGAAATTCGCTTTGTCACCATAAACGGCGCCGTGGCGGTCCGGAACGATGCGTCGCGGGGGGTACTCAAGGGGAAAATTCTCCGCCACCGCGCATGATGTTTCGCCGCTCCACAACCGGACACCGCCCTGATTATTTCTTGGTGGCGCTTGTGCTGGTGATTACCGTTTTCGGTCTCGTGATGCTTGCGAGCGCTTCATCGGAACTCGGCAAAGCCCGCTACAATGACAGCTTCTACTTTATCCGCCACCAGCTGCTCTACGGGCTCTCCTTCGGCATCGTCGGCTTCTTCTGCGCCGCAGTGGTGCGCTACACGCGCTATCGCGGGCTTGCCCTTCTTATGCTCGCGCTCACGGTGGTACTCCTCATCCTCGTGTTTACTCCGGTTGGCGTCGAAGCAAACAACGCAACTCGCTGGCTCCAATTGGGACCAATCCGCTTCCAGCCCGCAGAACTTCTGAAGCTTACTTTAATCATATATCTCGCGGCGTGGTTAAGCCGCTCCAACGCACAGCGGGGCATGTCCGCCGTGCGGGGATGGTTCCCGTTCCTCGTGGTGCTTGGCGCAGTAGGGACGCTTCTCATCCTCCAGCCAGCGACGAGTACCGTGCTTATCCTTCTCGGCACGGGGCTCACGCTCTACTTTTTAAGCGGCGCAAAACTCCGCTATATCGCCGGAACAGTCTTTCTGGTGCTTGTCTGCGTGGGACTTATCATCTATGCCACGCCGTACCGGCGAGAACGTATTCTGGGGTTCCTTGAACCGGAGAAACATCAGGAAACGAAAAATTTCCAGGTGAATCAGGCCTTGACCGCAATCGGCGCCGGCGGATTTACCGGCGCAGGATATGGGCGCTCCATCATTAAAACAACGCTGCCGGCATCCATAGATGACTCCATATTCGCCGTTGTCGGAGAAGAGTTGGGATTTGCGGGGAGCGTCTCGCTCATCGCGCTTTTCGGAGTCCTCGTACTCCGCTTTTTCTGGATTGCGCGCCGCGCGCCAGACCTCTTCGGGCGCCTCATGCTCGCCGGTTTCGGGACGGTGATTGCGCTTCAGTCACTCGTGAACATGGGCGCGATTTCCGGCCTCCTGCCCTTGACCGGAGTGCCCTTGCCTTTCATCAGCTACGGCGGTACCGCCTTGGCAGTCTTTCTCACCATGACCGGGGTTGCGGTGAATGTATCGAAGTACACGTAAGTTATCGCACGAATGTACGAACGGCTACCGAACATACGAATTCGTATTTTCGTAATAATTCATAAATTCGTGCGATAAGTATTCTCATGCCGCTCATTCAACAACTCGCGGTATTAGGAGGGATTTACTGGGCGGAAATTGCAAGTCCCGGCCCGGCATTCACGCTCACGGTAAAGAATAGTTTGCTGCACTCGCGCCGCGCGGGGATTCTTTGCGCGCTCGGCATCGCAACGGGCACATTTATCCACCTTGCATACGTTCTCCTGGGTCTTGGATTTCTCGTGGCGCAATACCCTTATGCGCTCACGGCAATTCAGATTCTCGGCGCAGGATTCATTATCTATCTTGGAATCTTCACTTTTCTGCGGAAGCCAATTTTCAATCTTTCCCGCGCGGGCGGGGATTCGGTGCAATCCTCGACTTCGAGTTTCAAAACTGGTTTTCTTGTTGAACTCTTGAACCCCGCCGAGATACTGTTTTTTATCAGCATTCTTTCCCAAGTCATTACTCCAACAACTTCCCTAGCCGTAAAATTGCTGTATGCAGGCGAAATAGTTATCGTAAGCATCGTGTGGTTTCTCCTCGTCGCAGTGCTCTTTTCCCACCCTCGCCTGCAGGGAAGAATTCGGCGAGTCGCCGGTTCCGCGCAAAAGATTCTCGGTGTGATTCTTATTATATTTGGTGTAAGATTATTGTTATCTGGCTTTTCAATATGAACTCTAAATTATCGAAGTTAAACTTCGATAGATTGAAATGAATAAACAGTGTCAAAATTGCAAAGTGGGGTTTGAAATCGCAACCGATGATTTGAATTTTTATAGTAAGATTTCTGTCCCGCCTCCCACGTTCTGCTGGCGGTGCCGCATGCAGAGGAGAGACAACTGGCGGAATGAGCGCTCGCTCTATAAGCGAAAGTGCGATGCTCCCGGGCACAGCGAGAATGTCATTTCCGTCTTCTCGCCGGATGCGCCGTGCATCGTGTATGACCAAAAATACTGGTGGAGTGACGAGTGGAACTCACTCGCATACGGAGTGCCGTACGATTTCTCCACGCCGTTCTTTGAGCAGTTCAAGGCGTTACTCGGGAAGGTGCCCCTTCCCGCGGTCTCAAGCGTCAACTCAGTAAATAGCGACTACACAAACGCCGCGGCGGAGAACAAGAACACATATTTGAGTTTTGCGGCAGGATTCAATGAGAACGTCGCCTACTCGAATAAAATCGGGTATGGCAAAGATTCACTCGATTGCTACATGGCGACAAAGCTCGAGCTTTGTTATGAAAACGTAAACTGCCACGAATCGTACCGGCTTCTCTGGGGAGTGAATTCCAAGAACTGCCGCGACTCGTATTTCCTCTACAATTGCAAAAACTGTTCGAACTGCTTCGGTTGCGCAAACCTCATCTCAAAGTCCTATCACATTTGGAATCAGCCCTACTCAAAGGAGGAATACACAAAACAACTCGCCTCGTTTGATTTCGTCACGCGAGAGGGAATTGAGGCATTTAAAGAAAAGTTTCAGAAAGAGATTGTTGCGAATGCGGTGCATAAATATGCGAACATCTTGAACTCACCGCACTGCACTGGCGACAACATCAATAATTCGAAGAACGTACACACCTCCTTTGATGTACTTACTGGGAGCGAAGACTCCAAGTTTCTCCAGCATTGTTATGAGGAAAAAAACGGCTATGACTGTATGGGAGCATGGAAGTACGAGCTGTCGTATGAAAGCGTAGACGTAAACATCGGCAGCAATAACGTGGCAACGGTGATAACCTATAACGCAAATGCTAATCGTTACACGTTGAACTGCCACGGATGCAACAACATTTTCGGCTGTATCGGGCTTCGGAACAAGGAGTACTGCATCCTGAACCGCCAATATTCGAAAGAGGAATATGAAAAGCTAGTGCCGCAGATTGTGAAGCAGATGAACGAAATGCCATACACAAGTAACACGCGACAAGGGACCCCGAAAAGCTTCGCAACGGGGCAGGCAAGCGACAAGGGAATTGAATATAAATACGGGGAGTTTTTCCCGCCGGAACTCTCTCCGTGGGCGTATAACGAAACGATCGCGCAAGAATATTTTCCGCTCACCGAGGAAGAGGCGAAGTTAAAGGGTTTCCGTTGGAGGAAATCGGAAGAGCGGCACTATAATGCCACGCTTTCGGGGGATACAATTCCGAACCAAATTAAAGATGCTCCGGACTCGATAGTAAACGAGGTAATCGAGTGCACGCATAAAGGGACGTGTAACGAGCAATGCACCACTGCGTTCAAAATAATCGAGCAGGAACTCCAGCTCTATCGGAAACTGAATCTCCCGCTCCCGAACCTTTGCCCCAACTGCCGCCACTACGCGCGGCTCGCGCAAAGGAATCCGCTGCAACTTTGGAAACGGAAATGTATGTGTGCGGGTAAAAATTCTCGATCCTCGAACATCGAACCTCGAACAGTGTATGCAAACACTGCCGCCCACTTTCATGGAACAGGGGAGTGCCCCAACGAATTCGAGACGAGTTACGCGCCGGAGAGGCCGGAGATTATATACTGTGAAAATTGTTACCAACAGGAAGTTGTATGAGAACAATTTTCATCCCGAGTAAGCCCGAGGGGCGAGCAGTGCTACCAAAGTGAGGTTGTATGACTGAACGAGAGTCATGAGTTTGCTGAGAGGTCGCTGATGTTGCGTAAATTATAGAATCGTGTTGCTATATTTTCTTATTCGCGCGAATAAGAAAATATAGCAACCCAAGGTGGAAAAATGTACTATTGAAATGTCTCTATGAGTTCGGAAAAAAGAATCTGCAAAAGTTGCGACGTTACATTCACCATCGAACCGGATGATTTTTCGTTCTACGAAAAGATGGGTGTGCCGCCGCCCACATGGTGCCCGCAATGTCGCCTGCGGCGGCGGCTCATGTGGCGGAATGACCGCGACTACTATCGGCGCGCCTGTGACCTTTGCAAGCGGAATATCATCGCACTTTATCCCTCTGACGCGCCGTTTCCTGTCCGCTGTGTGAAGTGCTGGTGGTCGGACGCCTGGGACCCGTTCCAGTACGGGCAAAGGTATGACCCCTCCCGCCCGTTCTTTGAGCAGTGCAATGAGATTTTTGAGAAAATCCCCGCGATTGCGATGCAGAACGATGACGGCGTGGGCAGCGTGAATTGCGAGTACACAAACGACTGGTGGTACAGCAAGAACTGCTACTCTGCCGTGGCGGGATGGCACGACGAAAACGTCATGTATGCCGCCCACATTGAGCATAGCAAGGAGATTATGGATTCGCTCCACGTGCACCACGTTGAATGGCTCTACGAGTGCCTCGCATCAACAAAGTGCTACCGATGCGCATACTGCACATTTTGCCATGACTGCAATGACTGCTTTCTCTCATACGATTTGCGAGGATGCTCGAATTGCGTCATGTGTGTGGGGCTCCGCAACAAAAAATACTGCATTTTAAATCAGCAATATTCAAAAGAGGAATATGAAGTAAAACTCAAGGAGTTGAAGCTGGGGAGCCGCACTTCAATCGAAAAGCATCGGAAAACTTTTGAGGATTTTGCGAAGAAATTCCCGCGCCGCTATGCACAAATATTGAAGTCCGTGAATGCCACGGGCGACATGCTCATCAACTGCAAGAACACGAGGGACTGCTATTTCAATAACTCCCTTGAAAATTGCAGATTCATCACCATCGGTGACGGAGGGAAGGAAACATACGATTGTCTCATCACGGGACAGCTCGAACTTTGCTATGAGGGTGTAGTGCCCGACCACTCCTATCACTGCATGGGCACTATTTATTCAGTCCGCTCGCGGGAGGTATTCTACTCATGGAATTGCCCAGGGGCCGAACACCTCATGGGATGCGCGGGAATCAAGAAAGGTTCGCATGTCATATTGAATACTCAATATACGGAATCAGAATACGAAACGCTCAAAGCCAAAGTCGTTGCCGATATGAAAAGGAGAGGGGAGTGGGGCGAGTTTTTCCCCGAGTCAATGAGTCCCTTTGCCTATAATGAGACGCTTGCGTATGACATTGCGCCGCTCTCGCGCGATGAGGCGATTGCGCAGGGATTTCGATGGAAAGAACCGCGTGAGCGGGATTATAAAATCACGCTTCCCGCAGAAAAAATCCCCGATACGATTGCCGAGGTAGGAGACAACATCACAAACGAAGTCATCGGGTGTCTCCATGGGGGCTCATGCAATGAAAAGTGCACCACCGCATTCCGCATTGTGCCGGACGAATTGCGCTTCTATCGCGCCATGCATATCCCGCCTCCCCAACTCTGTCCGAATTGCAGGCATTATGCGCGCATCGCAACGCGAAGTCCAATGCGCCTTTGGAAGCGGGACTGTATGTGCGGCACAACAAATAGCAAAGAGCAAAGAGCATATCGCAATACTGCACCGCATTCCCATGGTGAGAAACCATGCCCGAATGAGTTTGAGACAACTTTCGCGCCAAACCGCACGGAGATAATTTATTGCGAGGACTGCTATAATGCAGAAGTAGCATAGTAACCAATGCCAATATACTAATGGATACTAATTATACGAATTTGCATCTCATTAGTATCATTAGTACGAATTCGTATATTAGCATCGCGTGTTATTTGTATGGCTAAATTACGCATCGCACTCACCGGCGGCGGGAGCGGGGGGCACATCTACCCGCTTCTTGCGGTAACCGAAGAACTCCAGAAACTTGCGTCGGAGAAGAACGAGGAACTCAATATTGTGTACCTCGGGCCGCGGGACGCATTTGCGGCGCTTCTCCACAAAAGCGGCATCCGGCGCCATTCGGTGCTCGGTGCAAAACTCCGGGGCTACTCCACGATTCAGAACGTACTCGACATCCCAAAGTTTTTCATCGGGCTTATCCAGGCGTTCTGGCACCTCTTCTGGCTCATGCCCGATGTTATTTTCTCCAAAGGGGGCACAGGGGCATTTCCGGTGGTCTTTGCAGGGTGGTTCTATCGGATTCCGGTGCTCCTCCACGAATCGGATGCGATTCCGGGAGTAACCAACATTCTCTCCTCGCGATTTGCCGCGCGCATCGCGCTCGGCTTCAGCGAGGCAACGCGCTACTTCGACCCCGCGCGCACAGCGGTAGTGGGAAACCCCGTCCGCCCGTGGCTTCTTGCCGAGAAACCCGACTCTTCCGCCGCAAAAAAGGCGCTTGGATTCAAGCCCGACCAGCCGCTTCTCCTTATTCTCGGGGGGTCCCAAGGGTCCCGCCGCATCAACGAATTCATCATTACTCATCTCCCGCTCATTTGTAAGGAAGCCCAGGTGCTTCACCAGACCGGCGCGGGGAACTTCACCGAAATCGAGTCGCTTTCGCGGGCCGCGCTCGGGGCATCGGCGGGCGCGGAGGCGCCGTATAAAGCAGTGCCGTATCTCGACGAGGAGCTGAAGAATGCGCTCGCGGCGGCGGATTGCATCGCCGCGCGGGCGGGCGCAGGCGCACTCACCGAAGCCGCGGCATTCGGAAAGCCCATGATTCTCATCCCGCTCGCGGAGTCTGCCCATGACCACCAGCTCGCGAATGCGCACAGCTTCGAGAAAGCGGGCGGCGGAGTTCTTATCGAGGAGGAAAATCTCTTTGTGGGAATCTTCATCGGAGCCATGAAAAAAATTATGAGCAACCCGCAGAGATACGCTGCAATGAGCGCCGCATCCCGCGCGTTTTTCAAGCCGGATGCCGCACAGGTCCTCGCGCGGGAGATACTGCTTCTCGCCGAGAGTAATCGCTAATATCGCGAATTATGGCAAACCTGCCTGCCGGCAGGCAGGTAATGCGAATGCATTTGCGTTATTTCCGCCAAAGGCGGATCCGTCTCAGGCGGAGAATCAACCTTAATTCGCATTATTCGCGATTACTCCTTATGGAAAATCGTGCTAGAATGCCGGTGTGAATGCCCGCACTGTCAAGAAAATAAGAGTTCGTTTTGCGCCAAGCCCCACAGGGCATTGGCACGTTGGCGGCGTCCGCACCGCGCTTTTTAACTGGCTGTTTACCCGCCGAAACGGAGGGGCATTCGTCTTGCGCATTGAGGACACCGATGCCGAGCGCTCAAAGAAAGAATATGAAATTGAAATCATCGAAATGCTCCGCTGGCTTGGCCTCGATTGGGACGAAGGTCCCGACGGAGCATGGGTGAACGGCGAATGGCGCGGAACCTCGAGAGGGGAGTATGGACCGTATCGCCAAAGCGAGCGTATTGAACTTTATCAAAAGCACCTCGAGACCCTTCTCCGCGAGCGGCGGGCGTACCACTGCTACTGCACCAAGGAGGAACTTGAAGCAGAGCGGCAAACGCTTCTCTCCCAGGGGCTTCCGCCGAAATACGGCGGGCATTGCCGCGCGCTGAAATCTCCTCCGCCCGGAAAAACTCCTCAAGTCATCCGCTTTGCCGCTCCGGAAGTTGAAGTTGAGTTCAAAGACCTGATTCGCGGGAAGGTGAAATTCAACACAGGACTCTTCGGAGACTTTGTGATTGCAAAGGATGTCCGTACGCCGCTCTATAATTTCGCCGTCGTAGTGGACGACCATGCGATGCAGATTTCCCACGTCATCCGCGGCGAAGAGCATCTCTCAAACACCCCGAAGCAAATTCTCATGCAGAAGGCGCTGGGCTTCGAGGAGCCGACCTACGCGCACCTCCCTCTTATTCTTGCCGCCGACCGCAGCAAGCTTTCGAAGCGCTATGCGGAAACATCTCTCCTCGAGTACCGTGAGAGAGGATTTCTCCCGCACGCGCTCCTCAATTTCCTCGCACTCCTCGGGTGGCATCCCGCCAGCGACCGCGAGCTTTTCACGCCCAACGAACTCATTAAAGAATTTGACTTCTCCCGCATCCAGAAGGGAGGAGCGGTGTTTGACGAGGAAAAACTTCTCTGGCTGAACCGCGAGCACCTCCGGACGCTCGCTGACGAAACGCTCGCCGCACTGCTCACGCCCTTCCTTGCCCGGGAGCATATTGAAGCGCGCGAGCCGCTTCTCCGGCGCGTGGTGCACATCGAGCGCGAACGAATGAAGACGCTCGCGGCGGCTGCCGCGGATACCCGTTTCTTCTTTGCATTGCCGGAGTACCCAGCATCCCTTCTGCTCCAGTGGCAAAAGACCTCGCCGAATGACGCCGCGCGCATACTTCGCGCGGTGCGCGAGCGCATCGCGAAAGTGCCTGAAGCGGATTTCACTCCGGAGACGCTGAACCGCGCGCTTGCGGCACTTGTTGAGGAGGAGGGGAAGGGGCAGGTGCTCTGGCCTCTGCGCGCCGCATTATCGGGAAAGGAGGGGTCCCCGGGACCATTCGATATCGCCGCCGCGCTTGGTCCCGCAGAGAGTATCCGCCGCATCTCGCTCGCGCTCGATAAACTGGCGTCCGCATAGAGCTTGCCCGCCGTTCAATGCCCCGTACACGCCCAACTTTCACTCTCATAGCTATCGCCTGCGCGATAGTTCTCTTCGGCACACTCCCACCAAGAGTTTTTGGGGAAGAAACAGCAGACAATACTGCGGCAACGAGCACCCTTACCCGCGAGGACCTTGAACAGCAGATTCAATCACGCGCGAATGAGCTTCAGGAACTTCAGCCGAAACTCGAGGCAGCGCAAAAAGAACTGCGGGAAACCCGCGCCGAGAAAACAACGCTGCAGCGCGCGGTGAATACCATCCAATCAAACATCAATCAGTTGAACTTGAGCATCCGCGCCGACCAGCTCACCGTCGAGAAGCTCAAACTCGAAATTGAGTCGCTGAATTACGACATCGGTGACATCGCTTCGTCCACTTCAAGCAAAACGGAAGCAATCGGACAGGTTTTGAATGAAATCCGGCGTGCGGACGAAGCCGGAGCAGGGCTTCTTGCCATGTTCTTGCGGCACCGCAGTCTCGCGGACGGAGTCCTCGAGGCGCAGACTCTCACGAACCTCCAGCAACAGCTCACGCTCGACATCGCCAATCTGCGGGCACTCCACGAAACCTATGATGCGAAACTCGTGCAAGCGAGCGAGAAGCGCTCAAATGCGCTGTATCACCAAAATAATCTTCAGAATAAGAAGCTCATTGTGCAAGACCAGAAGGAGGAACAAGAATCGCTCCTCAAAGAAACCAGGAACCGCGAAAGCATCTACCAAAAACAGCTCGCGGAGCTCGAAGCGCTCCGGCAAAGGATTGATGATGAAGTTGAGGCGCTTTCCGCGGTACTGCGAACGAAGATTGATCCTGCCACGCTCCCCGCAGTCATGCCCGGCGTGCTCGCGTTTCCGGTAAACCTCGGGCGCGAATTTCTCACGCAGGGGTACGGCCACACCGATTTTGCAAAGGTCACGTACCGCAGCAAGTGGCACAACGGCATTGACATCGGCGGACCCCTCGGTACGCCGATTCTCGCGGCAGAGGATGGTGAAGTGGTGGCGGTCGGCAATCAGGACCGTTACTGCCCCAAGGCGGCGTACGGAAAGTTCATCGTGGTAAAACACCCCAACAACCTCGTGACGCTCTACGCGCACCTCTCGCGGCAGGCAGTCGCAAAAGGAGACTCCGTCACGCGGGGGCAGGTCATCGGCTACATGGGCAAAACGGGGTGGGCGACCGGTTCGCACGTGCATTTCACCGTGTTCGCGGCTCCCACATATTATGTGGGGCTCACGAAGTCATGCGGCCCAATGCCCTACGGAGGCGATTTGAATCCATTGGGATACCTCTCGCAATGAAATTATCAATTATTCCGCCAAAGGCGGATCCGCCTCGGGCGGACAATTATCAATTATCAAAACATGCGATGCTCCTTGCGGCGGGCATTGCAGGAATGATACTATTCCTTCCTTTGGGTGCAGAGGCCCAAGGCATCCCGTCCTCACAGCTCGCGGCAATTCAAGCCGCGCCGCTCGTGGGACCAGACATCATCCAAAAATTGCCTGCGCCGCTCCAGAACCTTCTTCAAGCCGGAGTCGACCTGAATAAATCGGCAATCTCGCGGACGCCGCCCGTGCTCTCAGGAAAAGGGGAGTGGCTGAGCCGCACCGCACAGGAAATCCTCCGTGCCGCAATCTCGCTCGCCATCGCCCTCATTGCGTGGCTCGTTGTCATCGCGACGCACGCCGTTTCGCTCATCGCATCAGTTGTCATCGGCATCATCAACTGGCTCCTTGCCTTCGGGCGCACGCTGTTATAGACCAAAAGTATGGAACGAATCGTTGCTCTTGGAGATAACTGCTACGAGCGCATTCCGGTGCGCACGCACCGCATCGCGTTCGGCGAAAGCCTCTTCGCAGTGCTTGCGCGATACGCCCTCCCACTCACGCAGAAAGGAGACTGGATTGCGATTTCCGAGAAGGTCGTCTCCGTCGCGCAGAATAATGTCCGACATATCTCCACGGTCAAAGCGGGGTGGCTCGCAAAGCTCATCGTGAAGGGAGTGAAAAAATACCCAAACGATATAGGATTCTCCCGGCCGGAGAAAATGCAGCTTGCGGTGGAACTCGCCGGACGCCCGCGCATCATGCTCGCAATACTCCTTGGCGCAGTTGGGAAACTCTTCGGCATTAGGGGCATTTTTTGGCGCGTGGCGGGGAACAGGATATCGGAAATCGATGGCTTCAACCCCGATGCAATGGCTCCCTATAAGGAGTACGCCGCCTTACCTCCCAGAGAGCCGGAAAAGGTCTGCGCTCAAATCGAGTCGAAAACTGCCGTCCCGGCGGTTATAATTGACGGGAACAACATTAACGTCGAGGTCATCGCCATGAGCAAATCGGTTCCCGTCGACAAGAAAACTGCGCGATTGATTCTTTTGGACAATCCAATGGGGCAAAATGACGAAATGACGCCGTTCATATTGGTACGAAGGATTCCGTGAGGGGACTGCTCATTTCCATTGCTTATTCTGTCGTCCAATATACCTTTTATGACACTATTTTATGTTTCGTGAATCCTTATCGCTTAAAGCTTAAAGCTATATCCTTATGCTCACCCCCGGCCACATCGCCCTCGGATACCTTGTCAGCGTCTCATTCCTCAAGATAACGCACGCAGACGGAATGTTCGACGCCGATACGCTGAATGTCCTGCTTCTTACCGGCTCGCTCATGGGAACTGCGCCTGACCTCGATTTTCTCCCTTTCTTTATCAAACATCGCTCCTTGAAGCTTGTGCAGAATGATTCCCATCGAAGCTACGCGACCCATGCTCCGTTGTTCTGGCTCATTATCTCCCTTCTCGCATATTTTTCTTTCGGAAGGACCCTCTTCGCCGCATATCTCGGCGGAATCATTCTGCTGGGAACATGGAGCCATTTTCTGGCGGATTCTTTCGAGTACGGCATCGGCTGGCTCCGGCCCTTTTCACAAAAGCGTTACGCGGTGTGGAATTATCCGGAGGAACGTACCACTATGCGCCAGCATATATTACTTCGCCACTACTTTGAGTTCTTAAAAATATATGTGAAAAGCCGCACATTCCCTTTCGAGATAGTCGCGGTGCTCGCCGCAGCGGCAGTCCTCGCCACGTAACGCCAACTGCCTATAATTGCCAAATACCCAATTACATGTTTACGAAGCATATCCACTTCATCGGCATCGGCGGCATCGGCATGAGTGCCTTGGCGCGCTGGTGCAAAGCGCACGGGTGGCGTGTTACCGGGTCTGATGCGGAACTCTCCCCCATCACCGCCGCGCTGCGCCGCGAGGGCATCCGCATTGCGCGGTTGCCGAAAGGCACGGCGCTCGTCGTCCGCAGTAAGGCGATTCCTCCGGCGCACGAAGAACTTCGCGCGGCGCGAAAAAACGGTATTCCGGTACTCTCCTATCCGGAACTCCTTGGTCAAATCACCACGGCATCCGCCACAACCATTGCCGTCGCGGGAACGCATGGAAAGAGCACCACGACGGCGCTCATCGCGCTTATGCTCACTGCGGGAGGAAAAAACCCCACAGTTATCATCGGCACGTTGCTTCGTGAATTCAGGAACTCTAACTTTCGGGCAGGTTCGGACAATGTATTGGTTGTCGAAGCCGACGAATACGGACGGGCGTTTCTCCACTACTCCCCTTCCGTCGCCGTAATCACAAATGTTGACCGGGAACACCTCGACATATACCCCTCACTTCGCGACGCTCAGCACGCATTCCTTCAATTCCTCGGGCGCGTACGGCACGGCGGCACGCTTGTGCTGAATCGCGACAACGCCCCGCTCCGCGCACTCGCGGCGCACGTCAGGAAGCTTGCCGCGGCGCACAAGTGCAAAATACTATGGTATTCGCTGAAAAGCCCGATTGCGCGCGAAGTGCGCCGGGCAATCCGCATTCCCGGCATGCACAACATCTCAAACGCCGTAGCGGCAATGGCCGCCGCGCGAGCGCTCGGTGTGCCGAAAAAAACCGCGCTCCGCGCCCTTGGAAAGTACCGCGGCGCCTGGCGAAGGATGGAATACAGAGGAAGTGTTAAGTGGAAAGTGGCAAGTGAAAAAACAGAGTCTTCACTCATCACTCATCACTCATCACTTCGCACTCTGGTCTTCGACGACTACGCCCATCACCCCACGGAAATTAAGGCAACCCTCGCCGCATTCCGCGAGAAATTCCCCCGCTCCCCTCTCATCTGCGTCTTCCAGCCGCATCAGGCGCTTCGGCTTCAAAAACTTTTCTCCGATTTCGTGACTGCGTTCAAGGGTGCCGATGCACTCATGCTCCTTCCCACATACCACGTTGCCGGCCGAGACCGTATCAATCCCCGCTTCACCGCAAAGACCCTTACCGCCGCGATACAAAGGAAGTATCCCAAAAAGCCAGTGCTCTATGTTGCAAACCCTAAAAAGATAAAGAGTGCTGTATCTCAACTTATCACTTATCACTTATCACTTATCACTCCGCACCGCTCAGCGGTGCTCGCAATGATGGGCGCCGGAAACATTGTCCGCTACACCGATACCTTGCTAAGGAGTAATCGCGAATAATGCTAATATTGATTTCAATAATGCGAATGGATTTGCGTTATTTGCCTTAATTCGCGTTATTCGCGATTACTCCTTCATGTTTGATTCATTTAAAGACGAAGCCAGCTTCAAGGAAGCAAGCGGTTACACGATTGACAACGTGTGGTACCCGCGCGTGACGAAGATCGTCTCGATAAAGGCGAAGCCGGCGCTTTTGCGTTTCTACGCGGAGGCGGAAAACTTCAAAGCGGCGCAGGATGTCACGCAAAAATCCGCCGAGGAAGGCACGCTTATTCATGAAACGGTAGAGGGCATCCTCCTCGGCAAGAATCCTGAAATTCCAGAATCGGTAAAGCCCGCGGTGAATTCATTTATGGAATTCCTTGATAGAAAGAATATCCAAGTATCCCCCGAACTCGTCGAGCGCCGCGTGGTGCATTACGGCGAGCGGTATGCGGGTACGGTGGACGCCTTGGCTTTGATTGACGGCAAATTCGGCGTCTTGGACATCAAAACCTCGCAAGCAATTTACCGCGATTACAACCTCCAAACGAGCGCGTACATGGATGCCCTCAAGGGCAGCTTCTCGAATCTTCAAACCCGCTGGATATTGCGGATTGACCAAATCCAAACGTGCACGCTCTGCGGCGCAACTCGGCGGCTCAAGGGGGGGCGCGAGAAAATTCGCCAGCCGCGCGGCGCAAACGGATTCGCGGGGCGCACAAACGGCATTCCCGAGCACGAACACGAGTGGTCCGCGCTTAAGGGCGAAATCGAACTCAAGGAATTCCCCTATTGGCAAAGCGATTTTGAGGCGTTCTTGGGCGCAAAGCGCCTGTGGGAATGGGAGAATGAGTTCTGGCTAAAAAAAATAGGATATCTAGGCAAATGAAAAAAGCAAGGCGTCAACTTCACCCTGAGCTTGTCGAAGGGTGGGAATGGGAAAATGAATTTTGGCTAAAACGGGTAGGGTATCTTAAGGTTTTTTAATAGTAGCAGTATAGTGCCCCGCAATTTCAAAAGGCGCCCGATTTTCGTTAGCGCCTTTTGGTTGATGAACTGCATTTTCATTCTAGCGTTCGATTTCAATGCCTTTCAGGGAACGGACCGCCGTGAGTGCTCGCTGTACTTCTGGCGAAGACCTGTCTCGATCAACACCAAAAAAGAATCGGAAACTTTTATGTCCCGCCTCGAGTGAGTAGATGAAGAATAAATTGATTCTCCTTCTTGCAAACACTTGAAGTACACGGTAGAGATCTCCAGGCCTGTCATCGCTGTTGCGAACCACGAGGAGACGCTCGGAACCCCCTTCAGCAAGAATGTTTGCCATCATGCTGTTCAGGTTGTTGAAGAATCCGGAGGAAGTTTTGATGTACGTCGTCCCGAGATATTCCTGGTCAAGTGCAATCTCCTCTAAGATACGATGGAGGTTTCTCTCTTGGATCCAAACACGCAGGCGGCGGATGCTCCCCTCAAGCTTCCGGAGCATTTTAGGGACGTTGGGATTAGTCATCTGCATCTCGGCGAGCAACCGAGGATCCTGGCTCAACACCCTGCCTGCTCCAATCAGCAGTAGGCGATAGACGGGGCTCGAATATCGCATGCTTTCCGCAAAAACAACACCGCCGAGCGTCCGCATCATCGAAACAAGCGCGATTGAGATCGAGTGAGGCGCGTTTTGAGTAACGCTCGTATAGCGGTCGTGCTTAGGCGCAGTAGTTTGCGTTACTGTCGCCTCTAAATCTCGGAGGAACTCTACCTCAACCCATACGCGCCACTTCGAGAGCCGTATTTCGCAGACTGCCACATTTTGCCCTCTCCAGTTCGGCACTGTTGGCGAGCAAAAATGGTGAATTGCAACTGCCTCGCATCTTACTTCCCGCCGTATTGCTCTGACCTCATAGGTCTTTACGGAAGTGATGCAGATGAGAAACTTCTTCTTGCCCAATACGGGGGCTATCTCTCTTATCACAAGAGGCGCATTCTTCATGGGGAGGACTGCGACAATGATTATGTCCGCGCCTCTCGCCACATCTCGGTTAGAGAGCATGGTGCCCACATCAGAACCGATGACTTTGTACCCCTTTCGCTTTCCCCAACTCCGGAACCATCGGCCGCATTTACCGGCGTCTCCGATGACTCCTAATGTCAGTTTTTTCTTTTTCATCCTATCCTCCTAGAGTCATTGACAACTCCGGTTTTTACCTGTTAATCCTGCATTCGCCACGCGGCGCGCAGGCTGATTTCCCGGTAAGTGCGGAAATCAAAACCTATCAAAGAGTACCAGAAATCGCAGGGTGCGCAAGGGGTCTCGCACTATCCCCCTCCCTTCCCCCAAACCTCATTTCGGCATAGACTGCTCATATATGACGAACGGAGAGGTAAGCATCAAACGGAGCCCGATTGTGGTCATCCGGACGCTTGTGCTCATTGAGCTTTGCGCCTTCGTCGCCTATTACCTCGCGGCGGCGCTCGGAAATTACAAGTACGAATTTTTCCTGCAAATTCCTCTTCTCCCCGACCTCATCTCCTATCAAGCGCTCAAGTTCCTCCTCCTCTCCGGCGCGCAGTTCGTGATTACCGTCTACGCATTCCTCTGCTGGTATTACGAGTCCTACGTCATCCGCCCGGGCGCGATTCTCCACACGCGCGGGGTATTTTTCAAGCAAAGCACGATGACGCCGCTCCACACGTCAATGTCGTTTACCATTCATTCCGGCCCCTTCAAGAACCTCCTTCACTACGGCACTATTCATATCCGCGAGAACGCCTCCGCGCACGTGCTCACGCTTGCGGACATCTCACGCCCCGAAACAGTGCTTGCCGTCATCGAAAAATCGCTCACCGCCCGCCCCGTGAACGAGCAAGCGCCGCGCGAACAACCGACCGTCTCTCACCTTCTTGCCGAGGGAGAGCACGACCGGCTCGAGTTCAAGTCATCGCTCCGCTTCGACCACCGCACAAAACAGGTAAACCGCGAGATTGAGCGGACTGCGCTCAAAACCATCGCCGCATTCCTTAACTCAAGCGGCGGGCACCTCGTGCTCGGCGTGGACGACGCGAGACGGCCCGTGGGAATCCACTATGACTATGCCACCATCGGGCGGCAGGACCGCGACGGATTCGAGAATCATTTTACGCAAGTATTCAACAAGATGATTGGCGCGGAGTTCCGCCACCTTGCCCGTCTCCGCTTCCATGCGCTCGAGGGAAAGGAGGTATGCGTGGTAGACGTCGAGCCCAGCGCCGCGCCGGTCTACTTGCGGCTCGACAACAACGACGAGCACTTCTATGTGCGCACCGGAAACGTGAGCACCCCGCTTCGCTTGAGCGAAGTGGAATCCTACACCCGCTCACGCTGGCCCCAGCACGCGCACATGAGTTAGTTGTCATAAAGTTGACGATCGTCAACTTTATGACAGAGGCATTATTTCACAGTCGATGGAGTAGAGCTCGCGCACTGCTCAATCACAATCGGCGCTCGCGTATTCTCCCTGTTTGCAAGGTATCCTAAACCAAAACTCGCCGTCGCAACAAGGAAAATAACGGCGCCGAAGCCGAGTTCCTGCTTGTTGGCGACGCACCAGTTTTTGAATCGATAATAGAGATTCATAGGAGTATCATCGCACAAATTTACGAATCGCTACGAAAATACGAATTCGTATATTCGGCAGTTGTTCGTAATTTCGTGTGATAGTTGCTACAAAACTTAACGCTTAACGCTAAAAGCTGAGTAGTGTTTTCCACTTCTCATAGAGCGCCCGCGTGGCGCGGAGGTCACCCACGTTGTACTTCGCGATTTCTAAAAACTTCTTCTTTTTGAAAAGCGGCCCCACGTCATCCCCCGTCACCCCCGCCGCTTTGGGGCTCTCGATGCCGAATGCCCGCGCCCAGAGGTGCAAACTCCCCTTCCGGCGCGTTGCCCCATAAAAAGTAAGCTGCTCCAAAAGGTCAATGTGGAGCGCATCGGGATTGTTCTGGTAGAGATACCGCCCGCGCATAAGGTCTTTCGACGGACGGATGCCGTGCACCGCCGAGCGTATAAAGAGAAACGGGATGTCGAATGACCGCCCGTTGAATGTCACAAACACTTGGCACTTCCGCGCAACCTCCCAAAACTTCTCGAGCATCTCCTTTTCCTCCATCGCCTTAAAGAGAATTCCGTCTTCTTTTGTTTCGTCATATTGTGCGCCGGGTGCCTGAAAATACACCGCGCCCTCGTTCTTGTGATAATCCAAAATGCCTATCGCCACTATCGAGCCCGTAAGCGGAGAAAAGCCGAGCCCGGCCTTCAACTCCTCGAGCGCGATCTTATATTCCTCCTCGGAGCTGGATTCCTTCTTGATCCACCGGGTAAGGGATTCCTGCGTCGCTTTGTCGAGCACGTCGTAATCTTCGCCGATGGTTTCGATGTCCAAAATTAAAGTTTGTTGGGTATTCATAGTGATAGTATGGAAACTACACGCAATGTCTCCCTAATCCATATCTGACAACGCATATGTGTATTCCTTTCCCTCCGCCTCAAACGTCCAAGATTCTAATTTCAATGCTGGTCCGGGAATAACATTGGAAGATATGTACAGTTGCAAACTACGTCCACGTTCGTCTTTCGTGAGCCTGAACGATACTGGCGCCTCAAAGCGAACGCCACGGAATAAGAAGTTCCCGTCCGTACCTTGACTCTCTGAAATGAAAATTTTTTTGAATCCAATGTCCCTCAATACAAACTCATAGCGTATTGGAGCGGCGCTATTCGCGCCCCATCCTCCTTCAAGCAGAAAGTTTAAGGATTTTATATCAATGTAATTCGGAGATTGTCCTTGTGATGAAAAGTAACAATTTATATTAGTTTCCCGACCTACGTTATACATCAACCCCGCTATATTATTTACTGTATCATTTCCGTTTTCGTTCCTGAAAGAACATCTCACAGACATTTTTGTTTTGATAGGAAACTTCACCAGCGCGACGCTGTTTCCTTTCTGCACTTTTGCATGAATAACGTAGTCAGTATTCGATTCCAATGGCCCAATCTTTCCCAAACTTTTTTCGTATGGAGCAATTCCATCTTTGGAAAAAAGTATATACGTCCCTGATGATAAAGGATTAAAGTGGAACCACACCGCCGACGTGCCAACTTTGTATATTTTGAGTTCTCCCAATGACGCTAATGAAACCTCGACTGTTTGCGGAGCAGAAACGGGGGCTGGAAGAGGAGTATTTATGGGCAACATTGTACTTTGCTCTTGCGGAGTTGGGGGAAATTGTGTAGGAACTGGTGTCGCAGGCACCATCCACTGCAACACACCATCAGGCCCATACTCCATCCCCTGCGGGGCTTTTACGACAGAAGGAGGATTCGTATTCTTCTGAATCTGCTCAATTGTCTGCTTCTGCTCCTGAATCACCTGCGTCTGTTGCTCCACCTTCGTTTGGAGATTCTGCACTGCTTGGGAAGTTTTTTGCTGTTCTGCAATCTGCTGCTGGAGAAGCGCCACCTGCTTCAAAAGCGCGTCCAATTGCAGTTGCACAGTGCTCGTTGCTACAATAGGCACGGAGTTTGTTTCTACGACTGCCTGCTTATTCGACTCTCTGATGTCCTTGCTCAATATCCCATTTGCCTTTTCCCGGGTAACGGGACCAAAATAACCTGCAGCCGGAGTGATACCCTCCTTCTCCTGAAACTTCTTTAGCGCGTTAAGGGTAAGAGAATAGAAATTCCCCGTGATAGGTCCGGAATACAACTCTTGCACAGTAAGGAACTCCTGAAGTTTCGATACTTGAGAGCTTCCTTCAATGCCAAAGTAAAGGTTGTCGGTGAATATCGAAGCGGAGACAGGGGTTACAATCAAAAAAGCGAGGAAAATAAAGGCAATAAAGGATTTTTGCTTATTATTCATATTTTTTATTCTACATCCATACGCTCAATTGACATTTCCCCAATCATAGCATAATATTTGCAGTGTTATTCTAGATTCTGAATCTTAGTTTCTAGGTTCTATAAAAATGGCGCCCCGCCACCGCAATTATAATAATGAAGGACGGCGGGGTGCTCATTTTTGTAAATAAATTTTGGGACTAGTACAGATGTTTGACCTTTTCTATGCTTAACTCGTGCCCCGCAAACTCATCAAAGGAAGCCGTCTCGGGAATCGGGATGTGCTGCGCCTCGTCCGCTTCTTCGTCCTCGAGGTGCCTGCGGGACGTGCTGCCCG
>JACPLI010000023.1 GCA_016186635.1 Candidatus Liptonbacteria bacterium | reverse complement strand
GGGTGAATACCGCCCTTGCGGAGGGGCTGCGGCGGCACCGAGGGTTGCGGCTCCGGCAGAAGAAAACACTCGTGTCCGTCATCCTCTCCCATTTGCAACGACCGATGAGAGAAAAACCAACACGAAAGTTCCCTTAACCCTCGTGGAGTAATGTTTTGAGTTCGGAGCACTCCGCTTCGGTACCCTGAATGACCGGGATTTCCACCCCGTCGAAGCCGAGCTTCTTGAGTTCCTCGATTATCGGCGCATGTTGTTCTTTCGTGGTGTGAGTGCCCCAGAGGAGCATGTTCATGAATATTAGGTTCATAGTTTCTGTCGTTACAGTCGTTGTTACGTTGTTAATCTTGCGGAGAAAGTTTGCTCCGCTTCCCATCAAGTTGTGCCGGATACTCCGGCGCTGCGGAGAGCATAGAAGAAGATAGGGGAGGGGTCAAGCGCGGTGCGTTTGCAAGAATACTTTATATTCGAGTAAGATTATCGCGCGGGCCTATAGTAAAGCGGTATTACGCGCCCATGGCATGGGCGAGGTCGGGGTTCGACTCCCCGTAGGTCCACAAAAATAACGAGCGGTACTCCGCGACTATATTTTTGTAGTCCCCTTCGAGGATCTGCGAGATGCCGCAATACTTTGCGGCGCCACAACCCAAGACGAGCGGTACTCCGCGACTATATTTTTGTAGTCCCCTTCGAGGATCTGCGAGATGCCGCAATACTTTGCGGCGCCACAATCCGCGACTATAGGAGGCTTGCTGCTTAAGGAGTTCTTTGCAATTATTAGGCGTGTAGGCGAGTTTGTCCGCCCTCGTAGCTCAACGGATAGAGCTATTCCGTCCTAAGGAAGAGATGGGGGTTCAATTCCCTCCGAGGGCACATTTATAGAAAGTGATATAGTTTCTCGGAGGGAATTGAACCGAAAGAGGGGTCGGGAGGAAAGTATAAGGTTCCTCCCGTGTAGGAATGAGCCGGAGGCGGATTCAAAACCGAGGGTTTTGAAAGCGCAGCGAACGTAGGTGAGCGAGCAGTGAAATTCCTCTCGAGGGCACCGCGTTCATAGCAAAGGGCAAATAGTTAATAGCCAATCGTCAACTCGCATGCGCAATCATCTCCAAAAACTTCATGACTACATTTCCGGGAAATACCCGCGGGTGAAGTTCGCCGTCGGGATTCTTTTGGTGCTGGTCGGGCTGCTTGCGCTCGTGACTCCGCTCACGCCCGGCTCGTGGCTCGCGCTCGTGGGGCTCGAGCTCGTCGGCATCCGGGTGCTCACGGGGAAGTGGCTGGGAAAAATTTTCAAAGCAAAAGATTCAGAGCGGAGGGTAGAGGATTCGAACCTCTGAGGGGATTTCTCCCCAACCGCATTTCGAGTGCGGCGCGTTAGACCACTCTGCCAACCCTCCGTTCTGAATCCAGCTCTTTCTTCAAGTTGCCAAATTTTTTATAGATTTCCTTACGACCAATCCCGGATTTTAAGAATAGCTCTCTTTTTCTGGCATCAGTATAGTTCTCAAATCTCTCAATTTCAACAACAATCCATGGTCGCCCGGCTTTTGTAGATCTGACTGACCCGTTGTTGTGATGAGAAAGGCGCACATTCGCATCTTCTTTTCTAGAAGATCCCACATAAAACTTTTTCATATTCGGACTGAATAGCAGATATGTTGATGCCATATTGAGCATTTTCCGCCAGAGGCGGACCCTGCCTTCGGCGGGCGAGTGCGGTGCCTTCGGCCGCTCAGCCACCCCTCCGCTCTGAATCTTGCTCCATCCTACCCCGAAAACGTGAGAAAATAAAGTTTTTTGTGGTAGAATGAGCGCATGGATTCCCGAAATCTCGCTTCGTACGCCCCCGTGGTGCTTCGGCTCGCGCTTGCGCTGGTGTTCCTCTGGTTTGGCACCTCACAACTCACCACTCCCGCGGCGTGGACCGGGTTCGTGCCGGCGTGGGCGCTGAACATTTCCGGGATGGGCGCCGCGACAATCGTGCATGTGAACGGGTGGTTTGAAGTCGTCGCGAGCGTGCTCCTTGGGCTTGGCGTCGCCGTGAGACCGGTTGCATTTCTCCTTTTTATGCATCTCGCAGGGATTGCGGCGAGTCTTGGCATGACCGAACTCGGTGTGCGCGACTTCGGCTTGAGCATGGCGACGCTCGCAGTGGCGCTCTCCGGCGAGGACCGGCTTTGCCTTTTGCGGAAGAGGGAGTAGAGGAATGGGGTAGCGGGGAAGGGGCTGGTATAATAGGATAAAGAAAAGGTCGGAGAATATATACACTTTTTATTTTTATGAACCCGAAGCAGTTTCTTCGCATCGGCGGCGGAGTGCTCGTGCTCGTGGGTATTTTGGGATTTGTGAACGTCTTGGGACCGACGCCGGAGGCGAGCATTTTCGGCGCGGGGTGGTGGTTCGACAACGGCGAGAACTGGGCGCACCTCATCATCGGCATCGTCGCGCTTATTGCGGCGTACGCCTTGAGCGCGGAGGCGCAGAAGCCGCTCGTCGTCGTGGTGGGCATTGTGGCAGTGCTTGTGGGACTCTACAGCATTCTCGTCGGGGAGAGCTTCCTCGGCGCGAACCTTGAGAACCCGGCGGACTCGATTCTCCATCTCGTGGTGGGTATCTGGGCGCTTATCGCATCCCGCGGGAGGGAGGGGATGGGGTAAGGCGGCAAATAGCAAATAGCGAATAGCACGTAGCAAAGAAAAGCTTCGTGTGAGGCGGGGCTTTTTGTTTTGGGAGAGTTTTGGTAAAGTGCGAGGAAGAACCCACGCCGTCCTAGCTCAATGGCAGAGCAACACTTTTGTAAAGTGAAGGTTCCGGGTTCAAGTCCCGGGGACGGCTCATGAGTTTTACGCATACAAACTACAAATTCGAACGCGAGTATCCGAAGCTCGTGCGCGACCGGATTCCGGAAATCGAGAAACGGCAGGGCGGAGAAAGCGCCCGTTTTCGGGTTATTCAGGACGGCGAAGAGTTTTTTGATTATCTTGCGAAAAAACTCATCGAGGAGTCGATGGAACTCCGGAAATCCAAAGTGCACGGCAATTTCGAGGAAGAATTAGCCGACATATTCGAAGTCCTCGATGCCATTCTCCGCCTAAAGAAGAAAACAAGGAGAGGTATTGCGGCAGTCCAGAAGAAAAAAAGGAAAGAGCGTGGCGGGTTCAAAAAGAGGGTTCTCATGCTCCCGCGCCCTTAGAAAATAGTTTAAAGAGTAGTTTTGACCCCTCGGGGAAACAATAGTAAGCTTAAGTGCGGTTGTCGCAAAGTTCAGTGCCCCGCCCATGGCGGGACGTAACGAACTGTAAGCCCGCGAATGTTCGCACATTTCTAACGCCGGAGTAGTTCAGTGGCAGAACGCGTTCTTGGTAAGAACGAGGCCGGGAGTCCGATTCTCCCCTCCGGCTCAAGAGGTATTTTGACGTCGCGCTGTTGTGTGCTACCATCTTCGGCATGGCGGGCAAGAAATCCAAACATTCCGAGAACCTTATCGGGCTTCGGTGCACGGCATGCAAGCGGAGAAACTACTATTCTTCCAAGAACAAGAAGAAGGTAGAACGCAAAATTGAGTTGAAGAAGTTTTGCGAGTGGTGCAGAAAACATACTTCTCATAAGGAAGTGAAAGTGTAGTCTTTGCTGGTGTCGTTCGCCGAAGGGGTGATTCTACACTTACCCATTCGCACGAATGGGTAAGTGTGGCGGGGGCGGAGCTGGAGTTTTTACGCAATCCCGCTAGAATCGTGGGGAAGGGGGTATAAGCTCAACTGGCAAACTGCGGGACTCCAAATCCCGACTTCGAGGTTCAAATCCTCGTGCCCCCGCCGATTAGAAAAATATGAATTAAAAACTATGGGAGAAATAAGGATACCACCGAGAGATGTTAAATATCCATATCCTAAGGCAGTAGGACAGGGTCATTCTATCGGGAAGATTATAGGACGGGCGATGGTGATAGAGCGTTTCTCCAAGTGGGGAGATTACATGCGCATTGTTGACCTTGTTGAATTTCAACCCGACGAGCATCAAAAACGTCATAAAGAACTTAGATTCTGCCAATTTTATCGAAGGTTTAGAGGAACATACAATGATTGGATTTTCGGGCAAGGCGCGGGGCATATGTCAATCGGAACTTTTTATAAGTTGGTTCATAAAGCAATGACTCGGCCTGATTATGGCACATTCGGGAGTGCTTTCAAAAATCTCTCAATCAAGAAAATTCGCCGCCAAAGAAAAAATTGAAATTACCCTATTCAGGAGTTTCGTTCGAGTGGTGTCTTTCAACAGACACCGCAGAAAGAGTATAATCTGCACTAACGTATGTCGTGGGATGAGTTCGACAAAGAAATACGGGCGCTTGCGGAGAAGGTGGATTACACTCCCGACATGATTGTGGGCGTGGTGCGGGGCGGGCTCGTGCCCGCGCGGTTACTCTCCACGCTTTTAAGCGTCCCGCAGATGCGGTGCATCACGATGGCGCGGAACGGCGGGACGCGGGAGATTTTGGACGAGCTTGGCGGCGACATCGCGGGGAAAAAAGTGCTCGTAGTGGAGGATATGATTGAATCGGGGAAGAGTTTGGCGGCGGCGAAGAAATATCTGGAATTGAATGGCGCCGTCGTCAAAACTGCATGTTTGTACACCATGCCGACTTCGGAGATGACGCCGGACTACTTCCTGCGGGAGGTGCCCGAAGTGATGCAATTCCCGTGGGAGTGATGAGGCGTTTCAAAAACCATGCGGACAATCCACCGGGACATTGTGGGGGCGCTCATCTTCTCCCGCGACGGGAAGCTGCTGCAAGCTTTGAAAGACCCCAAAGGAGGGGGAGTGTACCCGATTGAGTGCTGGCACATTCCCGGCGGCGGAGTTGAGGAGGGAGAAACCAAAGAAGCCGCGCTCGTGCGGGAAGTCCGTGAGGAGACGGGCATCGATATCGCACCGTATACGATCGAGCTTCTCGACGACACGAATGACGGGGAGAGCGAGAAAACTTTAACTTTTTTCGTTACACTATACCCATGGCGCGAGTGGCGACAGAACTCAAAGGCGGGCAGTACCGGTCGGGGCATTTCCGGAAACTCACGCCCGAGGACGGCGCGTTTTCGTGGTGGGGCGTGCCCCGCGCCATCTGGGGTTTTTTGGATGCCGACAAAGCCACATTCGCGCTTTTCAACGCGTTGCTCTTCGCGGTGTTCTTTTACGAATTTGTGCCGCCGTTCGTGATAGGGAAAGTGGTGGATTTTTGGAGCGGCTACCGTGCGGGCGCCCCGCTCCAGCCGTTCTATCTCCTCATCGCATTTCTCACTGTTTCCTACGCGATTGCGGCGCTTATCCGGCTTCGCACCAAAAACATCTTAAATAAAATCGCCATTGCGGTGCGTTCCCGCGCGAAGGTGAAGGGATTTGAGCGGCTGATGGATGCCTCGATTGAGTGGCATGCGAAGGAGAACACCGGGAATAAAGTCCAAAGGGTGCTCGGCGGAAGCACCGCACTCTTCGAGCTTATCCAGCTCACCAACCGCAACGTGTATTTTATCCTTACGAATCTCGTGGGCGTTCCGTTGTTTTTCCTTTTTACGCACTGGACGCTTTTCATATTCTCGCTCGTGTATGTTGCGGTGTTTCTCACCATACTTATTACGTTCAGCAGGAAAATGGAAACATTAAGCTTCGGGTACGACCAGGCGCTTGAGCGCTCGAGCGGGACCTATATTGAAGGCGCGGGCAACATTCTTTCCATCAAAGCCGCGGGCGCAGAGTCCCACGTGCATTCCCGGGTGGAGGCGCATGAGGTGAGCGTCAAAGAGTTTCAGTTTAGGATTGCGGACACGAATAATACAAAGTGGCGGTTTTTCCAGGTATGGAACGGATGCGCGTACGGCATTCTTCTCTTTCTCATCGGGCAGCAGGTTCTTGCCGGCACGGTGAGCATCGGCTTAATCCTCGTGCTCTACGTATATTTCAGTAAATTGCGGGAGTCCGCAAACGACATCAACGACATCGGCACGGTACTTGTCGGTTTCAAGGTAGACGTGGGGCGCATGATGCCGATATTCCGCGAGAAGTCGGCGGTGCGCTCGGGGAAGAAACCCTTCCCGAAGGAGTGGGATGCACTCACGCTCACCGACGCGGAGTTCCGTTATCCGAATACCCGCGCCGGGCTTCCCCGCTTCAGTTTGCAAATTCCGCGCGGCGCGCGCGTGGGGGTTGCGGGCGGCTCCGGCAGCGGGAAGTCCACGCTTGTAAAGCTTCTCCTTGGGCTTTACGAGCTCAAGCGCGGGAAGTTCGCCGTGGGCGAAACCAATTTTTACGAAATGTCCCGCGAGGCAGTTACCGGCAACATTGCGGTGGTGCTTCAGGAAACCGAACTCTTCAATCTTTCGTTTCAGGAAAACATCACGCTCATGCGCGACTTTGACCGCGAGCTTTTTGCGCGCGCAATCAAGGTTGCCGACCTGAAGGACGTAATCGCGCGGCTTCCCGAGGGGGTGGATACGTATATCGGGGAGCGGGGGTATAATCTCTCGGGCGGGGAGCGCCAGCGCATCGGCATCGCGCGCGCGATTTATAAAGATTGCCCGATTGTGATTTTGGACGAGGCAACGTCGTCCCTCGACAGCAAAACCGAGAAGCACATCGTGGGCCGGCTCTTCGGCGAGTTCGGCGGAGACAAAACGTTCCTTATTGTGGCGCATCGCCTTTCCACGATTCGCAACGCAGACGAAGTCATCGTGTTCGACAAGGGCGCGATTGTGGAGCGCGGGAAGTTCGATACGCTCATCAAGCGTCGGGATTCGAAACTCGGCAGTTTATACGCGCTGCAGCACTAACGAGAACAAATGGAGAACATTGCGCCAAGGGAGGGGCTTCCTGCAAACGCCACGCGGGTGTTTAAGGGCGAGATTTTCGAGGTGTGGCAGTGGGAGCAGAAGTTGTTTGACGGGACCAGCGGAGTATTCGAGAGAGTGTGGCGTTATCCGACCATCGAAGTATTTGCGACGGTGGGTGACAAACTTCTTATCGAGGAACAGGACCAGCCGGACAGGCCGGGAAATATAAACTTGCCGAGCGGGAGGGCGGATAAGGGAGAGGACCCGCTTGAAGAGGCGAAGCGGGAACTTCTCGAAGAAACGGGTTACGCGTCGGCGCAGTGGTCGCTTTTTATGAAGCACGGACGGGATAACAGCAAGATACTCCACGACGTTTATTACTTCATCGCCCGCGACTGCGCAAAAACCGCCGAGCCGCAGCTCGACGCAGGAGAAAAAATCAGCACGCGCCTCATCTCATTCGACGCATTTCTTGAACTGGTTGAAGACCCGCGTTTCTGGATGTCCGCGGAATTCAAGAACTACATGCTCCGCGCGAAATATGACGGGAAGAAAAAGGAGGAGTTTAGGAAAGCATTGTTTCCATGAACGGGAAAGATATGTATTTCGTGGCGGTCAAGGCGTTCCTCGAGCACGACGGGAAGATTTTGGTCCTGAAAGATAAATTTGGCCCCACCGTGGCGGGATGGGACCTGCCCGGCGGAAGAATAAAGCCGGATGAGTTTGCAACGCCGCTTGAAGACATTCTCGGGCGGAAATTGCGGGAAGAATTAGGAGAGGGAATCCAATATAGAATTGGGAAACCGATTGTATTTATGCGCCACGAACGGGCGGAGGCGACGCCGGAGAAGCCAACGGTGCGGATATTCGCCGTGGGATATGAAGCGGCATTCATGGGTGGAGAAATTCACCTCCCGCCTTCGCATACCGAAATGCGGTGGGTGGATATGCACACCTTCACACCGGAAGATTATTTCTCCGGCGGGTGGCTCAAGGGCGTGAAGGAATACCTCGCGTTACGGCGAAAATAGCTAACTTTTTCTAAATATCAGCTTTGCAATGCCGAGCGCAGTGCCGTCGAATATCTTCTGCTTTTTCACGGGGAGCTTTGAAACTGCTGTCTGCGCTGCAAGGAGATACGGCGCTTGCGTGATGCCCCCGTCCACGATGAGCCGTGCGGGCTTTTTGGGAAGTTTCTTGAGGTAGTTATCCACGCGCCGCGCGATGTTCCGCAGCGCGCCCTCGAGCGGCTTCTTCGCGCGGAGAAGCGCATCCACTTCCGCCCCGCAGCCCGGGACTTTTGCTTCAAGCGCGTAAGGATTTTTCCGGCTTGCGGTGAGCGTCGTGAAAAACGGTTTTTGAATGCGGAACTGCGCGCCCGTAATCTGCATGATAAAAGCGCCCGTGCCGTAGGTTACTTTTGTGGTTCCGGCGGCGTGCCCTGCCGCCGCGAGCGCGGACTGCTGGTCGCCGCAGACAGCGAGGACGGGAAGGGGAGCGCCCACCACGTTTTTCCGGAGCACGCCAAAGAGCGATGCGGACGGCTGCGCCTGCGGGAGGAGCTCGCGCGGCACGCAAAACATTTTCAAGAGTTCTTCGTCCCACGTGAACGTTTTGATATCGAAGAGCAATGTCCGGGAAGCGTTCGTGTGGTCCGTCCGGTGCACATGCCCTTCGGTGAGATTCCACAGGAGCCACGCGTCCACGGTGCCGAAGGCGAGTCGTCCGGCGCGCGCGAGCTTTGATGCTCGCGGGGCATTTGCAAGAATCCAGTGAATTTTCGAGGCGGAGAAATAAGAATCTATAGGCAAGCCGGTTTTCGCGCGCACGGCGGCGCCGTGTTTTTTCTGAAGCGCCTCACAATACTTTTTGGTGCGCGCATCTTCCCATACGATCGCGGGATAGACCGGCTGGCCGGTGCGCGTGTCCCAGAGAATAGTCGTCTCGCGCTGGTTGGTGATGCCGAATCCCATAAACGCCCTTGGCGGAAGCTTACTGCGGCGCACGGCTTCGCGCAGTACGCGGAGAGAGCTTGCCGCAAGTTCGCGGGGATTTTGTTCCACCCAGCCTGTGCGGGTAAATTTTTTGGAGAGGCGCACATACGACTTCGCAAGCACTTCAAATTTCCGGTTGAACACAAACGCTTTCACGCCCGTAGTGCCCACGTCCAGCACAAGCGCCCCTTTAGCACTCACTCTTGAAGAGTTTTTCGAAGGTTTTTTTCGCATCAGCGTGACGTACTACCACGGACTCGATGGCGGTAAGGATTGCGAACTGCTTTTTCTTTTTTCCCAGAATTTTGAGTACGGTAGGCAGTGAGTAGGTTCCCTCGCTCCGGCGGGTGGAGTGTCCGGTAGCGACGAGTTCCAGCCCCGCGTGGTGGTTGCTCGAATAGCCGCTGTAGCCGGTGGCGAGGAAATCCCCGAGTCCGGCGGGAGTGTATGCGGTCTCGTGGGGGGCGCCGAGCAGGGGAAGTATTCTCGCGATTTCCTGAAAGGCGGCGGCGGCGAACCAGCCCTTCCGGTTGTCTCTCCACTCGAGCGCGGTGGCGACACCAAGCCCGATTGCATAGATGTTTTTGAGGACTCCCGCGAGCGCTACGCTCCGCATCTCGCGCATGCATTCAAGCCGGAGCGAGGTGCCGCGGAAGAGTTCGCGCACCTTGTGCTCCGCTCGGGCATCGGACGAGGCGAGGATGCCCATGCCGCCTTGTTTCGTTTCTAATTCTTCCGCGAGCATCGGTCCTCCGATGAATGCGATGTGCTGCCGGGGGAGAAGCTGCGCGAGAAGTTCTCCCGCGGTTTTGCGCGAAGTTTGCTCAAGCCCCTTTGCGAACGTAACGAGGGTCGCTCCGCGGGCGAGGTACGGTTGTATCCCGCTTGCAACCTCGCGCAGCGCCCACGAGGGGACGCACAAAAGAATAATTGCGGCGCGCGGGGCGGTAACGGAGAGAGGTTTTTGGTGCGGAACCTTCCCGGGAGTCCTGTCCCACAGCGCGGAACGAAGCCGTTTCTCCGCGAGCACTTTTCTGATTGCCTGTCCAAGTTCGCCTGCTCCGATAATCAGGGTGTCTTCCATGTTGGTATAGTTATATCTCAATTTGCGCTCTTTTGGAATGTCGGAGAGGTGCTATGCTGTTTCCATGCTTCGGCTCTATATTGCCCGGCACGGGCAGGACGAGGACAATGCGAACGGTATCCTAAACGGGCGGCGCGACATGCCGCTTACCAAACTTGGCGTGCGGCAGGCGGAACAGCTTGCGAAGAATATCAAAGAGCGCAAGCTTGCGTTTGATGCCGTGTATACCTCGCCGCTTGTGCGCGCGCGGCGGACTGCGGAAATTGTCGCCGCAGAGCTGGGCATGAAAGCGCCGGTTGCACTCGAGGATCTTACCGAAATGGATTTTGGCGTTATGACGGGAAAGCGGGTTCAGGACATCGAAAAACTCTGCGCTCCCGACATTATCAAGGCTGACCCGGTGGTGTATTTCATTAATCCCCAAGGCGCGGAAACATTCCCGCAAGCGATAGAGCGGGGCAAGAGAGTTATCAGTTGGGTGAAAGGGAAGCATACTGACGGCAATGTGCTTCTCGTGTGTCATGGCGATATAGGGAAGATGATGTACGCAGCATATTATCATCTTGACTGGGAGACTATTTTGAGAATGTTCCACTTCGGGAATTCGGAACTGCTTCTTCTTGCGGAGGACTCTCCGGCGGAAGAGACGCATGTGTTTGCGATTGAGCAGCGTAACCACTGATACGAGTTTTTGCTTCACACTTACCCATTCTCACGAATGGGTAAGTGTGGATTTGACAGGATTATCCGTCGTGCTACACTCATCAAGTCCAAAGACAGCGGGCGTCCCGGGGAAAAGGGAGTAGGTCCTGCCGAGGAAATCTGACGAACTGTCATCATTCTCGAACGGCCTTTGGAAAGGGCTGTTTTATTTTGGAGTAATCGCTAATAACGCAAATGGATTCGCATTATTGAATCCAAATTCGTATTATTCGCGAATACTACGCATGAAGACCAAATCACAAAAAGGAATAGAGCTTGAAAAGGGGCGGAAGCTCCTTGCGGAAAGCGAGGCGCTCGTCTTCGCGGATTTTTCGCGCGTTTCGAACGAGAACTTGAAGAAACTGCGGAAAGCCGCACGCGAAGCGGGAGCGGAGTTCCTTGTCATCAAGAAGCGGCTCCTAAACGTACTTTTGAAGGAGAAAGGAATTGAGTACGACGCGAAGCAGTTCGGCGGTTCGGTAGGCACGATTTTCTCGAAGAAGGGCGTTGAGAACATCAGCGGGCCCGTGTATTCATTCTTCTCGAAGCTCGAAGTGCCGGAAGGCGGCGAGAAAGGCATGTGGGCGAAGCATATTCTGGGCGCCTATGATACGAAAGGGAACGCGGCTATTGGCGCGGACCAAGTTGTCTTTATCGGCAAGCTCCCGCCGCGGGAGGTGCTCTTGGCGCAGCTTCTCGGAATGCTTGCGGCGCCGTTGCGCTCGTTTATGTATTTGCTCCAGGAGAAATCGAAAAGGTCGCAAGAAGTAATCGCGAATACCGCGAATTAAGGCAAATAATGCAAATAGGATTCGCATTATTGAATCCTGATTAGCATTATTCGCGAATACTCCCATGGAAAAACTGAACGACATCATTGCGAAAGTCGAAACGCTCACGGTGGTTGAGCTTGCGGAGCTTGTGAAAAAGCTCGAAGAGAAGTTTGGCATCAGTGCGGCGGCGCCGGTTGCGGCGGGCGGAGGCGCGGCGGCTGCGGCAGCGGAAGAAAAGACGAGTTTCAACGTAGTGCTGAAGGAATCGGGTGCGACCAAGATCAACATCATCAAAGTCATCCGCGAGGTAACGAGCTTGGGGCTCAAGGAAGCGAAGGACTTGGTGGACGGCGCGCCGAAGACGGTGAAGGAAGGATTGAAGAAAGAGGAAGCGGAAGAGATGAAGAAAAAACTCGAAGCAGCAGGAGCGAAAGCCGAGATCCAATAAGCAAAAAGACGCCTTGTAGAAGGCGTCTTTTTGTTTTATTATCGTGAACTGTAGGCGCGTTTAGCTCAGTGGCAGAGCGTTCCGTTCACATCGGAAAGGTCGCAGGTCCGATCCCTGCAACGCGCACAGCCATAAGTTTGGCTTGTTCCCTGTGCTTGCGCCCTTCCGCGAGGGGAGTATAGTGGAAATAATTAAAGGTCAAACTTTTTCAGGGGAATTTATCTCATACACAAAATATGAGCAGTTCAGGGAGGTTGGTGTTGGGGGTAGTAATTATCGTGGCGGTGCTCGCGGGGGTGTATGCCTTGCTCCAGTCGCCGGAGACGGCGAACGGTCCGGCGGCACCCGTCGCACAAGAGCCGGTAACTATCGGCTTTATCGGGCCCTTGACGGGCGACGCGGCGGCGATTGGGCAAAACGCGAAAGCCGCGGTGGAACTCGCGGTGGAGGAAGTGAACAAAGCAGGAGGAGTTGCGGGAAGGACGCTTAACGTCATTTATGAGGACGGTCAGTGCACGGGGAAAGTTGCGTCGAACGCGGCGAACAAGCTCATCAACGCGGACAATGTGCCGGTGATTCTGGGCGGGCTTTGCTCCGGTGAGACCGCGTCGTTCGCAGGTGCGGCAGAACAGGCAAAACGCGTCGTGCTCTCGTATTGCTCCTCGGCGCCTTCGATTACGCAGGCAGGGGATTACATTTTTCGTGACTATCCCTCCGACCTTTTCCAAGGGGCGTTCGGAGCGAAATATGTGTATGAG
This sequence comes from Candidatus Liptonbacteria bacterium, assembly GCA_016186635.1. GTDB lineage: Bacteria > Patescibacteriota > Minisyncoccia > UBA6257 > 2-01-FULL-56-20 > VGJV01. The sequence goes on along the minus strand of JACPLI010000023.1, from coordinate 21,313 downwards.
AAGCTTGGGAAAAAGAAAGTAGCGATTGTCTACGTGAAGAGCGATTGGGGGAGCGGTATCCGGCAGGTCTTCGCCGATGAGTTTAAGAAACTCGGTGGGGCTATTGTCGCTGAAGAGGGCTATGAGCAGGTGGCGCGCGACCTTCGCACCCAGCTTACGAAAGTGAAAGCCGCGAAGCCCGACCTCGTGTACTTCTTGGGATACACGGAAGGGTCAATCGTGGGTGTGAAACAGGCGGCGGAGTTGAAGCTCGGCGTGCCGCTTTTCGGCGCCGACGGGTGGGACGACCCGAAGATTTGGAGCGGTGCGGGCGCGGCGGGCGAGGGCGCGATGTACACGGTGGTTTCTGCGCCGCTCTCCGACGCATTCAAGGCGGCGCTCAAGGCAAAAGTCGGGAGCGATGAGGTGGGGTTGTGCTCGGCGCAGGCGTATGACGGATTGAAACTGCTCGCGCAAGTGATGGCGAAGGCGGGAACGGACGGAACGGCGATTAAGGATGAACTCTATAAGACCGAGTACGCGGGAGGTGTCTCCGCGGCGAAGATCGCGTTTGATGCGAACGGCGACCCCGTGGAAGCGAACTACGCGGTAAAAGCGGTGAAGGACGGGAAGGCGGTAGAGCAGAAATAGCAGGAATAGTGCTTGAGTGCGAAGCGATAAGTGATAAGTGGCAAAAGCCCCATTCTGCGGGGCTTTTGTATTTTTGATGTGAAACTCGCTACAATTACTAAATCCTGTTTGTTTCCGGCTGCTCCGTGTTCCCTACTTATCGCTTACCACTTAAAGCTTAAAACTATTCATGGATATTTTCGCCCAGCTCCTCGCAAACAGCGTGATTGCGGGAGCGCTCTACACGCTTATCACGCTTGGGTTCAACCTTATCTATGGCGCGACGAAGCTCATCAATATGGCGCACGGGGCGGTGGCGGCGAGCGGCGGGTATATCGTTTTCTTTCTCACGCAGACATGGGGATGGGGGATGATTCCCGCCGTGTTCGCGGGCGTTCTTGGAGCAGGAGTACTCGGCGCGGTCCTTGACTGGCTCATCTTCGCTCCTCTTCGGCGGAGGAAAGCGCGCCCGCCGGTGGTCTTTACCGCCTCGCTCGGGGCGTTCACGGTGCTCCAAGCGTTTCTCGCAATTCTCTTCGGCGCGCAGTTTTTGGCGCTTCTTCCCGCGGAGGCGGCGGACACGGTATCGGTCGGCGGCGCATTGATTACGAGCGTACAGCTTGCCACCATGGGGCTTGCGGCGCTCGCAAGCGTCGGCTTTTTCTTATTTCTCCGCTTCACGACGTTCGGTAAGGTGGTGCGTGCAATCTCCGACGACGAGGAAGTGGCAAAGATGCTCGGGGTGAACACCGACCGCATCGTGCGTATTGTTTTCTTTATCGGTTCTGCGGTTGCAGGGCTTGCGGGGATTATGATTGGGCTCGATACCGGCATCCAGCCGACGATGGGGCTTTTCATCATAGTGGAAGGAGTGATTCCCTCGATTGTGGGCGGCATCGGGAACATGGCGGGCGGCGTCATTGGGGCACTCCTTCTGGGGTTCGCCGAGAACTTCGGCATCTGGTTTATCCCAAGCCAGTGGAAGGGAGCGATTGCGTTCGGATTGCTCACTCTTTTCCTTATTTTCAGGCCGCAAGGGATTATGGGGAGGAAGTAAATTTTCAATGTTCAATTTCCAATTTTCAACGAAGATGCCAATGTTCAATTTTCAATAAAGTTTTAAATGACACAATTCAACTACGATTTAGAGGAACGAACAGCCAAGTTTGGTGAAGAGGTTGTTGTTTTTGCCCGTTCGTTGAAGATTGATCCAGTAAATGCGCGTATTCTTGATCAGCTTATAGGTGCGGTCGGTTCAACTGGTGCAAATTATTGCGAGGCAGTTGAGGCGGAAAGTAGAAAGGATTTCATTCACAAGATAAGCATCTGCAAAAAAGAGGTAAGGGAAGCAAGGCATTGGTTACGCCTTCTTGCGCGCGCACATCCGGAGCGGAAAGCAGAAATCTTGAAGTTCTCAAAAGAAGCGCACGAGTTACTTCTTATCTTTGCAAAGATTGTCCGGAGTGCCCGAAGTAATCAATTGAATAATTCGCCGATTGATTGAAAATTGATAATTGGTAATTGAAAATTAGTGTAAATGTCCTATCTTATCCATCTCTCCACCTTGTTTTCCATCTACGCTATCTTGGGCGTGAGTTTGAATCTGCTTATCGGCTACACGGGGCTTATCTCCGTGATGCACGCGGCGTTCTTCGGCGTGGGCGCCTATGCAACCGCGCTCTTGATGACGAAGCTCGGGCTCAACTTTTTCCTCGCCGCAATTCTCGGAGCGGTTATCTCTGGGGTGATTGGGTGCGCGATAGGGTGGCTCTTTGCGCGCCTCGGCGGCGACTACTACGTAATGGGAAGCGTCGCGTGGAACTTTATCGTCGTGAGTATTCTTATAAACTGGGAATCACTCACAAACGGTCCTCTCGGCATTCCCGGCATACCGAAACCATCGCTGGGGGGATTTTCTTTTGGGTCGAACGTGCCGTTTCTCATACTCTCGCTTATATTCCTTGTATGCGTGTACGCTATTTCTCGGTGGGTGGTGAGGTCTTCTTTCGGCAGAGTCATTAAGGCAGTCCGCGAGGACGAGGAGGCGGCGCGCGTGTTTGGCTACCACACGCTTTTCTTCAAAGTAGCGGTTTCTGGCATCGCCACGGCAATGGCGGGGATTGCAGGCGCGCTCTTTGCGTCGTATATCACGTTTATAGAGCCAACGACATTCAGCGTGATGGAGTCGGTACTCATCCTCGCGATTGTGATTTTCGGCGGCTTTGCAAATATCCGCGGCTCGCTCCTCGGCGCTTTTGCGCTTGTGCTCATACCGGAGGCGCTTCGGTTCGCGGGCTTTTCGGCGGACATTGCGGCGAATATGCAGCAGCTTGTATACGGGTTGGTGCTGGTACTGTTTATGCTCTATCGGCCGCAGGGACTTATTGGGGAATACCGGTTTTAATTTTCAATTTACAATGTTCAATTTTCAAACAATGCTCCATTTGAGGATTTTAAGATTGGAAATTTATTGATAATTGAAAATTGATACTTGAAAATTCTCATGCTTGCACTCGAAATCAAAAATCTTGCAAAGCACTTCGGGGGAGTGTGCGCGGTGGACAATCTTTCGCTCAAAATAGAGAGGGGGAGCATCACTGCCCTCGTGGGCCCGAACGGGTCCGGGAAAACCACGCTCATCAACGTGGTAAGCGGTTTGCTTCCCATAGATGGCGGCGCGGTGGTGGTGAGCGGCGCGGCGCTCACGCGCATCGTGCCGCACGAGGTGCCCGAGTACGGCATCACGAGGACGTTCCAGAACGTGCGATTATTTGAGCAGATGCCCGTTCTCGACAACATTCTTTTCGTACTCACCGAGCGCGGGGTGTTCGGCGCGCTCATCGAGCGGCACGGCGAGTTTCATCTGAAGAAAGCAGAAGAAGTGCTCCGTCTCGTGGGGCTTTGGGAAAAGCGAGATGAGCTTGCCGTAAATCTTTCCTACGGCCAGCGGAAACTTTTGGAGATCGGAAGGGCGTATGCGATGAATGCGGAGATATTCTTGTTCGATGAGCCATTCGCGGGACTTTTCCCCGCAATGGTGGAAACGGTGGCGGAAGTATTCCGCGCGCTCAAAGCCGCGGGGAAAACGATTATTCTGGTGGAGCACGACATGGGGCTCATCCGCCGGCTCACCGATTACGTGTTTGTGCTCGACTCAGGCAAGTTGCTTGCCGAAGGAAAACCGGAGGAGGTGTTGGCGAGGAAAGAAGTCATAGAAGCGTATTTAGGGGAGTAATTATCGAATTTTCAATTCTCAATTTTCAATGAATTTCCAATTTAAAAATTGAAGCATTGATTCGAAAATTGATAATTGGTAATTGAAAATTATGAAAGATATCCTTCTTGAAGTTTATGATGTGCATGTCCACTACGGCGGCGTCAAAGCCCTCGATGGCGCGAGCGTGGCGCTCGACGAGGGAGAAGTGGTGGCGCTTATGGGCCCAAACGGGGCGGGGAAGTCCACCGTGCTCAAAGCGATATTCGGGCTTGCGCCATTGGAGCGCGGCGAAGTGAGGTGGCATGGCGCACCCATTCTGCCGGTGCCGCATGAGATTGTCGCGCGCGGGATTTCTTTCGTGCCGCAGGGGCGGCGGGTGTTTGCGGGATTAAGCGTTGAGGAGAATTTGGAAGTAGGCGGTTTTCTTGTGAAAGACAAAGCCGAGCGGAAACGGCGCATCGCGGAGGTGTTCGATTTTTTCCCTGTACTCAAACATAAGCGAGCGTTGAACGCCGCGACGCTCTCTGGCGGAGAACAACAAATGCTCGCGATTGCGCGCGGCATGATTACCGAACCGAAAGTGCTCCTCCTCGATGAACCTTCTCTCGGACCCGCGCCGAAAATTGTGAAGGAAGTATTTATAAAAATTAAGGAAATCAGCGAGCGGCACAAAACCGCAATCATGGTAGTTGAACATAACTTGGTTTCGCTTCTCTCGATCGCACGCCGCGCCTACGTGCTCGACAAGGGTAAAGTGGTTGCCGAGGGGGAATCAAAAAAAGTTGTGGAGAGCGGGATTTTGGAGAAAGTGTTTTTGGGAGCGGCGTAGGTGGCGCATGGGTGCTTTGTGTGGCATGATGTCCGCATGGCGGAGCAGAGTAAATCGGAGGCCGACGTGCATCTTGCGGTGGTCAAGGCGGAGATTGCGCGCCTCCTCAAACAGCGTTTTAACGGAACCGACTTCCGCTGTTTTTTCTTTGGTTCGCGGGTTGAGGGAAAAAACAGGGAGCGCTCGGATATTGATGTCGGCATCATGGGTTCGCGCAAACTTACACTCGAAGAACTTGATGAGGTACGGGAAGAGATGCGGCGCATCAACACACTCCTCAAAATTGACGTGATTGATTTTCGCCAAACGTATCAGGATTTCCGGGACGTGGCTCTTCAGCATAGCGAAGAAATACGGTAAGATAGGAGTATGACGAAGAACGGCGCACAATCGGCACAGTTTGAGAAGGCCTTCGCCACGCTCAAAGAGGCGTGGAATTTCTCGCGCTCAAAAAAGGGCGCGGAATTCACCATTGCCCGAGACGCCTGCATCCAAAGGTTTGAGTATTGCTTTGATCTTTCGTGGAAGCTGCTCAAGGAGACGTTACTCCAAAAGCACGATATTACTTGCACATCCCCTCGAACGTGTCTTGAGGAAGCATTCGGTCAGCATCTCGTTGATGAGAGCGAGTTGTGGGCGAAGATGGCGAAGTGGCGCAATCTCACGAGCCACGTCTATTATGAAGAAGTAGCGGACGAGGTGTATAAGAACCTTGAGGCGATTCTCGCGGCGATGGGGAAGCTTTCCGGGAAGGTGAAGGAAGGGTAAGTAGAAGTAAAAGGGTGCCACGAAGGACGAAAGATTGGAGGAACTTTGCCGTCTGGAGTGAAAGGGAAATAAAAAATAGTGGAGAGCGGGATATTGGAGAAAGTGTTTTTGGGAAAGGCATAATCCGATGAGCGGAAAATGGTTTATAAAAATCTGGGCAGATAGTGACTATTTTGATTTTTGGCACATCAACCACTTTCTCGCAGGTATGCTTTGCGGGGGGGTAATAATTTTTCTTCGGCTTGATTTTTGGGTTGGACTGTCACTTTCAACTCTTGCCATGCTCGGGTGGGAAGTTTATGAAATTTTTAAAGGGATACAAGAAACATCATTCAACAAATTTGCAGACGTCATTCTGGGGATTGTAGGATACTTCCTTTTTTATCTCATCAAGCCGACCAGCGAAACTTATTCTCATATGTTTGTCTCTGCGTTGTTGGTAAGTTGGGCCGCTCTTGAGTTATGGGGATTCTTGGCATGGAAAAATGGCGCGAGTGGACTTTAGAAGGTGGGGAATGAGCCTGTGGGCGTAAATTGTGGATAGTTTCTAGGTTTTTCGGTAGGAAACCTTGCAAAACAAGGGTTATTTTTGTTTTAAGTTCAGAAAATCTTCACTTTGACAGTGCAGAATAGTGGTGTAGAGTAATACCAAAGTGGGAGAAAGTGGATAAAGGTGTGGATAAGTCCTCACTTCTGGGGAGAACTTGATAACTCCGGTGCGCACGATGGCAGTTCTCTCGGGGACGCTATCTGCGGCGGGCTGCCGCAGCGCTCACTCTCGTGCCGTCGCACTGCGAGAAGCCCCTCGAGAACAGCCAAGCGTGCGTCAGCATGAAAGGAGTTCATCAAGTTCCAGTGCGTTCGGTTTCTAGGGGGTGCGTGCATTTTCGCTTATTACTTCTCACTTAACGCTCATCACTATGTTACTCGGCGAATACAACCACACATTAGACACCAAAGGTCGGGTGGCAATACCGGCGAAGTTTAAGGACACCTTGGGCGCCGATGCCATCATTACGAGAGGTTTGGACAATTGTTTGTTTTTGTTTGCGAAGAAAGAGTGGGAAGCGCTTGCGGCAAAACTCGTTGCCCTTCCGCTCGCCCAGGCGAACTCGCGGGCATTTGTGCGTTTGATGCTCGCGGGGGCGATGGAGGTCTCGCTCGACAACCAGGGCCGCATCTTGATTCCGGACTATTTGCGGAAGTACGCGGGGCTTGCGAAGGAGGTAACGTTCGCGGGGCTCGCAAGCAGAGCAGAAATTTGGGATAGCTCCCGATGGGCTGAATACAAGCGGAAGACGGAGGGGGCGTCGGAAGAGATTGCGGAGAAGCTGGGAGAGCTTGGAATATAACGACAGATGACTAATGACTAATAACTTATGACGGGCATGCAAGGTTATTAGTCATAAGTCATCGGTCATAAGTCATGAATCACATCCCCGTTCTTTTAGAAGAGGTCTTGCACTATCTGGCACTTGCGCCGGGGAAGTTCGTAATTGACGGGACGGTGGACGGCGGGGGACATGCGCGAGCTATCTTCGAGCGAATCAAGCCAAATGGAAGATTGTTAGGGATTGATTGGGATGAGCGTCTGATTCAAAATTCCACATTCCATATTCCAAATTCCTCGAGTGTGCAGCTCGTTCACGGCAACTACGCCGAACTTCCAGCGATTCTTGCGGAGCGAAAGTTGCCGAGAGCTGACGGATTGCTCCTTGACCTCGGGTTTTCCTCGGAACAGCTCGAATCGAAAAGGGGATTCAGCTTTGAGAAAAACCAGCCCCTCACGATGACCTATGACGGCGCGGCAACGCCGGTTTCAAAACTCCTGCGGGAATTGAGCGAAGAAGAACTCGTGAAGATTCTCCGCGAGTATGGCGAGGAGCGATATGCGCCGAGGATTGCGAAAGCGATTAAGGAACGATTAAAAAAACATCCCATCGGGACAACCGGAGAGCTCGCGCAGATAGTGCCCGATGCGGTGCCGAAAGGATATGAGCGGGGAAGGATTCATCCCGCTACGCGCACGTTCCAGGCATTGCGGATATATGCGAACGACGAATTGGGCAACGTGAAGCTGGTGCTCGCCGGACTGCCGGAAATTCTCGCATCAGGGGGGCGCGCAGTGATTCTCACGTTTCATTCGCTCGAAGACCGAATTGTAAAGCACGCATTCCGTGACATGGCGCAGAAGGGAATTCTTGAAATCGTTACCAAAAAGCCGGTGACCGCCTCCGCAGGGGAAATTGCGGCAAATCCCCGGAGCCGTTCGGCGAAACTAAGGGCAGCAGTAATGAGAACGTAATTAGCAACTAGGTAATTAAGTAATTTTCATCATATCTTTCCGATTACTCAATTACTTAGTTTCTCAATTACGCGTTCAAACTCATGACTTTCATCAAACCTCACAACAAAAAAAGCATTCTTACCATCGTGCTTGTGTGCATGATATTTGGAATGGTCGCCGGCGCCTCGTCGCTGGTGGTCGCGTACAACCGCTTTATCAACGTTGAGCGGAGCGTGAGCGCGTTCGCGAGCAGGCTTCAGCAGCAGGAGGCGCGGAATGCGAAGCTTAAGAGCGAACTTCTCACGCTCTTTGACGCGGCGCACCTCACCGCATTTGCAGAATCGCGGTCGCTTATCCGGGAGAAACATCCGGCGTATCTCACGGTGGACGCGCAATGGCATCTCGCTTCTGGACAATAATTGCAGGAGTCACGCTTGGGTATCTCGCCTTGGTGGTCCGTTTGTACGACCTCCAACTCGTGCGCGGGGAGCACTTCCTTGCGCGCGCGCAGTCGCAGTACCGCGCTGCGGTCGCGCTCGATGCGCCGCGCGGGCTTATCTACTTTACCGGCAAGGACGGCACGCGTTTTCCCGTCGCGCTCAATAAAGAATTTCCTGTTATTTATGCGGCCCCCAAAGCGATTGAAGACGCGGAGGAGGCAGCGCACACGCTTGCCGGCACCCTTCCTTTTTCCGCAGACGAACTGCGCGCGAAGTTTTCCCAGCCAAACAGTCTCTATCAGCTTCTCGTGAAACGGGCGGATGAGGCAGTGGTGCAGGCGGTGGAGGACTTGAATGTCAAAGGGATTTACGCGGATACCATGCCGGGGAGGTATTATCCCAACGGCGCATTGGGCGCGCAGGTAGTCGGGTTTGTGGGTCCCGGCGGCGGCGAAGGGGAGCGGGGCAACTATGGAATCGAAAAATTCTACGACGGCGAGCTGCGGGGGACGGCGGGGACCAGCGTGAACGGCACGTTCATCGCGCCGCAGGCGGGGAGCGACGCGGTGCTCACGCTTGACCCCACGGTTCAGTTCGAAGCGGAGCGCACGCTCAAGGACCTTGTTGCAAACTATCGCGCGCAGGGCGGAACGGTCATTGTCGAAGAGCCGAAGACGGGGAAGGTCCTTGCGATGGCGAGTTTCCCCGCGTTTGACCCGAATTCCTACGGCCGCTTCCCGCTTGAAAATCTCGCAAACCCTGCGGTTCAGAAGATATATGAGCCCGGCTCAGTCCTCAAAGTTATTACGATGGTGAGCGCGGTTGATGCGGGAGCCGTCACGCCGGAGACGACGTACACCGACCGGGGAATGCTCACTATGAACGGCTACACTATCAAGAACTTCGACTACGACGTGCGCGGCGGGCACGGGAAGGTTTCAATGGAGTACGTGCTGAAGCATTCGCTGAACACCGGAGCGGTGTTTGTGGAGCAGAAATTGGGAAACGCGGCGTTTCTTGAGTATCTCAAGCGTTTCGGGTTGGCGGAGAAGACGGGCATCACCCTTCCGGGGGAACTCAAGGGCAGTGTGCGCCCGCTCCTCGAGCGGGGGGTGCGCGACATTGCGTTTGCAACCGCATCCTACGGGCAGGGAGTCGCGGTAACGCCGCTCGGGCTGGTGCAGGCGGTAGGCGCCATCGCGAACGGGGGGAACCTCATGCGCCCGTACCTTGACGCGCGGCTTGAGCCGCAGGTCGTGCGCCGCGTGGTGAGCGAGTCTGCGGCGAAGCAAGTGACGCAGATGATGGTTGCCGCGGTGGACACCGCCGCCGTCGCGGGCGTGAGCGGCTACGCAATTGCGGGGAAAACGGGCACCGCATTTGTCCCGGATTTCAAAAAGGGCGGGTACACCGACAATGTTATCAACACGTATGTCGGATTCGGACCCGCAACCGCTCCCCGCTTCATCATTCTCATCAAACTGGACCAGCCGCCCGATGCGCCGCTCGCGGGGTTCTCCGTCGTGCCTTCCTTCCAGAACCTTGCGCAATTTCTTTTGAACTATTACAACATTCCGCCGGACAGATTAGAAAAACAATGACTATGACTATGACAATGACTATGACGGCGAAGAATCCGATGTTATCGTCATCGTTATGGTTATAGTGAATTTTCATGCGAAATTTATTTCGGAAAATGCTAGGGTGGAAACTAAAACAGCTCGCGCGGCTCACGCTTTGGCGGTTTGAGCCAGGCATTGTGGGTGTTACGGGAAGCGTCGGGAAAACGTCCGCGAAGCTTGCGATTGCGTCGGTGCTCGGCGCGGACCGGCGCGTGCGTGCGGCGCCGGGAAACTTGAATAATGACCTCGGACTCCCCATTGCGATTTTGGGGGACTGGGATGAGCGCCATGCGAACCTAGTGAGCAGGGAAGCCCCTCCGGGTCAGTTTGTGAAGAAAGCAATTTTCTGGTGCAGGGTGCTCTGCGGCGGCGCCATGCGGCTTTTGTTTCTTCCGAAGCGGAGTTACCCGGAGGTGCTTGTGCTCGAGTACGGCGCGGACAAACCGGGGGATATCAAAGAACTTCTTTCGATTGCGCGCCCGAGCGTGAGCGTGCTCACCGCAATCGGCGAGGTGCCGGTGCACGTGGAGTTCTATGCGAGCCCGGAGGAGGTGGCACGCGAGAAAGCGCGGCTCATCGAGTGCCTTCCGGCGGCGGGATTCGCAGTTTTGAACTACGACGATGAGACGGTGCGAGCGCAGAAAAGCCGCACGCGCGCGCACGTGCTTACCTATGGGTTCGAGAAAGGCGCCGAAGTCGAGCTTGCAAGGTTCGAACACAGGATACTCGACGGGAAGCCGGCGGGCATTTCATGCAAAATCGGGCGCGGGGGCAGTTTCGTGCCGGTGCGGCTCGACAATGTGTTTGGGCGGGCGCACGCATACGCCGCTGCGGCGGCGGCGGCGGTAGGGCTCGCGTTCGGGATGAACCTCGTCCGGATTTCCGAGGCGCTTGCCGGGTATATTCCCGCGCGCGGGCGGCTCGATTTGCACAAGGGAGTGAAGGATTCCTCTCTCTTGGACGATTCCTACAACGCGAGCCCGCTCTCCATGCAAAGCGCCTTGGAGACGCTCCGCGACCTCCCGGCGGCGCGGAAAGTCGCGGTGCTTGGCGACATGCTCGAAATCGGCTCGTTCGCGATTCCCGCGCATGAGCATGTCGGGCGGCTTGCCGCAGCATGCGCGAATGTGCTCGTCACGGTTGGTTTGCGCGGAAAGTTCATCGCAGACGGCGCAATCCGCGCGGGGCTCGCGCGGGAGCGCGTCATGAGCTTTGATACTGCGGAGGACGCCGCGAAGCCGGTGCACGACCTTATTCAAAAAGGCGACCTCGTGCTTGTGAAGGGCTCGCACGCGATGCACCTTGAGGAAGTGGTGGAGGGGATAAAGGTGGTGTAAAGCAATCAAATCAACCCTAATCTACAAGGTTAATCAGGAATCAAACTCTGAAAAAGATGATTTGGTAGCCCCAAGGGGAAGCTCACGTCGCTCCGCTCCTTAAAACCCAGCGGTTTTAACATTTCCGCCACGGGGAAACTCCCGTTTCCCCGACCCCTTTCCCGTTCGATTCCCAAAACACCACACATGCGTGTGGTGTTTTGGTCTCCTCGCTTCGCTCGTAGCCCCAAGGGGAATCGAACCCCTGTTCCTGCGCTGAGAACGCAGTGTCCTAGGCCACTAGACGATGGGGCCTTCAAACAGAAAATATAATAGCTTACTTTTCATGCGGGGTCGAGGTTACCGGAAACTCAAAACCGCCTTATCGGCGGTTTTGAGTGTGCTCCACAAACCCTATTTCCTTATCGAACACTTCGGCGATTCTATGGAGAGTAGTAAGCGAGAAATTATGCGTTCCCGATTCGATGCGAGCAATTACTGATTGCGGCATCTCGGCTTTCGCGGCTACCTCTTCTTGAGTCATCCTTTTTTCCCTCCGAAGAACTTTAAGTTCGGACGCAAGCTTAAGCCGAGCATCTTCTTCAGAGAACGCACTCCGAAAACGCTCACTCTTTGACCTTCGCGCAATAATCGCAGAGAGAGAAACAAAATCTTTTTTAGTTGTTCTTTTAGCTTCGTTTTTTTTCATAGCTAGCCCTATGAGTTATTACTTAATGATGCTTTGATAAATCTTTACCGCTCTTTCGATAATCCTCGGCGGGGTTTTCTGACTTTTCTTCCTAAATATGTCGGTCACGTAAGCGAGCCCATCTATCTCAAAGAATACGATTCGATAAGGAAAAACTATCAGTTCTTTAATCTTTTTGTGCAGAGTCTTAATTTGTAATGCCTCAAGACGTTTGTGTTCAAGGGAATTGAGGTGGGCGAGTATCTTTGCTGCATCGGTATCCGAAAGTGTTTCGATAAAATTTGAAGCATCCCTTAGTATCTTTAATAACATTAAGGAAGTTAGAGTGTATTCGACCTTTCTGTAAATATAGCAAGTATGCTATATCATTGCAAGGCTTGAATTTTCTGAAACTGCACCGTTTTAAGTAGGATAAATAAAAACAGAAAACCCGCCGGAGGCAGGTTTCTGCGCGGGCGGGCTTGTTTATTCGAGGTCGATCATAGGATACGGAATCAACATGAATGCGGTCTGAGGAATCTTCACCAAGTCACCCTCGAATTCGATGATGACTTCGCAGTTCGGCGCAAAGCGCCGGAGGCGCGCGGCGCAGAGCGAGCAGGGCGGCACCACATATGGCCCATGCTTTCCGTTGTGCACGTGATTCCCGTGAAAGGTGACGATGGTGAGCACTTCGTCTCCTTTCATGCTTGCCGCGATAAGGACTCCCGCTTCCGCGCACACGGATGCCTCGCGCGCCCGTTTGCAATTAATTTGGAGCGCGGAGTAATGCTCCGCTTGGTATTTTCCCCAGCCGCATGCGGCGAGGTGGTGCCTCCCGTTTTCATAGCGGTCCCGTGCGAGCTGTTGTGCAGCAACGACGATGACCTTGTCCCTATCGGTGAGCGTTCTCGCTACCTTGCGGATCAGATCGTGTTGCAGCCCCGTTACTTCCAATATCCGCTCAGGTTGTAAGATTTGGTCTTGAGGCAAAAGGGCTTTCTCGCTCGCTCTTCGCTTTGCTTTCATGATTCCCTCCAGGGTTAGTTGTTAAAGAAAATATCGTTTTCACCTTATACAACAATCATATAAATAAATCAAGTATGTGAGGTAATGTGCTAAAATCCTAGTATGCCCGATAAAAAACTTATCATCGCCAACTGGAAGATGAACCCTCCTACATACAAGGAGGCGGAGCAGTTGGCAGAGGCGGTTATCAAGTCTTCTCCCAAGAAAGTGGATGTGGTGCTTTGCCCGCCTTTCGTGTGGCTTACCGATATGTCGCATGAGTCGACGGGGAAGGTGAAGTTTGGAGCGCAAGATGTGTTTTGGGAGAGCGGTGGTGCTTTCACGGGAGAGATTTCTGCGGCGATGCTCAAAAATTCAGGCGTGGACTACGCCATCATCGGGCACTCCGAGCGGCGCAGGCACCTTGGCGAGACCGACGCGATGGTGAATAAGAAAGTGCTCGCCGCGCTCAAGGCGGGGCTCCGCGTAATTCTCTGCGTGGGGGAGTCGAAGGAAGTGCGCCGCAAGGGAATTGACGCCGCGAAGCGATTTGTCGAGCGGCAGCTTAGGGAAGACTTGCAAGGTATCAAGTATCAAGAATCAAGTATCAAGAATTTGGTAGTGACGTACGAGCCGGTGTGGGCAATCAGCGGGGGAGATTCTACCCACACCGCGGACGACCCCAAAAACGCCGTCGAAATGATTGCATTCATCAAGTCTATTCTCAATTCCATATTCCATATTCTATATTCCAGAGTGCTCTACGGTGGCTCGGTGAACGCGAAGAACGCCGGTTCGTTCTTGCGCGAGCCCGAAATCGGCGGCGCGCTTGTCGGCGGCGCGAGCCTGAAGCCAAAGGAGTTCTTGGGAATTTTGAAGGCAGCGGAGAAGTATGGTAGCATGAGCGACAAGTAACAAGGGACATGGAACAAGGAATAACAGCAAAGGTCATTTCTAAAACCTAGAACCTAAAAACTAAAACCTATTCTTATGCACGAAACAAGAGCAAAGTTGTATTTCTGGATATTGCTTGATGTGCTTCTGGTGGTGTGGGTCGTGGGCGCGGTGGTTTTTGCGATGCCCGCAGTGGGGAAGTGGGGAAGGTCGTTTGCGCCGGTACGGACGATTGCGGTTTCGGCGGAAGGAAAAACGCTCGCGGCGCCGGATATCGCGGAGCTCTCATTCTCGGTGGTGTCGCAGGGGAAAAATCCCGACGAGCTTTCGGAGAGCAACAATCAGAAGATGAATGCGGTTGCGAAATTTGTGAAGGGCGAAGGAATTGCGGAGGAAGACATGAAAACCACCGCGTACTCGCTTGCTCCGGATTACCGCTATGACCGCACGCTCCAGCGGAATTTCATCACCGGCTATACGCTTACGCAGACCTTGACGATTAAGGTGCGGAATCTTGAAAAGGTGGCGACGGTTATCGCGGGGCTCACGCCGCTTGGCGTGAACCAAATCGGGGGCGTGAATTTCACCGTGGAGAATCCGGAGCGGTACTTGCGCGAAGCCCGCGAGGATGCGTTTCGGAAAGCGGAAGCAAAGGCGCGGGAGATTGCAGGGGCGGCAGGAGTGGTACTCGGGAATGTCATCACCGCATCCGAGTACTCCCAGGGACCGATTCCGTACTACGCGGCTGTTGCCGAGAAAGTTGGCCTTGGAGCCGGTCCGGCGGCGCCGGTGGTGCCGAGCATTCAACCGGGGACAAACGAAGTGAAGCTGAACGTGAACGTCACGTACGAAATCCGCTAAGGAGTAATCGCAAATAATGCGAATCTGGATTCAATAACGCGAATTGAGATGCACCGTAGCGATCTGGCGATAGTGACGGTCATTGGACTCGCGATTGGGCTTCTTGCCCAGCCCGTGCTCACGAACGTGGCGCAAGAGACAACCCCCGCGCTCCGCGCGGGGGTTATTGTTGGCTGCTTCCTCTTCGCGCCATTCGCACTTTTCGTGGCGCACCTTTTGGGGAAGCGCATGCCCGCGCTGTATCAGTTTGCAAAGTTCGGCGCGGTGGGGACGCTGAACACTCTGATTGATTTGGGGATTTTGAACCTTATGATTCTCGCGGCCGGCATCGCGGCGGGAGCGGGGTATTCCGCGATGAAAGCATTTTCGTTCCTTGTCGCCACGACGAACAGCTTTGTGTGGAATAAGTATTGGACATTCAATGCACGCGAGCCCGCGACTTCCGCCGAGGCGGCGAAGTTTTACGGCGTGGCGGTTGCAGGGTGGGTGTTGAATGTCGCGGTTGCCTCGCTCGTGGTGAACCTTATGGGAGCGCCCGAGGCGGTTTCAAAGGAGCAATGGGCGAATGTGGGCGGGCTTGCGGGCGTCGCCGCGTCTTTCCTGCTCAATTTTTTGGGATACAAATTTTGGGTGTTTCGCGGGAGTAATCGCTAATATCGCGAATTGTCGGCAAATAATGCGAATGGTTCGATAGACCCGCGATAGTGGATTCGCGTTATTGAACCCACATTCGCATTATTCCTGCCTGCCGGCAGGCAGGCGCGATTACTCCTACGCTTGACTTTCTAGTGCTTGTTCTGCTATAATACTCCCGAGTGAGTGTGAGTATACCTTAACGATGATATCGACTAAGGTATGTCCCATCCATCTGTTTGGCCACAGGCCCCCGCAAGGGGGCTTTTGGTTTCCGTTCCCTTGCGGCGAAAGAGGGGCCGGGAGGAAAGTATGAGGTTCCTCCCGTGGAGGAAAACCGCGGAGCGGATGTTAGAAACCGTGGGTTTCTAAGGAGGAGTGGAGCGACGACCGTAGAGGGGCGGGATTTTCATTAATAGTGGCGTTTTTGGTATGATGTTCATGGAACGGTCGGCGAGCACTCATTCAATATCAAACAGATATCGGAGGTCACCACCGGCCGTTCCATTTCGGTGAAATGATTCGTTTCCAAAAAAATGTTTCCCTTGCCGGGCATGTGGCGTACAAGATAGGCGGCCGTGCCCGCTATTTTTTTCAGGCGAAAAATATCGCTGCGCTTAAAGCCGCGCTCCAAAAGGCGTATACGGAGAAGCTCAAAGTATTTGTCGTAGGAGAGGGTACGAATCTTCTCGTGCACGACAAGGGGTTCGACGGGCTTGTGGTGCGTCCGGCGTTCACTTGGCTTTCCGCGAAAGGAACCCGGATTCATGCAGGCGCGGGAGTGCCGATGCGCCGCCTTGTCGCGTTCGCGGCGAGGCGCGGTCTCTCGGGACTTGAATGGGCGGGGGGATTGCCGGGGACGGTCGGGGGCGCCATTCGCGGGAACGCGGGGGCGTTCGGCGGCGAAATCAAGGATTCCATCGCTCGCGTGAAGTCCTTAAACATTCGAACACTTCGAACACTCGAACGCGTGCGAAGGGCGTGCCGCTTCGGTTACCGCTCGAGCATTTTCAAAAAGAGGATGGGGGAGGAGATTGTCCTCGAAGCGGTGTTTGAGCTTCGAAGAGGAGATGTGTCGGCGATCCGAAAGAGCACCGAAGAGAAAATTTCCTATCGAAAAGCGCGACATCCGCTCGAGTTTCCAAACGTGGGGAGTATCTTCAAGAATGTAGATGTGCGCGAGGTCCCGAGGCGGATTCTCCCTCGCGTTGCGCATGTGATTAAGAAAGACCCGTTTCCCGTGGTGCCCGCGGCGTACCTTATCTCCGAAGCCGGAATGAAGGGTGTGCGCGTCGGCGGCGCGGAGGTTTCCCCGAAGCACCCGAATTTCATCGTGAACCGGAGGAACGCCCGGGCAGCCGACGTGAAAAAGCTCATCGCGCGGGTGCAGCGTGCAGTGAAAAAGAAATTCGGCATATTACTCGAACCGGAAGTCCAGATACTATGAGGCGGGTACGGGTGAAGTTTTGGCGGGGCTTCGGATGTATAGTAAGATAAAGTTATGCACCTCAATCTTAAAGCAACCGGTTTCGAGTGGACTCCTGCCCTAAAGTCGTTTGTGGAGAAAAAGCTGGGGACCTTGCAAAAGTTCGTGAAGCGGTTTGATGCGGAAGGCGGCATTGAATTGCGCGTGGAAATCGCAAAAACGACGGAGCATCACAAGAAGGGGGAGATATTCCGCGCCGAGGCGAATCTTCGCTTGCCGAAGGAGCTTGTGCGCGCGGAAGAGTGCGCCGAAGACGTGCGCGTCGCGGTGGACCGCTTGCGGCATACACTAGAAATCGAAATCAAGAAGTATAAGACGAAGTTCGTGGAGAAGCCCCGGAAAGAAGGAGTGCGGAAGTGATGCGCGAGCGCGCATTTCTCGCGGTATGCGTTCTCTTTAGGAACCTTCCTCATTGACCCATTCGTGCGAATGGGTCAATGAGGAAGTAGTGCATGGTATATAAGACACGTACTATTTAGGTTTGAACCCACATTCTCTCATTCGCACGAATGAGAGAATGTGGTAGGATAACACTATGAGGGAAATGGAGAAATCACTGAAGGCGCTTGCAAATAGGAGGCGGCTCGCGATTCTTAAGTATCTCAAGAACACGGGGGAATCCTCGGTGGGAGATGTCGCGCAAGAGATTCACCTCTCGTTCAAATCAACTTCTCGGCATCTCGCGGTGCTTCACGGACGAGATATCGTGGAGCGAGAGCAGCGAAGTTCGCAGGCGTTCTATCGTCTTGCTGCGTCCCACGTCCCAGCAGTGCAGCGAATTATTTCTCTTCTGTAATCAACCCTTTTCTTTTGCGGTTCTTCTGTTTGCATCACACTTACCCATTCGCACGAATGGGTAAGTGTGGAAGAAAACGGAGTATCAAGGTATAGTGGTAGGGTTCTTAAAATGAAATGCTTTCACTCGTAAAAAACATTTTCGCGGGGCGGCGCCTTGCCTCGCTTCGCGCGCGCGCGTCGGCAATTACCGCGCTCGAAACCGAAATCGAAAGACTCTCTGCGGCAGAACTTCTCAAGGAAAGCCAAGCGCTCGAGGCAGGGGCACAATCTGGAACTTCGCTTGATGAAATTCTCCCTCGGGCATTTGCGTTGGTGCGGGAGGCGGCGCGGCGCACCTTAAACCAGCGTCCTTACGACGTCCAGCTTATGGGCGGCATCGTGCTTCACGAGGGAGGCATCGCCGAGATGATGACAGGGGAAGGAAAGACGCTCGCGGCGGTCGCGCCCGCATATCTGAACGCACTCGCGGGTCCGCCAGCTGGCGGAGGCGTGCATGTCGTCACGGTGAACGAATACCTTGCGCGGCGTGACGCCGTGTGGATGGGGCAGATTTACCGAGCGCTGGGACTCTCCGTAGCGTGTCTCGTGCCCAACGCCGCCTATCTCTACGATCCTTCCTACACGCAGATCAACGCCGATGAAAAATCCGCGCAGATTCGCGCTGATAATCCGCGAGAATCCGCGTTGTTGGATAAAGAGCGGGACACGACGGGAAGTTTTATGGTCCAGCAGGAGTTTTTGAAGCCCATCTCGCGGAGGGAGGCGTATCTTGCAGACATCACGTACGGCACGAACCATGAATTCGGTTTCGATTACCTCCGCGACAACCTCGCGTACGGGCTTACCCAGCAGGTGCAGACGGCGCGGGGCGGGCATGCATACGCGATTATTGACGAGGTGGATAGTATTTTAATTGACGAGGCGCGGACGCCGCTCATCATTGCCGCGCCGGATACGGAATCGAGCGAATTTTATAAGACGTTCATGCGCGTCGTGCGGGATTTGGAGAAGGAGAAGCATTACACGGTGGACGAGAAGTTCCGGGCGGTGAGCATCACGAACGAGGGCATCGAGAAGGTGGAAAAAATGCTTGGCGCACAGGACCTTTACGGACCAAAAAATTTGCGGCTCGTGCATTACCTTGAGGAAAGCTTGAAGGCGAAGGCGCTCTTTCACCGCGACAAGGATTACGTGGTGAAAAACGGGGAAATCGTGCTTGTGGACGAATTCACGGGGCGGCTTTTGCACGGCAGGCGCTACAGCGGGGGACTCCATCAGGCGATTGAGGCGAAAGAGGGCGTGGTGGTCCAGCAGGAGTCAAAGACCTACGCGCGAGTTTCGATTCAGAACTATTTCCGGCTTTATAAAAAACTCTCGGGAATGACGGGCACGGCGCAGACTTCCGCAGAAGAGTTTCATAAGGTGTACGGCGTCGAGGTGGTAAGTATCCCTCCGAACAAGCCGTGCGTGCGCAAAGACGAGGCAGATTTCATTTACAAGACCGCGGAGGCGCGCTGGAATGCGGTGGTACAGGACATTAAGACGGCACACGAGAAGGGTCAACCGGTTTTGGTGGGCACGACCTCGATTGCGAAGAACGAACTCTTGGATGCACTCTTGAGCAGGGCGTATATTCCGCACGAGGTCTTGAACGCGAAGAACAACGAGCGCGAGGGCGCGATTATCGCCCAAGCAGGGAAGCCGGGCGCCGTGACGGTGGCGACGAACATGGCGGGGCGCGGCGTGGACATCATCTTGGGGGGAAACCCCCAAGACCCTGAGCGAAGTCGAAGGGTTCGAGAAGCAGGCGGCTTGCACGTCATCGGCACCGAGCGGCATGAAGCGCGCCGGATAGACAACCAGCTCCGCGGGCGTTCGGGACGGCAGGGAGACCCGGGTTCCTCGCGGTTCTACCTTTCGCTCGAAGACGACCTTCTGAGGATTTTTGGCGGCGGCATGATCAAAAACTTGATGACGCGGTTCGATGTGCCGGAGGACCAGCCGATTGAGGCGGGAATCGTGTCCAAAGCCGTCGCGCAGGCGCAGGCGAAGGTGGAGGGCGCGAACTTCGATATGCGGAAGCATCTTTTGGAGTACGACGACGTGCTGAACAAACAGCGCACGGCGGTGTATAAGCGGCGGCAGGAAATTCTTGGGAGTGTGAATAAAGACGACTTGCGCAATTTTATTCTTGAATCAGCGAGTGTGCATGCCAGTGTCCTGCTCCCGCAAGGGTTTGCCGAGGACGCGGCATTTCCGGACGACGTGAAAGAAGCTTTGAAAAAATCTCTAGAAGAGGCCGGGCTTGTATCGCCAAATTACCAATTATCAGTTGCCAATTACGCATCACTTAAGGAATTACTCGAAACGCAAAGTGCTGAAGCAGTGAACGACCCCCAGACTCCCGCCCGCGTTTTAAGCATCCTCGACCTCCTCTGGATGAACCACCTTGAAGACCTTGAGGCACTTATGGAATCCATCGGGCTTCGCGCGTACGGCCAGCGCGACCCGCTCGTCGAATACCGCCACGAAGCACACCGGCTTTTTCGGGGCTTTTGGACGAATTTCAATGCGTGGATATTCTTGAACATTTTCAGGATGGCAAAGGCGGCAAATAGCCAATCGCAAAGCGCTAATCGCGTAGAGCCTAGTGCCGCACAGTCGTCACTAAGTTCTAATGGCTATAAACTAATAGCTAACCAAAAGGTTGGAAGAAATGACCCGTGCCCGTGCGGAGCGAAACACGAAGACGGACGACCGAAAAAGTATAAACACTGCCATGGGAAATAAGGAGGTAAAAAGAATCCCCCCGCCGAAGCGGGGAGAGGTTTAACGTTTCCAGTGTAACAAGCCAGTAAAATATGTCAATACTCCAAAATGGTGAAAGTAAATAAAATGATACACGGATTCCATCACATAGCAATAAGCGTCGAAAACATCGAGCGCTCCATTGGTTTTTATAAGGAGTTTGGTTTTGAGGAGGAGAAAAGGTTTGTGCGCGAGGATTTGAAGGGAAAAGCCGCGATGCTCAAGTTGGGCGACACGCGGCTCGAGATTTGGGAGTTTGAAGATGGAATCGCGCCGAAAGACAATCTTTCAGTCTCAAAATTAGAGGGTTGCGCCATATTGCATTTGCGGTTACGGATTTGGGCTCTTTATACGAGGAGTTAAAGAGTAGAATGAAAATATCCGAACTGAAATTGGGCGCGAGCGGGAGTAGGTATTGTTTTCTAAGCGACCCGGATGGGATTCAAATAGAACTTTATGAGCAACAGTAGTGAGCGTTTTAAATTGATTCCTTCCGTATATCTCATCCTCGTAAAAGACGGGAAGATTTTGCTTTTGCGGAGATTCCAAACGGGCTATGAGGATGGAAACTACGGCTTGCCGTCGGGGCATGCCGAGGCAGGGGAAACGATGCGGGAAGCATTGGTGCGGGAAGTGTTGGAAGAGTTGGGAGTTCAGATAGCGCCGGACGATTTGCATCTCGCGCTCACAATGCACCGTTCCTGCGGCGACCATGAACGCATTGATTTCTTTTTCACTGCATCACGTGTGGGCGGCGAGGTCGAGAATATGGAACCGAATAAGTGCGACGACTTGAGCTGGTTTCCGTTAGACAAATTGCCGGAAAACACCATCCCTTATATCCGGCACGCGCTTCACAATTTTGCAAACAAAATTCCGTACTCCGAGTTTGGATGGGATAAATAAACAAGGGACTAGTACAGATGTTTGACCTTTTCTATGCTTAACTCGTGCCCCGCAAACTCATCAAAGGAAGCCGTCTCGGGAATCGGGATGTGCTGCGCCTCGTCCGCTTCTTCGTCCTCGAGGTGCCTGCGGGACGTGCTGCC
>JACPLI010000022.1 GCA_016186635.1 Candidatus Liptonbacteria bacterium | reverse complement strand
ACGCCGATGTCTTTGTATACATAC
Organism: Candidatus Liptonbacteria bacterium; assembly: GCA_016186635.1. GTDB lineage: Bacteria > Patescibacteriota > Minisyncoccia > UBA6257 > 2-01-FULL-56-20 > VGJV01. Next base: position 21,567 of record JACPLI010000022.1, on the reverse strand, counting down.
CCTTTCTTCCGCAGCAACGCTATCTCATCACGATCGCTGCGGCTGAAGTGCGCGAATGTTTTTGTTCATGGTTTTTATGAAAGTATTGCGCCGATGCATTCTAATTCAAAAGGGAATTCGGGAAACTGCACCACGGCAATGCGCGAAATTGTATCGCGCAATGACAAGGTGGTTTGGGTTTTGGAAATAAATTATTCCCAAATGAACACAAACGTCGTCTTAATCGGAATAGTCATCGGCATATGTTTCCTCGTTGGAGGAACACTTGCTTTCGCACAGGGGCAAGCGTCGAAATCAAAAAGGATGGTCACTTTCTTGTTAATCATGGGTGCTGTCGCCTCCCTCACCCCCATCATGATCCAGCACTTCGCGAACCCGGATCACCTCACTACGTCCCTTGGTCTCACGATCGTCGGCTCGTTCGGAGGATACGCGCTTGTTATATACCATTGCATGAGAAAAAGTGCCGCCCGTGCCTTTCCATGGTCACTGCAAGTCGGCATCGGGATGATGGTGGTATCATACATCTATGTACTCACCGAGGTATCCCGGATCGCGATGAACAACCCAATGCCTACCATCCAATAGAACGTCGAATTCAAATCAGCAGAACGCGCTCTCCGGAGCGCCTTTTGTTTTCTGGGGTATAATAACCGCATGGAACTCACTTTCCTCATCCTCATTCTCGTCGCGCTTGTCATCGGGATTTTCTATCTCCGCGCGCTCCTCGCGCCGAAAGAGCCAAAGCCCGACCAGTCGCTCGTCCTTCTCCAGAATCAGCTCCATGACCTCTCGCGGACGCTCGAAGCGAAACTCGGACAAGTCGCGAACGAATCCAAGCACACCGTGAGCGAAGTGACGCGGCAGAGCGCAAAAATTATCAGCGACGTCACGGAAAAACTGACGCGGGTGGATGAGGCGGCGCGGGCCTCGCTCGCCATGAACGAGCAAATCAAAAAATTGCAGGACACGCTCACCAACCCAAAACAGCGCGGCATTCTGGGCGAGTATTACCTTGAAACCGTGTTGAAAAACGTCCTGCCGCCCGGGCGCTATCAAATGCAGTATCCCTTCAAGAACGGGGTTATCGTGGACGCGGTGGTGTTGACCGACAAGCGCATCATCCCGATTGATTCAAAGTTCAGTTTGGAAAACTATAACCGCTGGGCCTCCGCCACCGAACCGCTCGAGCGGAAAAAATACGAAGCCGCGTTCGTTGCGGACATCAAGCTCCGCATTGACGAGACCGCGAAGTATGTAAAGCCCGAGGAGAACACGATGGACTTCGCGTTCATGTTCATCCCCTCGGAGGCGATTTACTACGACCTTCTCATCAACAAAGTAGGAAGCGCCGCGGAGGACAAGAACCTCATCGCGTACGCCTTCCAGAAAAAAGTAATTATCGTCTCGCCTACCTCATTCCTCGCCTATCTCCAAACCGTGCTCCAAGGCCTTCGCAACCAGAAAATTTCGGAGCAGGCGAAGGACATCATCAAACAGGTAGATAACCTCCGGAAACACCTCGTCACGTACGAAGAATATTTCGTAAAAGTGGGGAAAAACCTTACGACCACCGTGAGCGCGTACAACCACGCCCACAAGGAGTTCGGCAAGATTGACAAGGACGTGCTTAAAATCAGCGGCGAGAGTATCGGCGTAGAACCCGCGGCGCTTGAGGGGCCCAGCATAGAAGAAGAGTCATCGGAGCGGCTCCTCTAGAACGTACTCCTGGATTCCCACTTCCGCGGGAATGACAAAAAACCTTTCCCTGTACCCTCCCTATTTTTTGCGGCGCCGCAAGAAGGTTGGTATATCCCAAATGTCCACCTCCTGCTTCTCGGGCTTCTTCTGTGCGTCTGTCTTGAGCTCCTGTTTCTCCTTTTTCTCAATCCGCTCGCTTGCGGCAACCGGCGCCGTCTTCCTGCCGGGCTGGGCTTCCTCGTGAATTCCCTGCCTGCCGGCGGGAGAAGGCGAGCGCTCCTCCGCCGCATGCGCGCCCGCCGGCTTGAATCCCTCAAAAAATGACGGGCGCGCGGGGGAAGGCGCTCCGCCGAAGAGCGACGATGCGGCGGCGCCGTTGAACCCCGCCGCGATGAGCGTAACTTTGAGCTGTCTCGGCTTCAGGCGCCGGTCGTGATATGCGCCGAAGATAAGCCGCACCGAGGGGTCAGCCGTCTGCGCCACAATCTTCGCCGCTTCGTTAATCTCGTTCATCGTGAGGTCGCGCGAGCCGGAAATGCCGAGGAGTACCCGCTTCGCGCCCTCCGGGCTCGTCTCAAGAAGCGGCGAGTTCAAGGCGCTCTGCACGGCATTCATCGCCCGCTCCGGTCCCGACGCGAGCCCCACGCCCACAATCGCAGAGCCCGCATCTTCGAGAATGTTACGCACGTCGGCGAAGTCCAGATTGATAATGCCGGGGGCAACCACGAGCTCCACCACGCCTTTGAGGGCGTTCCGCAGAACATCGTCAATCGCCTCGAACGCCTTGAGGAGCGGCGTGTCTTTGTTGATAATGTTGAAAATCCTGTCGTTCGGCACCACTATCAAGGCGTCCACTTTGTCCTTGAGCTTCAGCACCGCTTCCTGCGCAATCCGCTCCCGCTGGCTCCCCTCGAAACCGAAGGGCTTCGTCACCACCGCAACGACGAGCGCGCCCAGCTGCTTCGCTATTTCCGCGACCACCGGCGCGCCGCCGCTCCCTGTCCCTCCGCCGAAACCGGCAGTGAGGAAGATGAGGTCGGAACCGCGGAGCGCCTCCGTAATCTCCGTACGGTTTTCCTCCGCCGCCTGCCGCCCCAAATCCGGGTTCATCCCCGTGCCTAATCCGCGGGTGAGATTTTTCCCGATGTAAATCTTGTGCCGCACCTCGGCGTGGTCCAGGTCCTGGTGGTCGGTGTTCACCGCAAGAAACTGCACCCCCCGCACAAAGTCCCTGCTGATGCGGGAAACCGCATTCGTGCCTCCGCCCCCTATTCCCACCACCTTCACGTTCGCAATGGGAGCGAACAGCTTCTCCTTCGGCGGCACGTTCGCCGCGCGCTTTTTGCTCCGCCGTGCCTTGCTCATGTGCCTCTATCCTACCGCCCTTTCCCCGTCACGGCAAGAAGTACCGGAAAAGGTCCTTAATGGACTTCAGCTCAAACTTGAAATTTTTGAGCGAACGCCGGGCTTCCCACTCCGCTTCCTCCGCGCCCCATAATACCAGCCCCAAAACGGTTGCGAATTCGGGGTCCTCGAAATACCCGGAGAACTCGCCGCTTCCCGGCGCGAATGCGCCAGGCGACGTGCCGCCCACTTGCGCCGAAAGCTTGAGCTCCTGCTTCACGAGTTCGGTGAACCCGGGAATCTTCGCGCCGCCTCCGACAAGCACCGCGCCGCCGGGAAGCTTCCCCGCCCTGCCGATGGCCTTGAGCTCCTCCTGCGCAAACTCCAGAATTTCCGCAAGGCGGGACTCGATGATTTCGGCGACGTACCGGCGCGACGTGGTTCCCTTCGCTTCCGGAGCGAATTTCCGCAGCTCGATTATTTCCTTGCCGGACACCTCGCGCGCACACGCATACCCGTAACTCAACTTCAGCTCCTCCGCCGCATCCACCGGCACGCGGAGCCCCACCGCAAGGTCATTCGAGACATTCCCCGAACCCACTGGGAACTTCGCGAGTCCGATGAGCTTGTTTTCCTCGTACACCGTCATGCCCGTCGTCCCTGCACCCACGTCAATAAGCACCGTCCCTAGCTCCTTTTGAGCGCGCGAGAGCGCCGCGCGGCTTGAGACAAGCGGCGCCCACACAAGCCCGCTGATGCGGCCTCCCGCAAGCTCCACCACCCGCATAAGGTTCTTCACGTGCGGGGCGAATACGTCAATCACAAAACTTACCACCTCAAGCCGCGAGCCGGAGAGTCCCAGCGGGTCCGCGATATCCCCCACACCGTCCACGATAAACTCGCGCGTGACGTTGTGCACGATGGTGCGGTTCGGCAAGAGATTGACCGCCTGCGCCGCCTTAATAACCCGTTCGACGTCGTCCTGGTAAATCTCCGTGTCCGCCCGGGATACCGCCACGATGCCCCTCGATGTCTGCACTTTCGCCTGCGGCGTGCCGATGGCGCAATAGAGATTCTTAAGCGCGGGCTTTGCGGCCTTGCGCACCTCCGCAAGCACTCTGCTTACCGCATGCGACGCCTCCGTCACATCCGCAATCGCGCCTTTCCGCACGCCCCGCGACTCTTCACGGTGCACCAGACGAAGCACGGGCTTGCCGCGCACGTTCTCCGCCACGGCAACCCTGATAGTGGCGGTTCCAATATCGAGCGCGGTGATGAATGAGGATGCCATGATGCAAAATGAGTGGTGCGCGCGCGTTCTCAAGAAGCGCTTTCTCTGCGCGGCGCATCTCAATCGTATCACGCCGCCCCTCGTGGCGAAAGCCGAGAAGGTGTGCGAGCCCGTGCACAGTGAGCGCAAGGAGGCGCGCGGGTTCATTCCCATAGCGCTCGACATTCACGTACACCTCGCCAAGGAACACCGCACGCTCGGGATGAGGAAATCCCCGCGGTTCCTCGAATGCGAGAACGTCCACCACGCGCGCCGTGCCTCGCGGCAGGCGAGCACCATGTGTACTGGCAGGCAGGCGGACCACCGCAGTGACACGCTTGAGTTCCCGCATCTCCCTGTCTCCCGCAAAAAAAACTTCCGCGGCGTCCGGCGGGTACCCCGCCGCGCGGAGCGCCCGGCGCACCGCCGCGCGCACCCGGCTTTCAAGCAAGTGCGTCACTTTCCTCATCCCGTTAGAAACCGCGGCTGCTCACGAGAACGCGCCAATTTTTTTCAAAAGCCGGCATACAGATTAGGTTTCGCCGAAGAGTGCAAAATGACCGCGACCTGTTTCTAACGGGACTCAAGCGCCTTTTTCGCGAGCGCCCCCACGCGCGCCCCATCGGCTTTCCCCTTCAACTCCCGCATCGCTCCTTTCATGAGTGATGCGAAATCGCCCGCGCCTTCTCTTATAAGCCGCGCAAGCACCTCCTGAATCTCTTCGTCACTCGCCTGTACCGGGAGGTACACCGCGATGAGCGACACCTCACGAAGTTCATGCTCCGCAAGGTCATTGCGTCCGCCCTTCCGGTACAGTTCCGCCGCCTCCCGCCGCTTTTTCGCTTCCTTTTCGAGCACCGCGAGGACATCCTCGTCGGAAAGTCCCGCCCCCTGCCCCGTGCCGCGCTTCTCAATCGCCCGGTTCTGGAGCGCCGCGGAGAGCATGCGAAGCGTGCTCACGCGCTCGGCATCGCCCGCCTTCATGGCACACTTCAAGTCTTCGGCAAGTTTATCCTTCAACATAAATACTTATAACGAATGACTAATAACGTATAACGAACGGGGTGCGTGGGCATTCGCCGCGAGTTATCAGTTATAAGGTATCAGCATGTCAGCTCAGAGTATCCCGGCTTTCTTCATCCGCTCAATCTCCCGTTTCTTCCCCTCCCGGTGAAGCGCGGAGATGCGCCGTTTCGCCCGGCTTGTCGGCCGGTCGTGGAACCGCCGCGACTTCGCTTCCTTCAGCACCCCGCTCCGCTTCACTCTTCGCGAGAAGCGGAAAAACAGGGCGCTTGCGCTTTCCCCCTCTTTCTTTTTTATCTCAATCATTGGCGTAATTTTTTCTGCATTGCTTCAAGCGACTCTTTAGGAGGGTTTTCCACCACGCTGTGAATGGACCCCCCGCCGTCCTTCTCAAAACGCGGGAGTACGTGGACATGAAGATGCTCCACCGTCTGCCCGCTCGCGCGCCCCTCATTGATGCCGATGGTAAGCCCCTCCGCGAGGAGCCGCTCGCGCGCCATCCGCGCGACCCGCTGCACCGCCAGGAAGAGCGGTCCCACTCGCCCGCCGTCAAGTCCGGCGAGCGCCGCCACATGAACCTTGGGAATCACCACGGTGTGCCCCGGCGCTTTCGGATGAATGTCAAGAAACGCAAGCGCAACGTCGTCCTCGTATATCACGTACGCGGGAATTGCATGCGCGGCAATCTTGCAGAAGAGACAATCAGACATGGAGTATTCGCGAATAATGCGAATCTGGATTAAATAATGCGAGTAAAATCTCCATTTGCGTTATTTGCCTCTATTCGCATTATTAGCGATTACTCCTAGCGCAACCGTTTCTTGATTTCCTCGACGATTCTATCCAAGGAGACGGTTTCCTGCAAGCCGGACTTCAAATCGCGCACAATCACCGTGCCTTCGTAGATTTCCTTCTGCCCAAAAATGAGCGCGAGGTGCGCCTCTTCCCGGTCTGCGGATTTGAGCTGTGCCTTGAGGGATTCCTTCGCGAGCGCCTCCTTGATATGGATGCCCGCCCGGCGAAGTTCCTCAACGAAGCGGAATGACCTCCGTTTCGCGAGGTCCCCCGCGTGCGCGACAAATACCGCCGTGCGCGCCTTCGACGGCGGCACCACTCCCTGCGCCTTCATCACTGGAATGATGCGCTCGATGGACGCGGCACACCCTACGCCGGGCGTTGCATGACCCCCCAAAAACTCCGCGAGGTAGTCGTAGCGCCCTCCGCCCGCAAGCGCGCCGGCTTCCTTGCCTTCCCCCTCCGTGAAAATCTCAAACACGGTCCTGCTGTAATAGTCCAGTCCCCGCACCAGAGTATTCTCAAGCACGTACGAGACCTTGAGCTCATCCATATACTCGAGGACTCCTTTGAAGTGGGTGCTGCAGGTGGCGCACAGCTTGTCCAACATATTCGGCGCATGCTCGCGGAGTTCCGCACACCCGGGCTCCTTGCAGTCCAAGAGGCGGAGCGGGTTCGTTTTGGCGCGGCGGATGCAGTTCTGGCAAAGCTTCTTCTCGTGATTCCGGTAGTACGCCACGAGCTGCCGCCGGTAGAGCGGCTGGCACACGCGGCAGCCGATGGAGTTCAGTTTGAGCACCACGCCCTTTACCTTGAGCATCGCAAATAACCGCAGGAAGAGAAGAATAACTTGCGCGTCGTAAATGGGGTCGTTCGACCCTCCGATAACGTCGAAGTCAAACTGCGTGAACTGGCGGTACCGGCCGAACTGGGGATTGTCGTGCCGGAATACCGGTCCCATCGAAAAAAGCTTTTGCGGCTGACCCAGACGTCCCAAACTGTGCCCGAGATAGGCGCGCATGACTGGAGGAGTGTGCTCGGGGCGAAGCGCCAAAAGGTCCCCGCCGCGAGTCTTCAGGGTATACATCTCCTTTGCAAATACGTCGCTCGCCTCCCCCTCCGTTTTCCGGAACACCTCCGCGAATTCGAGTATGGGAGTATCAATGCGGCGGAAGCCGTACGCATCCGCAAGCTCGCGCGCCGCTCCCTCGATGCGGCTCCAATACCCCTCGTCCACCGGAAGCACGTCGTGCATGCCTTTCGGTTCCTGGAGGGTCTTCGGGATTTCCCTGTCCTCTTTTTTTTTGGGTTTCGCAACCATAGTGTGAGATAAATCCTAAATTCGAATATCGAAACTCTAAACAATATCGAAATCCGAATGTCCCAAATTCAAAACGGTTTGGGTCATTGGGATTTCTCGCATTGGAATTTGTTTAGGATTTAGGATTTCGTGCTTCTGATTTTGCAGTACAATCTAGTACTGCGGTGCCGCAAACGCAGTGAGTTGAGGCAGGGGCCACAGGCGCATGCGGGCGATACCGATGATGTTGCTCCGTGTGAGAAGCCCCCAATTCCGCGAATCGAAACTAAATGAGCGGTTATCGCCGAGCACGAAGTACTCGCCTTCGCCGAGCGAATATTCCGTATTACCCCCGGTTACCACACCCGAAGGAAGGTAGGACTCCTTGAGTGCGATTGGTTCTGCGGCTCCCTCCGATGCCACTTCAATCCGGCTGTCCTTGATGCGCACGCGCTCGCCAGGAAGCCCAATGATGCGCTTGATAAAATAGGTTGATTGGTTGTTCTGGTACCGGAACACCACCACCTCGCCGCGCTCCGGCGCGCGGAACCGGTACGTGAGCTCGTCAATGAGGAGATAATCTCCGCTCTCAAAGGCCGGTGCCATGCTCGAGCCGCTCACCACGAAGGGCTGCACAAGAAACGTGCGCACGAGAAACACCGAGCCCACTGCCACGAATGCAATCTCGAATACTTCCAAAAGCGAAACGAGGAATTTTCTCATAGGACATTCCTAAGAAGACGTATCGAGAGAAAGTATACTGTGCGCAGGAGAAGTTGTCTATGGGTTGCGGGACAGGAATTCTTGGAGCGCAGGACACGAAGCAGGGCTGCGCGCTGCTGAAAATGCGAAAACTGCCTCTCAAGACTCCGGTTTACGGTTTACGATTTACGATTTACGATTGAAGCGTATGGAGGTTCCACGCCACATCAAACTCATCCTCGGCATCGGCAATCCCGGCACAGAATACGAAGATACCTACCACAACGCGGGGCTCCTCGCGCTTGAGCACCTCGCCGCCGCGGACGGCGCCGGCGTCTTCCGCCGCCCTTCCCGGAAATCCTTCACCTCCGCGAGGGGGGCACATTTCCTCTTTGCACGCTCACTCACCTTTATGAACGCGTCGGGGGCAAGCGCCCGAGAAGCGTGCGCGTTTCTTAAGGTATCCCCCAACGCGCTCGCCGTCCTCCACGACGAGAGCGACCTCTCACTTGGCACATTCCAATGCGCCTTTGGGAAAGGCGCGGCGGGACACAAAGGAATCGCCTCGATTGTGGAAGCGCTCGGCACCAGCGGTTTCTGGAGAATCCGCATCGGCATCCGCCCCAAAGAAGCGGTGCGGCGCAAAGCGGGGGCATTTGTGCTCTCGCGTATGCGCCCCGGCGATCGCGCCGCGCTCACGCGCATTTTTGCCGAAATCGCCTCTTCTCTAGGACTTGAGGGCAAAGCGGAGTGAGAAGGAAAATCCTCTCTCGAATGACCTCCTGATTTCGGTGAGCGGCAGCTCAACCGACTCGAACGCTTCCTCGTCTTCGAGCGCCTTCTTGAAACTCAAAATGTCGGTTTCCGAATCTGCCTCGCCGCTTAAGGTGAGCGGAGTGCCCTCATCCTGAAAATGAAGCCGGTTGAGCGTCACGCGATGCGCCTCGAGAAGCGCGCTGATTTTTTCTATCATCGCCGTCTTCGGTTTCATCGTCTTCTTGGCGGCTTGGATAAGCCCCACAGTTTGGTTGAACCGTGCCGCCTGCCCCTGGAGCGCGTTGATTTCCGCAAGCTCTTCTTTTTTGAGCTGAAACGCCGCCTGCGACTCGAGCCCCCGCCGCATGTTGATGAGAAACACATCGGCGCTTGCGAAACTCAAGAGCAGGAGACTTACCGCCGCCGGGATGACCACTCTCCAAAACCCGAGGAAGCTCAAAAGCTGTTCATTCCGAAACCGCTCCTGCGCGCCAATCCCGAGAAGGCTGATGTCTTTGTCTTCGCTCCGCGGCATGAGCCCCCGAAGCGCCGAGCCGATTGCCACAAACCACTCGGGCGTGAATTGCGCCTCCGCGGTAATCGTGAGCGGCTCCACCGCAAGCCCGAAGTTTTTCCCGATAATCTGGACAGTCTCCTCGCGCAGCACGCTGCTCGACACGAGCACCTCCCTGATGGGCTCGGGCCAATGCGCGCCGTAGAAGTTAAGCACCTGGTACAAACTCCGCTTGAGGAGCGCTTCGAATGTCTCGCGCGTTACCTGCTGTTTCTCGTTTTGCGCGTCTTTCCAGCTGTGAAAATACTCGAAGTACAAGTGCCCCCGGCGAAGCACAAGGAAGTCGAGCCCCGCCGCATCAAGGTTCACAAGGACGTAGGGCTTCGCCACGTCAATACGGACGCCGCGTTCCCTCACAAGGCGGGCAAGCCCCAATGCGCGCGATTCGATTGCCACCACCACGAATCCTCCCTCTTCGAGCGCCTGGGTCACCTCGTCCACCACCTTGCGGTCAACGAATGCAGAAAGTATCTCCAGCCGGAACGCATCCTTGTCTTCTCCCACAAGTTGCCAGCCGGAGTACGCCTCCTTCACCTCAACGGGGGACACCATCTGCACGTTGAGCTGCACCGCTTTCTCAAGATTCTCCCCCTGTATGATGGGGAGCCCGAACACTTGCGTGTAAATGCTGATGGAGCTCAATGAAACAACAGCGCTGATTTTTGAATTGCGCTTCGCATCGTCGGCTCCCACGATCTGCGTCCGAAGCCGGCGCACCGCTTCCACGAACTCCGCGCGGTTCTTCACATGATTCGACTCCATGAGCCCCGGCGGGAGCCGCACGCTCGTAAACTTCCATGCCCTGCCGTCGAAAACCGCGAAGCGCAGGGCGGCATCCGAAATCTCCAGCCCCCCAATGGGAGTCCTTGCTCTCAAAAATGCCGCCGCTCGCTTGATGTAATTGTTGAAACTCATACACGCGATGCAAATATACTAATGCATACTAATTATACAAATATAAATCTTGAGAAGAACTCATTCGCACGAATTCGCGTAAAGTGACATGGTCGCCACGTGACTTTACGCCGTATATAAGCATCGCTTATTGTACCTCCTTCCATAATACAAGACTTACCTGTCCCGTCGACGAGGTAACCGAAAATATGGCTTGAATTTTCTTCGTATGGAACGAGAGGGTTGCGGTAGAAACGACCGTGACCAGCCCCGTCGAGGGAGAGTTCTGGGTGACCGTCACCTGGGCACTGCTGCCGTCTCCCAAAGGCATGCTGTACCCCGAAGGGCTCGAGAGGTCTTTGTTCCGGAGCAGCCGGAGCTTGGCATCGCGGATTCCCGCGTCCGCGAGCGTGAGCGCCTTCTGCGCCGCAGTATACCCGAAGCTCGAATTCACGAAACTCGACGCGAGAAATCCCAAGGTTACTCCCACGAGAATCACGATGCTCCCCACAAGAAACACAAAGGAGAGCGCGGCCTGCCCGTGCGCTCGAGGGCATAGGGTATAGGGTATAGAAGTTAGAGTACGCGCCACCTTTATAATTATACCTTACCTTTCTAAACCCTATCCCCTAAACCCTAATCCCCATGCTACTGCTATGGGCTCCAATTAATCACCACTTCCGTCACCGTGGCCGACGTCGTTTGGGCGCGATTCGAGATGAGCGTGATGCGATACCGGAAGTATCGCTTGCCGCTGTGAAGCGTGTAGTCAATGCGCTTCGAGACGTCGGGACCAGTCGTGTAATAGGTACTTGACGTGCCGTCGGACCCCGCATAACTCCACGGTCCGCTCGAAGAATTCGACGTCGCAAACTGGAACCGCACCTGCGTCTCCGAGGGCTGGGTGCCGTGCCACAAAACCGAGTTAATCTGCGCGCCTCCGGAAACGCCCGTGTCGTAAGTTGCGGAGTCAAGCGTGGCAATCGCCGAGGTGGCGACCCACGACGTCTGCACCTTGTAGTCCGACTCACCGCACCCGTTGTTGTTCGTGCAGTTGAAACTAATCCACCCCGCCGTATCGTTCCATGCGTAGCCGCTAAAGAGCCCGTCGTTCGCATCGATGAGCACTTCGTAGGTCGAGCTGGTAAGAGGGCAGTTCGTCGTCGCCGCTTGCGCATTCTGCGTGCCGCAGAAACTTATCCAGCCATACTGGTCGTTCCACGCGAAACCGTTCAAATTGCCAATCCCGTCATTCAGAATCTGGTAATCCGATTGCGCGCAGATATTGCCGCTCCGCGTCGTATGGCAGTCGAGCGAAACATCACCCACCGTCGAGGTCGCATACCCCCTTAAATTCTGGGAATTCACCTTCACCGTGTTTTCCGCGTAAAAATCGAGCCAGCCAATGAGGTCGTTCCAGGCATACCGGTTCGTGGAATTAATGTCCGTCGCCGCGACGACCACATGCACACCGCCCACTACAATCACGAGCGCGGCGGCGCACATGAGTATTCCCGCTCCGTAGTTTCGCACATACTGTTTCATTGGAATTGAATTTGAATTGAGCCGGTCGTCGTCGCATAGTAGATGCTCGTCGAGGTTGAAAAGCGGCTGCCGGTGCTCGTCACGGGAGTGTCGAGCCCCGGACCGCCAAACCAGTCGGTCTGGCTCACCACGTAACCCGTGCGGGAGCGCGTGAGGTACATCGCCATGGTGTTCGTCGTACTCTGCGGCCACCGGTACACCACGGTAACCTTCTTCGTCGAAGGGTCGTTCGTGCCGGTGCCGTCCACTACAATGACATCCCCCGCGTCCCGCTCCACCTCATCGAGATAGAAATAGCGGGTGTAGGTCGTCGTCCCCACCTGCAGCGTTTCCGTGCCCGTCGCGTGGGAAAACGGAGAGGTGCTCGTCGTGAGGTAATAGCGGTTCGCGGAGGTCGTCGCGAGCGCGAGCACGCCGTTCCAGTCGCTGTCCGCCCACACCGAGACGTTCTGCATGAGCTCCTTCGCGAGACTCCCGCCCACCTGCGCGCGCAGGGTCTGCGTATTTGACTTCAACACCGGCGCGATGAGCGTCGCCCCCGCTCCAATCATGATAGCGCCGACCAGAAGCGCAATCAAAACCTCGATGAGGGACTGACCGCATCGAGTGGCGAGTTGCGAGTGATGAGTATTACAAGCATTACTCTTCATTTCCTTATTATATCTTTTCCATTTCACTACTCATCCCTCATCCCTCATCACTCACCATCAGTAGCTCACCACCCCGCTTGACGCGACCGCAATCGTCGAAGACGCGGTGCCCGCCCTCATCAAGATAGTAATGGTGGTTGACGCCGACGCGGCGCCGGTAATCTGGGTAAACGTCACATCCCGCGTGGCGCCGGAGGCAAGACTCGAAGTCGCATAGAGTGCGCTCGTGGGCAAGGCATAGTACCCAATGCTCGTCGCCGTGGCGTAGCTCCCGTAAAAAAGCGCGAAGAAGGGAGTGGTGCCCGTGCTGTTCTCAAAGTGCACCCCCCACGAGGTGCTCGAGGCGCGCGCGAGCGACCTGCTCTGCGCCTCGCGGAGGACCGCCGCCATCTTTTTGGAAGCGTCCTCAAACTCGGTGCGGTTGTGAAATCCCCACATGCTCGTAAAAAGCAGCGCCGCAAATATCGCCCCCACGAACACGACAAGCATCACCTCAAGGACGGTGAAGCCCCTCCGGGACGTGACAAGGGACAAGGGACAAGGGACAAGGGAACTGGATCCCGTGCCTTTTCTTCCACTTGCGGGTTTTTCCATGTTCCTTGTTACTTGTTCCATGTCACTAGAACTGTGTCGTCAGCTGGTAAATCGGCACGATAATGGAGAGCGCAATTAACACCACGATTCCCCCCATGCACATGATGAGTATCGGCTCGAGGATGGCAACGAGCGACTTGATGCTCGCGTCAATGCTCGTCGCATAAAATTCTCCCAGCGTCTGGAGCACTTCTTCAAGATGCCCCGCCTTTTCGGAAATGGCGACGAGATTCACCAATACTTTGGGAAATACCGCTTCCCGCCGGAATGCCTCGCCGATGGTGAGTCCCTTCGCAAGCCCCTCGTGCGCGATGCGAAGCAGGGCGTAGCGGAATTTCTCCGCCCCCACTGCATCCGCCGTCACCTCGATTGCCTGAATAATAGGAAGCCCCGCCTTTAAGAGCAGTGCGAGCGTCGAAACCAGCCGCTGAATCGCCACCTCGCGGTACACCGCCTGTATGTAGGGAGTGCGGCTCAGGACGCCGTCCAGCATGTGCCGCCCCACCGCCGTGCGCACGAAAAAGTACAATCCGCCCGCAAGGAGCCCCACAAAGAGAATCGAGATAACCACGATATGGTCGCCGATGAAAAGGCCCGCGCCGAAAACGATGCGGGAGAAAAACGGAGGGTTGATGCCGCTCTCCGCAAAGACGCGCGCGATTTTGGGCAGCGCGAAGGTTACGAGAAACACGAGCACCGCAAACGCGGCGACGAGAAGAATCACCGGGTACACCATCGCCGAGCGTATCCGGGAACGCAGCTCCGCCTCGCGGCTCATGGACACCGAAAGGTCTTCGAACGTCTGCTGGAGACTGCCCGACGCTTCCGCAGCTTTGATGAGATTTGAAAATGTCGCGGGGAAGATGGCGGGGTATTTCCCAAACGCCTGATGGAAAGGAAGCCCCCGCGTGAGGTTTTCCCGCACTTCAATGAGGAAATTCCGCATCGCCGGGTTCTCAAAATCGCCAATCAAAATGTTCACGGCGGAGAGAAGGTCGGTGCCCACCCGGAGCATGAGCGCGAGGTATTTGGTGAGAAACACCTTGTCAGTTACCGTGATGCCGCCAAAAATCCGCAGCACGCCTCCCCCTTTTTTCTCGAGCGAAGTAACGGTGACGGGGCGCAGCTCTTTCGAGGAAAGGAACTTCAGCGTCTGCGCAAGGTTTTCCGCATCCGTATCCCCCTCAACCACCTTTCCGGTTTTGTCCGACGCGACGTAGTGATAGAGCATAGGAGTAATCGCGAATAACGCTAATTGTAATTCAATAATGCGAATCCACTTGTGGTGAGTTTATCGAACCATTCGAATTATTTGCCGTCATATTCGCGGTATTCGCGATTACTCTCGGATGACGCGCATCACTTCGTCAATCGTTGTTAAGGCGAGTTCTGTTTTTTCCAAGCCATCTTCGAACATCGTGCGCATCCCCGCTTTTCGCGCCTCCGCGCGCAGGATATCCAAATTAAAATTCCGGTCGTTCACAATCGCTTTCACTTTTTCCGTAACCTCAAGCACTTCAAAGATGCCAAGCCGCCCCTTGTACCCCGAACCGCCGCAGGCAGGGCACCCCCTGCCGCGGTAGAGCACTTTGGGAACATGCACGTTCTGCACGTCTCCTAACTCCTTAAACTGGTTTTCCACCACCTGCACGTACTCCGGCTTTATTTCTTCGGAGAAAATGCACGACGGGCAAATCCGGCGCACGAGGCGCTGGGCAACAATGACGTTCAAAACCGACGCGACAAGGAACGGCGGCACGCCGAGGTCGAAGAGCCGCGGAATCGCGGTGGGAGCGTCATTCGTGTGGAGCGAAGAAAGAAGCAGGTGGCCCGTGAGTGCCGCCTGCACCGCGATGTTCGCGGTTTCGGCGTCGCGAATTTCCCCCACCATAATCACGTTCGGGTCCTGCCGGAGAATCGCGCGAAGTCCCGAGGCGAAGGTAACGCCTGCCTGCGGATTCATCTGCGTCTGGTTTACATAACGCATGTTGTACTCAATGGGGTCCTCGACCGTCACAATGTTCACGAGGGGCTTGTTCAGAATGTTGATGAGGGCGTAGAGCGTAGTCGTTTTCCCGGAACCGGTGGGGCCGCACGAGAGCACCATGCCGTAGGTCTTTTTGAGGTTGGTGCGCACCGTTGCCGCGTACGGCGGCAGGAATCCAAGTTCCTCAAGCGAGAGCGGCTTCTGCGCGGATTCGAGGAGGCGCATTTCGATTTTCTCCCCGTAGAACGTCGGCATCACGGAGACGCGCACGTCGACGGTTTCGTTCACAATCCGGTGGCGGAACCTGCCGTCCTGGGGCCTGAAATGCTCGTCAATCTTCAGTCCCGCGAGGAGCTTGATGCGGGCGAGAAGCGCCGGGTGAATTGCTTTAGGAATTTCCATCACCTCGTGCAGGATGCCGTCCACGCGGTACCGGACAAGCGTCTCATCCTCGAGCACCTCGACGTGGATGTCCGAGGCGCGCGATGCAATCGCGAAGGAGAGCAGATTGTCAACAATCGCCACGACGGGGACGTCCGCCGCCGCTTCCTCGGCGGTCTTCGTGCCGCCCGCAAGCGACGCATGGATGTTTTCTTCAATGAGCTTCTTAAAGTCTCTCCCCATCTCAAATCCGTACACCGCAAACCCCCTGCTCAAGTCTTCGGAGAGGGCGAGAAACGGCCGCACATTCGCCTTGAGATGCTGTGAGAGGAATTCGATGGCTTCAAGGTCGGAAGGGTCCGCCATCGCCACGTCGAAGGTGCCGTTCTGCTCGCGCCCGAAAACAATCGCTTGCCGCTTGCGCGCAATCTCTTCCGAGAGAAGCTCAACCAGATTTTTGTCGAGAGGGCGGAGGCGCAAATTTACCCTTCCCACTCCAAGCATCCTCGCCACAAGGTCCCCGAGGTACTCGGACGCAACCACTCCCTCCGAAACAAGGACATCGAGGATATTCTGGTTCTTCCGGTCCGCTTCCGCGTAGAGCGCGTCGTAGCGCTCGGGCGCGACAAGGTTCTCCTCGACGAGGCGGCGTTTGAGTTGCGGTGAGGGAATAGGAATCCTCATTGCTTTGTTATCGCGCGAATTTACGAATTATTACGAACATACGAACCGAATACACCTCACCGCAACGGCATTTTGCATCCATTCGTATATTCGGCAGCAATTCGTACATTCGTGCGATTACAGTACGAAAAAGGTAAGCACTGACTGCGGCACGAGATACACCTTTAAAAGTATAACAGACAAGGCAACGGGCACCCACCAGTAGTAGAGCGGCGCGCGGCCCCATCCGTGCAATTGGTAAACCGCAGAAACTCCCGCACCAACCACAAGCATCGCGGCAAGATAGAAAAAGAACGCAGGATACCCGCTCATAAAAAAACAGAGTCCTATGAGCATCGGCTCTTCGCTCTCAAAAAAGCGCCCGCCATACCTTTGGTTCATCCGCCGCGCTATCCACACGGCGAGCACGGCGGCGGCGAGCGCCGCCCCCCACGGCGCGAAGAGGCGCTCGCCGACGTACCCGAAAAAGTATGCGAAGGGTTGGTATGGAGGAAGAAAAAATTTCCCGAGCTCGCTTCCTTGCCAGCCCGCGTAGACCGCGTACGCCTGCGATGCGAGTGTCCCGCCGATTCCCACGATACCCATCGCCCACACGCGGCGGAGTGCGAGGGGAAAACGCGGGTGCGCCGCGCACTGCACGACAAAGGCGGCGAAGAGCAGGACAAAGCCCACTTTCTCCGCAAATTCCATGCGACGCCTACAAACTCAACCCCGGCGCGGTCCCCACCTCGTAGAGTGTGGAACTCGAGCCGCCGTCCGTCGTTTCCACATCATTCGAGCCCCCGCCCGCGTAGCGAGTACTCTCCATCTTCGCATCAAGCTCAAACGTCTGGTTGGTCGTGTCCGCCGCGTACGAATAGAAATAGGTGGCATTATTGATGGGGTCAATGGGCCACACGCTCAAGGGCGCGCCCGAACTGATGGAACCCAAGTTCGCCGGAATCCATCCGTTCGATACGCCCCGCGCACTGCTGGTCACGACGGTGGTTGCCGTCGTATATCGTCCGCTACATCCCGAACCAAGCGCAGTCGTCGTGGAAGACGTATGGGCATGACAGTTGCTGCTGCTCGAGGCGAGTGCGGGGCTCGCCACGTCGGCAAGGTACAAACTCAACGCGCTCTTGATGCTGGAAAAGTCGGAGATGCGAGTCGAGTCGCGCGCCTGCCGCAGAAGCTGGGCGGGGTTCAGGGTAATCACCAGCACCGTCGCGAGAATTGCGACAATGGCGATAACCACCAAAAGCTCGATGAGCGTGAATCCTTTCTCCCCCGAGGAGCGATGTGATTGTTGCATTGTGGGAAACGTACCCGTACGCCGTATGGGAGCATTATAGCAAAGTCAAGAAAAAAAAGGGGGGGGTGTGGATAAGTAGCGCGTGTCGTATTCCTTTCGGGGACGCTGTCTGCGGCGGGCTGCCGCAACCTTGCCTGCCGGCACGCAGGCGAGGATGACAAAAAGGCATATGGCTGCACATTCAGTTTAGTTTCGTAGTTTCGAATCTTCGAAGTTATACTTAAAAAAACCAAAGGGGCGTCAACTTCTCAACCATGCACAACTTCCATCCTATACCGTCCCGCCAAAATGAGCGAACTCCTCCGGGGGCTCCGCCTCGAGATGCACCATGCTCCCCGAAGGAAGGGGAAGTTCGAGCGACAATGCATGGAGCATGAGCCGAGGCGGAGCACTTCGCGAATCGCGATTAGCCCTTCGCCTTCTCCCATAGAGTGCATCCCCCACAACGGGATGCCCGATGCTTGCGCAATGCACCCGTATCTGGTGCGTGCGCCCGGTCTCCGGAGAAACGGTGAGGAGCGAAAACTGCTCCCCGTTCTTCGTGATTTCTTTTTCCACCCTGTAGCGGGTTACCGCTTCCTTCGCCATTTTCTCCGAGCGCGTGCTCCGGCGCGTGCTCCCCGACACGATGCCAATCGGGCGAGCAATCACGCCTTCGCGCTCTTTGAGTTTCCCGAACACCCATGCGAGATACGTTTTTCGCATCTTCCTTCCCGCAAAAAGCGCCTTCAGATAATCGAACGACTCCTGCGTCCGCGCGACGACCATCACACCCGAGGTGTCCCGGTCGAGCCGGTGCACAATGCCGGGGCGCGTCTCTGGATCGTCTCCCACCCTTGCCATCTCTGAATACCGCGCGAGAAGCCAGTCTGCAAGCGTAGGCTCTTTTTTGTAATTTGTAATTTGTAATTTGTAATTTTTCAGAGGGTGCACCAAAAGCCCCGCGGGTTTGTTCACCGCGACAAGGTTTTCGTCTTCATAGATAATTTCAGGTTCAAGCAAGTGCGCGTGCCAGGGATTGAACCTGGGACCTCGTCATTATCAGTGACGCGCTCTACCACTGAGCTACACGCGCTCGCACACTATAATACGGCACGAGACTCAAAAAATAAAGGAGATTTGTGCGCGATGCAGGGATTTCACGTCGCTTCGCTCTTTCAAAACCCTCGGTTTTGAATCCACCTCCGGCTCATTCCTACACGGGAGGAACCTTATACTTTCCTCCCGACCCCTCCTTGACGAAATCCGAACCTATTTTGAACGGAACTGACCGCCTCCACTTCGCTCCGGCGGAACGCTCGGGCGCGGCGGAAGGGGGGTTCAAGGGGGGAATTCCGCCGCGCCCTCACGGGAGGCCAAAAATTTTTTCGCCGCCAATTACAATTCCTTACCTAATGAGAACCAATTTTTCTTGGGACTATGTTAGCGAGATTTAGAAATCGCAATCTCGAACAATGACATTACCAATCAATTCGCCAGATACCTTACCGCGAACAGTCAGGGTTCGACCCTTAACTAATTCCGCCAATTTGTTTTCTTGGCTCTTGCTAAACATACATTGAACGCCAAAAAGAGAAAGTTCCCGACCCTTCAAAGTTACATATGGGGTGTCAAGAATATCCTTACCTATCGAGTCAATAACACCAGTAATCTCGAGAATCTTACCCTTATATTTTTGGTCAGCTGCAACTTTGTTGGCGTCATACTCCTCACTTAACGTAACAGCAGAAACTTTTATAACAGAAACTTCTGGTTGACTTTCTTGTTGTGTCGGTGTTCCTTCAGCCCTTTCTGTCTTATCAACTGAATCTACGGACATAGTTGCACCGATTATTCCCAAAAGCACAACTACGATAATAAACTTTAGACCACCAGAAATAGAAAACTTTAGTTTATCCGCGACAAATTTATTTGCTGGTGGCAACAAGACTGCCGCAAGAAGTAACATTAAAATACCCGTCAGGAGTTGCGAGAATAGAAGAGTAATGCCACTTATGGCCGCCAGCACCCCAAGACCCCACCCAAGAACCAATCCGAGTGTAACCTTTTTGTGTTCTTTATTCTGATTGTTTTGTTCTTCATTCATAATTTTTATACATTATATTAATTACAAACCAAGAATCGACTTTTTCTTGGCGTTAAATTCTTCTTCACTAATAATACCTTTTTCTTTCAGTGCCGCCAACTTTTCCAGGTCGTCCAGATTACCGCCCCTGCTTGATTGACCATTTGAGTTTATACGTTCCTCGATTAACTGCTTTGCTTCCTCAAAAATTTTATTTTTGCCGCTGTGGAAATTGACCGTGTTCTCGTCGGTGGTGGACTGGAACAACCCACTTTTTGCTTCGGACCCACCTTTTAGAGTTAGTTGAAGATATCCTGCTACTATTCCGGCCTTTTTTAATTGAACAGCAATGATACTACTGTATGGAATTGTTTTTTCTCCGCGCAACATTCCGCCACCTAATAAAAATCCTTTCATGCCACGTTTGATGATAACGCCATTTTCGGTAAGTATTAGCGTTCCATTGTAGCCTTTAAATTCTTTTTGGCTAGTATCACCCATAGTGTTAGTTTATCAAGTCATCAACGCTAACCTCAAGGGCTTTCGCCACTTTTTTCAAGGTTTCAAGCGTTGGGTTTATATTTTCTCCAGATTCCATTTTGATAAGTGTGTTGTTGGCGACATCGGCCAATCTCGCCAACTTCTCCTGCGAAAGCCCTTTTGCTTTCCGTAATCGTTCTATATTTTTGGCTAAATTTTGGTTGTTTGACATATTACCAGCAAGGTATTAACATTATATTGAAGTATCCATTTCTTTGTTGATATTATGATGCTACACCAAAATTTAAGAAAAATCAAATTTATGGGAGTACAAACGTGTTGCCCGCGCACTGGGAGGGAGGGGCAAGGGCAACTCTAAAATTTTTGGCCTCCCGTGAGGGCGCGGCGGAATTCCCCCCTTGAACCCCCCTTCCGCCGCGCCCGAGCGTTCCGCCGGAGCGAAGTGGAGGCGGTCAGTTCCGTTCAAAATAGGTTCGGATTTCGTCAAATAAACGCACCAAAATTTGACTTTCGGGAATTTGCCCGACGAGATTGGCCGCGCTTCGCGCGGCTGAATACGGAAACACTGGCTCGCCGCGCACGGCGCGGCTCGCCAAGCGCAGGTTCGACATCCCTTGCGATTTTAAGTATTTGCTTTGCCCAATAATTCTATGAATATGGAACAACATAAATTTTTCCTCTACGCCCGCAAATCCACCGATGTGGAAGATAAACAGGTACGCTCAATTGAAGACCAGATCGCAGAATTGCGCGCCTTTGCGAAACAAGAAAATCTGAACATCATTGATGTCTTTATTGAAAAGCAAAGTGCCAAAATTCCGGGCAGGCCGATATTTAACGAAATGCTGGACAAAGTAGAACGAGGTGAGGCGGACGGAATTTTGGCTTGGCACGCGGACAGGTTGGCGCGCAATTCTGTGGACGGCGGGCGTATCATTTATCTTTTGGATATTGGCAAGCTCGCCAGTTTGAAATTTCCAACGCTGTGGTTTGAAAATACGCCACAAGGAAAATTTATGTTGAACATTGTATTTGGGCAAAGCAAATACTATGTGGATTCTCTTTCCGAAAACACCAAGAGGGGTTTGCGCCAAAAAGTGAAGCGCGGAGAATACCCCGGCCCCGCGCCCATCGGCTATATCAACGATAGCCGCACCAAAACAGTGGTAGTGGACAGAAAGAAAGCAAAAGTTATTCGCGGGGCTTTTGAACTCTACGCCGAGGGCAATTCGCGGTTGGAGGACATTTCAAACTTTTTGGCGCAACGCGGGATTATGTCCCGCGGCGGAAAGAGAATCCACAAGACGATGGCGACTTGTATCCTCTCCAATCCTTTCTATACCGGATTATTCAAATACGGCGGTGAACTCCACGAAGGAAAGTACGAGCCAATCATCGCAAAGAAAATTTTTGACAGAGTCCAAGAGGTTTTGAAGAAGAGAGGAAGGCCGCACCACAAAACCAAGTATGAACCGCAAGATTATTGCGGGTTGCTAAAATGTGATAC
>JACPLI010000019.1 GCA_016186635.1 Candidatus Liptonbacteria bacterium | reverse complement strand
CCCCGCACATTTTGTGTTTTTGCATGAAGATAGACAATCGGATGTCTATCTTCCGGTCAAGGCAGACGAAAAAGTTTGACTATATCGAGCTTTTTCGTCTGCCGACACTCAAAAAACCAACACGAAAGTTCCCTTAACCCCTCCACGACGAAGGACAAGGAGTGAGCGCAGTGGGGATGCTTGCTGATCTCACCTGTGACTACACCTCCTCTGACGGGATGACACGGGAAATGGGAATTAATGCTTTAAAAAGACAGGTGAATCGGGCGCATGCGCTTGGCGCGAAAGTCCTCGGCGGCCCATTTCAACTCCCGTGGAACTGGCGGCTGAACACATCCACTACCGCCGATTTCTTCCGAATTGTCGGCGAAAGACTCAAGCGCTCGGAAGAAAGTATCCGTACTGTTGCCGAGCATGCGGCATCCGCGGGGATAACGCTCTTCGTCGAGTACCTCACTCGCTGGGAAATTGCGGGGATCAACACCATCTCGCAGGCGCTCACATTTGTGAGGGGCATAAATCATCCTTCCGTGGGCATTCTCGCGGACAGTGCCCATGAAATCCTCGACGGCGAGGGACCGGGTGTTTTCGCCGACTCCGTGAAAGAGGCAATGGAAGACCAGATACCCCTGCATGTCCACCTCTCCGCGCCGCACCGAAGGGGAACTAGCACAAGCTGGCTTCCATGGCAACTGTTCCTACAGCCGTTCGTCAAGAATGGCTATGCAGGTCCCTATGTCGTGGAAATCTTCGATGCCAAGCCGCCGTTCTTCGAGGGCATCAAGATGACAACGCCCGCATTCGCCCTTCCCATGGAAGCGGCGAAATCAGCACTCCGAAACGTCAAAAATGGACTGTTGGCCGCGCGACGAGGAGGAATAGCTCCCGATACCCATTGAAGTCAACACTCTAACTCTCAAAGAAAAAGGAGTGAAAAAAAACAGAAAAGTAAAAACAACTTAAATACCCTCCCCCGACCCCGCGTCGGACAAGGAGGGTGTTTTTGTTTTGTGGTGAGCTTGCCGAACGTGTCAATAATTGGTACTCTTTCGCCCAGCAGGAATCAGCTCCGAAATAGCGAGAATTCCAATCTGAACATTGGATTCGTTGAGCTCCGCGGACGCGGCGCTTTCGCTGACTTTGGAGAGGGTTCCACAACCAAACATGGGAGAATACCTATGGAAAAACAAGCAGGGCTTTTACAGCCCAACCTCATGCGGGTAGCGGTACTCACCGCCGCCGTGCAAGAACCGAACATGACGCGGCAGGAGTTCAGGGATGACCCCATAGCCGCGGCAATGAAAGCCGCGATCATATGGATTGGGACCGCACGAGACATCGGACTCGACGGTATTCAACTCGCCGGAGCGCTTGCGCTTCCCGACGCGTACGTGCCGCCGGAGTGCATGCTCGACCCAACCGCGCCGCACACAGCCCTTCGCACCAAGCCCGACGGAGAAGGCGAGGACTTAAGTGATAGGAACACAGAAATCCTCGCGAAAAACTGTGATAGAAAACTCACTATCTACAGTATCGGCTTCTTCGAAAATCTGCTCCACCCGGACCCGAAAATTCGCAAACAGATTCACGAACATCTTCTGCGATGTGGGCGGGCAGCGCAGAAACTCCGTAAGAAAGGTGTAGCGTGCAAAGGCGTCACCACCTTCATCGGCCGCGACACCAACGTGAGTATCGACGAAAATCTGGTGCTCTACGAAACCGACGTGGTGCCGCTCATCAAGCAATTCAAGGAGATGGGGCTGAATCTCTTCCTCGAGCCCTGCCCGATGCCGGGATGGAACGCGGGGGCCGAAACCTTCATCCAAAACCTGTGTTATTGCCCGGCGATGTGGATTACGCTCGAGCGAATCGCCGAGAAACACGGCGCTGGCGGCGTGCTTCGCGTCACCTATGATGCGAGCCACGATATCCTCATGGGAACGACGCCGTTCATGTCATTCATGTTCCTTAAAGCTGCGGGGTATGCGCATCTGCTCGAGGACCCTCACGGCAAGGACCAAAACAGAAACTTGGCGAAAGTTGCCGCACACACCATCCTCGGCCAGCGGGGTGGGTTGGGCATCAGGGTACGGGGCAAACTCCTCACCAACCCTGCAGAACTCGGCGGCAAGGCATGGGGCAGGATGACCGCAGCACATTCGCTTCCTGGCATCGGCCAGTATAACCCTCACGCACAGCTTCTCGGCTACAAAGTTGACTGGCATGCCCATCAACTTCATCTCCGAACGGTGCTTGGCATCAAACCGAGTGAGAATACCTTCATTATCGAGCATGAGTGGAATCCTGCTCGAGACCAAAACCTTGAACGGGTGGCGCAAGCAATCCGAATCTCGAGCCAGTTCATCCGCGCAATAGACGCGGCTGCGGACGCAAACGCCCGTGCCGAAAGATGGTGCGAGGAAAACAAGTTGCCTTGGCCTGCGTTTCTCAATCCATCCGAGATCATCGAAGGCCTCGAGGACGAAGTCAAAAATGTCCTCGCTATCCCGGTGTAAGCTCGCCGAGAAAAATTCAAGAAAACAACCGCCCGCTTGCCCCGACCCCCGTGTCGGCGCAAGCGGCGTTTTTGTTTCATCAATCCAAAAACAAAAAAGTGAGGTGTTTTTACTGCCCACAACATACCAACATACTCCAGTATGTTGGTATGTTGTGGGGTACCAGCGGCGACTTATTGTGGCGCCGCAGACCGGAGGTGCGGCATCCTACAAAAATATAGTCGCGGAGTACCGCTCGTTATTTTTGTGGACCTAGGCAGAATCGAACTGCCATCTCCTCATTGCAAATGAGGTGTTTTGCCACTAAACTATAGGCCCCTTACCCACCCTATTCTCCAGAAATTCCGTCTTTTTGCAACCATTCGCACTCCCACTGCGCAACTCTCAATTTGTCCTCGGCAGCGCCCGCGCGGATTTCAGAAAGAAATACCCAATAATAAAGAACGTGGCGACGGGAGAGAGCCAGTGCGGGACATGGTAGCCGAAGGCGTCCGCGAGCATGATAACGCCCAAGGCGAGAATCGCGTACATCGCGCCGTTTTTCAAAAACTTATATTTCTTCACGCTCTCGATGTTTTTGATGGTAAGCTCCCGCAGGACAAACGCGCCCAAGCCGTTGCCAATCAGGATAAGCGGCACGGAAAGCGTGAAGGCAAAGGCGCCGAGGACACCGTCAATCGAGAACGTCGCGTCAATCACTTCGAGATAGAGAATTTTCGAAAGGTCAGAGTGGGCGCCGTTCCCGTGAAGGAGTTTTTCCTCCGCGCGCTCGGCGTTCTGCTTGAACCCGTGCGTGATGAAAAACGCGGTGGAGCCCACCACCGCGCCGAATGCCATCAATGGGTTCTCCTGGAGTGCGAACCACACGATTCCCGTGAGGAGAAACGAGACCGCCGCATAAAACCAGATGCCGTTCCGGTAAAAAAAATGTTCCCCATGCAAGCCAAAGTTCTTGGTTTCGAGGAACAGCCAGTGAAAAAAAAGAAAAACGAGGAAGGTGCCGCCTCCCGCGAGGAGTATGGGCGCGGATTGCGCGATTGCCTCGGTGACGCGAGGGTCGTTCGAGAACGTCGCCGTGAGCGCGCCGATAGGACCGAGCGCGGGATTCGTCGCCCAAATAATGAGCCACGGCAAAAGTCCCCGCACGCAAATTACCGCGAAGAGAAATCCCCAAAGCAAGAACCAACGCCGCCCGCGCGCGGACATCGTACCAAGCACCTCGGCATTAATCACCGCGTTATCGATGCTCGAGACAATTTCAAAAAGCGAGAGTCCGAGGATAGTGAGAATGATGGGGAGAAAATCCATTCAGGATATTGTACCACTCCCGCATGACTTTCCTTACTCTAATGTTCTTACCTGCCCATCCGAAGCTTCAGCGTAGGCGGGAGAACATTAGAGTAAAGGACTCTCACAGTCTCTTTTCGGAGAGTTGAGTTCGTGGTAATATCGCGGCAAAGGAGACTGATGAACAGCGCGGAGGCGTGCGTGAGCGGTTTCCGCCAGAGGCGGACAGGGAAAGGGCAGTTTTGTTCCCGATTTTCTTAACAAACGAAGTGCGTTTAGAAAAGCGCAATCCCGCCCATTGCGGAGGGTTGGCAGAGTGGACGAATGCACCGCACTTGAAATGCGGCATGCTGGAAACAGCATCGGAGGTTCGAATCCTCCACCCTCCGCAATGGGCGTGGAAAAACAGTTATATCCGCAAGAGTATCGTAGGTTCTGCGCCAGAGGCGCATCCGCCTTCGGCGGAGAATCTCACCCCTTCCGCCTTGTGCGGGAAAAACCAGAATGAACAATAAATCGCTCAAAATTTTATTCGTTTACAACGGCGTGTTCGTGTTCGCGGGCAGCTTATTTGGGCCCCTCTACGCTGTATTTGTGGGAATGATAGACAAGGAAATTCTCTCCGTGAGCGCAACGTGGTCTGCGTTCTTGATATCCACATTCATTTTTACGCTCATCATTTCCCGCGTGGGAGACAAAATAAAGGAGAAAAGAAACTTATTGCTTGGCGGGTTTCTGGTGCGGGCTTTGACGTGGTTTTTGTTTATCTACGCAACCAACATTTCCTACTTAGTGTTTCTCCAAATACTCCTTGGGTTAGGCGAGGCCCTTGGAACTCCGGCGTTTGAAGCGATTTTCGCGGAACACCTTGATGCCCGCAGGCACATAGAAGAGTATGCCGATTGGAAGATGATAATGAACGGAATGACGGGCATAGGCACACTCATAGGAGGACTTATTGCCGCGATGCTCGGATTCCAATGGTTGTTTATCTCGATGGGCACGCTGGCGCTCATTTCGTTTTTCGGAGTACTCCTGCAACCGAAAAAATTGTTTTAATGCCCACACGCGCGCTCATCGCCACACTTACCCTCCTCGTCCTCCTCGCCGGAGGCGGTTTTCTCATATGGGGAATCTTCTCGTGGGCGACCGCGCCCCGCACAGCGGAGTTGGCACCTCCGCCAGCCGGCCGACTGGCGGCACCCGCTCCCGCGGCGCCGCTTCCGCAGTTCGCCTCCACGTCAACGAAACCCCTCGGACCCGTCGCGTACAACACCACAAAGGGGAACACCTATTCTTTCGCGCAGGCCTCCATACGCGCGGCGCGGCGGCTCCTTGAGCGCGACAGTTACCTCCCCTCTTCGAAAGAAACCGCGTTTGATGCGGCGATGGAAACGGCGGTGAAGGAATATCAAAAAGCGCACGACCTTGCCGTGACGGGCGCTATCGGCTCACTCGCGCGCCTCATGATGAACAAGGAAATCCGCGCAGGGAAGAAACTCCCGCCCGACCCTGACTTACGGATGTCGCGCATCGTCCCCGCGTCTTCGACCGCCTACATGGAACTCCCCATCCCGCTCATTGAGCAGGAGTACTCCCTCTCGTGCGAAGCCGCGAGCTTGCAAATGGCGCTCGCGCATAAAGGAGTCCGGAAAAGCCAAGACGAAGTGCTCGCGGCAATCGGTGTCGCCGAGCCGAAAGTGAAATACAAAAACGCGAAGGGCGAGTACGTCTGGGGCGACCCGAATAAGGGCTTTGTGGGCGACGTGCGCGGGTGGATGTACGGGTTAAAGAGCGGGATGGTGACCGCAACCGGATGGGGCGTGAACCGCGCGCCCATCGCGCGCGCCGCGAAGGAACTCCGTCCGGAAAGCGAAGGGAAATCCGGCGGAGCCCTCGAGAACATTACCAAGGAACTCGCGGCGGGGAACCCCGTCATCGTCTGGTACTACCAATATCTTCCCGAGGAACTCCTTACGCTGAAGAGTTACCTTACGCCAAGAGGCGCGCGGATTCCCTTTATGCCGACGCACGTGGCGCTCCTCGTGGGCTACAAGAGAACGCCGGAGGGAACCACTGTCCTTCTTGTGAACGACCCCGAAGACGGGCGCCGGGAAATGGCGGCGAGCACATTCCTCGCCGCATGGGCGAAGTATGGCTATGATATGGTGGTGGTGCGATAGCCGGACGCCTACTCTTCGCTCACTCGGAGGAGCTCCACTTCGAATGTGAGCGTTGAGTTCGGCGGAATGGGACCCACCGCGCGGCTGCCGTAGGCGAGCTCCGCCGGAATCACCAGTTTCCTCGTGCCGCCCACCTGCATCCCCGCAACGCCCGTGTCCCACCCCTGAATCACCTCGCCCGCGCCGAGCGTGAAGGAAAACGGCGTCCCGCGCGTTTTTGAACTATCGAAGACCGTCCCGTCCGCAAGCGTGCCCGTGTAGTGCACCGTGACTTTGTCCCCCGCCTTCGCGTGCGCGCCCGTCCCCGCAATGATGTCTGTTATTTCTAAGTTCATTGGAATTTGCGCCGGCTGTTCTGGCGCTCTGCCGCTCTGCCACCACACCGCGGCAACCACCGCCACTATCGCGCCCACGACGAGCCCGTACCATAAAGCGCCTCGCATATGGAAGCATTGTACCATACGCGAACGCATACCCAACATCAGGAAGTCCTGCTTCCTGCAGAAAGTCGGACCTCTCGAAGCTGGCGCGCGCCATGCGCTCGCTCACCTTTCGGCGCGTGTATGCTAGAATACCCCTGTGCCAAAAAGTAAAGTAGTGGAAACCATCAAGAAGACTCTTCCCGCAGTCGTCTCCATCGTCATCTCGAAGAATCTTGCCGACCTCGAAAAAGAAATTCCCCAGGAACTCTATCCTTTCCTGCCCTCAAACCCCGAAGGGCGGCATCTGAACGTCCCCGAATCCCTTATCGACAAGCGCGGCATGGTGCAAATCGGCGGCGGCTCGGGGTTCATCGTGGAGCCCGAGGGCGTGATTCTCACGAACAAACACGTCATCAGCGACCCCAAAGCCGAGTATACCGTGGTGCTCTCGAGCGGCGCGAAGTACCCGGCGCGCGTCTTAAGCCGCGACCCGGTAAACGACGTCGCCGTCATCAAAATCGTCCCGCTCGCGGCGGGACCGCGGGGTATCGCCGAGAAAGTGCGCCTCCCTACCATCGCCCTGGGCGACGCGGCGCGTGTTGAGCTTGGCGTTGAGGTGCTCGCCATCGGAAATGCCCTCGGGCTTTTCAAGAACACGGTGTCCCTGGGCATCGTATCGGGGCTTGCCCGTTCCATTGCCGCACAGGAAGAACCCGACGCGGCGCCGCAGGAACTCCGCGGGCTGATTCAAACGGACGCCGCCATCAATCCGGGGAACTCCGGCGGACCGCTCGTCACGCTTGATGGAAAAACAATCGGCATCAACACCGCCATCGTCTTCGGCGCGCAGAACATCGGCTTTGCGATTCCCATCAACGCGGCGCGGCGCGACCTGCACGACCTCAAAACCTATGGAAGAATACGGAAGCCGCTCCTCGGCGTCCGCTACCTTATCGTTGACGAAAATCTCCAAGGCAAAATGAACTTGCCGGTAAGCTACGGCGCACTCATCGTCCCGAACGCGACGAAAGAAACGGCGATTGTGCCCGACAGCCCAGCGGCGAAAGCGGGGCTCAAGGAGATGGACATCATCCTCGAGTGCAACGCGACGAAAGTGGACCATGAGCACGCGATACAGGACTTCCTTGAGAAGCTCGACGTGGGCAGCACGCTCGACCTCCTTGTCCTGCGAGGCAACAAGAGATTGAATGTGAAAGTCACGCTCGCGGAACGCAAGTGAGAATAGCCACTAGAACTTATCCCTGCCTACCGGCAGGCAGGCATGAGGACTTAGAATCTCTAATGGCTATTGGCGAATCGCTAATGGCTATCTAGAGCATGTCTGAAAACCCCCTTCCGCCGCGCCTTGTGTCATTCCCGCGCAAGCGGGAATCTAGAGCATGTCCGGAAACCCCGTATTCTGCACGCACGCCGATATTTTCGGCTGCAAGTCCCTCATCCCTCCTCGCAATACCTCAAGGTATTCCTTTGTCGGGTTTCGGGGCTTTCGCTCGAAACTCTCGGCATGGTGCGACGAAAGAGGGTTTCCGGACATGCTCTAGGTTTCTCCTTGATTTCTCTGGATCCCGGGTCAAGCCCGGGATGACCCGGGGAAGAGTTTTGAATATGCTCTAGTACTGGTACATATTCACAAGCAGCCCCTTCCCGTCTAAGAGGCGCACGATGTCGTGGTACTGGTCAAACGGAATCGCCCCGACCCACCCATAAATCTGGTTCTGGAGAAAATCTTTGTCCTGCCCGTACCGCTCCACGCATCCCTGGTAGTTCAGTTTCTCAAGATACGCGCGGCACGCATAATCCGTCACGGGAATCCTCACGTCGTTGAAACTGGGAATACCGCATGAGCCGAGGGAGTAAATGTAGTTCTGGCATTGGCCGCTGAAATTCACAATGTCGTCCCGGTTCACATACGGGCAGGAACGCGGTATGGACGGTTTGAAGTTGTTGATGGTGGGAAGATACCCGAGGCACTTGTTCAGCCGGAGGTTCTTTCCAACTGCGCTCTGCCCCCCCGAGTACAGTGTAAATGTGTCTCCGCTTTTCATGACCACGTCGGTTTCGGGGGCGAGCCCGAGAGCGTCGTACACTTGCACCGCTTTCGGCACGAAGAACGCGGCGCGGCTCCCCTGCAGGCGCCAGTCCGTCACATTCACGCGCTCGTCGCCCTGAAGCGACGCAGTGAGTCCCGCCTGCCCGATAAGCCCGAAGCCGCCCACATTGATAGAGTTCAAGCGGACTTTGTGGAAGAAGGGTGAAAGCTGTTCCAGCGTGTAGCCCCTCGGGATGTCCTGCGGGGAAACCTGCGGAATGGTTGACGTCGGTTTCAGCGGGACCGCAGGCGGCGGCGTGGATAGTTTACCGCCGGACGAAGGAGTTTTGCCCACCGAAGCAGTACCTCTCGCAGGCTCTAAACCGCGGGGAGGTCGAAACGCGCGCGCCGTGGATGTAGAAGTTTGCGAGCTGTTCAGCAATGACCCGGGCGTCATCGGCGGAAACGTTGCAATCGCAATCCACACGAGCACCACAAACGCCAGGAGAAGCACGAGTGCCAGAATCGCGCCCCCGCCCCCTCCTCCTCCGCCGCCATGAGCCATAGCTTTATACCCTCTATATTACGACATTTACGAGCCGATTTGGAATGTAGATAACTTTCTTCGGCTCCTTCCCGCCCGCATACGCGAGAATCCTCTCCCGTGAAAGTGCCAGCGCCCGCGCCTCATCCTCCGAGATGTTCGCTTGCACGCCTCCCACCGTATCGCGCACTTTGCCGTTCACCTGGATGACGAGCGTAAAGGTGTCCTCGATGATAAGTTTCGGGTCGTATTCGGGCCACGACTCTTGATGAATGGACTTGAATTTGCTCTTCGCTCTTTGCTCTCTGCTCTTCGCCATGTTCTGCCAGATTTCTTCGGTCATAAAAGGGGCGAAGGGGGCGAGCAACTTCAGGAACATGGGACAAGCGGCATGCGATAAGGGAGGACAAACTTCTTCCATCTTGTTGAGTAAGACCATCAGCGCGCTGATGGCGGTGTTGTAGTGCAAGTTCTCGATATCTTCTGTCACTTTCTTCGCCGCCCGATGCGCAAGCCGTTCCAGTTCCTCAACTTGTTCCTTGTCGCTTGTCCCTTGTCGCTTGTCGCTATAGAACTTCCATACTCTCTTCAAAAATCGCTCCGGTCCAAGAATCCCGCCTTCGCGAAAATCCCCTCCTTGGTCAAGCGGCGCCATAAAGGCGAGGTACATTCGCATCACGTCCGCCCCGAACTTGCCGAAATATTCATCGGGCGTTACTACATTGCCCTTCGACTTCGACATCTTCGCGCCGTCTTTGGTGATAAGCCCGTGCGCGCGGAACTTCGTGAAGGGCTCTTCAAAGTGGAGCAACTTCATGTCGTGAAGCGCCATCGTGATGAACCGTGAATAAAGAAGGTGCAAGACGGAGTGCTCCGCCCCGCCGATATACATATTGACCGGCAACCACCGCCGCGTAATCTCCTTATCCCACGGCAATTTGTCCCTTGTTCCTTGTTCCTTGTTCCTTGTTACACTTGGGTAGCGCAAAAAGTACCACGCAGAATCAAGGAACGTGTCGGAGACATCCGTTTCGCGGCGCGCTTCCCCCTTGCACGCGGGGCACTTCACTTTGTAGAACGACTCCACCGACGCAAGCGGCGATTCCCCTTTCCCCTGCGGACGGAAGTCCTTCACGTACGGAAGCTCGACGGGCAAGTCCTCCTCGGGCAACGGATGAATGACATACTCTTCTCCATCAAACATCGCGTAATCAATACCCTCTCGCATTTTTTTCCTTGTCCCTTGTTCCTTGTTACTTGTTACTTCCCAGCAGTTACGGCAATAAATGATGGGAATTGGGGGACCCCAGTAGCGCTGGCGCGAGATGAGCCAATCGCGGAGGCGGTATTGCACCTTCCACTTTCCTCCGACGAAATCCGTGATTTCTTTTTTTACTTCTTCTGATTTTTTTCCGGAAAATTTTTCGGAATTTATTAATGTCCCATTACCAACGTACGCAAGATTGCTTTGAGGTATGCGCTTAAAAAATGTAATACCTTCATTTATAAAATTGAGGGTTTCCTGTTCAAGAACCCAGCAAAACTCGTGTTTCTTTTTTTCTTCTTCGGATACTTCATCCTTGGCCTCATCGACAAGTTCGAACAAAAGCCCTATGAATTCGCCTGAACGATTCACTTTCTTATGAGGATGATAAAAATCACACTTGATAGGGCTTCCTAACTCTCGTATAAACCGAATATTTTTATACCCCGTTTCCTCGTGTACTTCTCTTTGAGCAGCCTCAACCGTACTCTCCCCTTCTTCTATCCCTCCGGATACAGGCCCCTTCCACGTTGTAACCTTCCAGTCCAAGAAAAGGTAACTACTCGTCTTAGGGTTATACACATAAGGTTGAACGGCTTTCCGAGGTTCGAAGGGTTCTCCTTCTCTAGGCGGGTATATATGGTCAATAAAGTGAGGTGCAACTACGTATCGAATGGGCAAATTGAATTTTTTCGCAAACTCAAAATCCCGCTCATCATGCGCGGGCACGGCCATAATTGCGCCGGTGCCGTAGCCGCCAAACACGTAGTCCGCCACCCATATGGGAATTTCTTCTTTATTCGCCGGATTGATAGCTTTAATTCCTTTAAGTTCTACGCCGGTTTTTTCTTTGTTCTCCGCGCTGCGATCTTCGTCGGACTTCTTTTTCGCGATTTCGATATACTTTTTTACTTCCGCGTGATTCGCAATTCGTAATTCGTTATTTGCAATGAATTCATGCTCCGGCGCAAGCACCAGATACGTAGCTCCGAAAATGGTATCGGGCCGCGTCGTGAAAACCTCAATTGAAAATTGATAATTGGAAATTTGATGAGTGCTCCTTCGCTCCGCCCTATCCAGTTCTTCTGTGCAGTTTTCACATTTTCCGACCAGTCGAGCGTATCCAAATTTTTAAGTAGCCGCTCCGCGTAGGCAGTGGTCTTGAAAAACCATTGCTCCAGCTCTTTCTTAATTACTGGCGTTTCACATCGCTCACAAACCCCGACTGCATTTCCTTGTTCCTTGTCGCTTGTTCCTTGTCGCTTTTGTATCACCTGTTCATCAGCCAGAACGGTTTTGCAGCTCGGGCACCAGTTCACCGGCTGTTTTTTTCGGTATGCCAAACCCCTCTTGAACAATTGGATAGAAATCCATTGCGTCCATTTGTAATATTCGGGAGCGTACGTTTCAAGTTTTTCGTCCCACGCGAAGCCGTTTCCGAGCGCCGCGAGTTGCTCATAAAACCGTTTCTCCGAGACCTTCGCCTGACTCGCGGGATGCGCGCCGATTTTCAAAGCGTAATTTTCGGAATGAATCCCGAAACCGTCGAGTCCCATCGGTTCGAACACGTCGTGCCCCTGCATCCGTTTCAGCCGACCGTAGATATCCACCCCCGTGAACGTCCGCACCCCTCCGATATGGAGCCCCTCCGCCGAAGGGTACGGAAACATCATCAGGTTATAGAACGGGTGCGGTACATTCTTAAAATCAGGTTCGTAGGTTTTCTCTTTCTCCCACACTTCCTGCCACTTCCTTTCCACTTTTCCGAAATCATACTTTCTCGTCATGTGATTGCCGTATGACGCAAGTATAACTCGGATATTCGAGAAAACAAAGGTCCTTCAACACATATGTGAATCCTCTATCCATCCATATGCACCTAAAGTTATCCCACGTGGGATAACTTTAGGTGCATGCGTCTTCCCCGGGGCGTCACAATTTGAACTCCCGCCGCAACACCGCATCCAATCCAGTGAGGAATTTCGCTTCGAGAATCTCCACTCCATCGGTTACCCCCAAGAGGGATGCCCACAATTCCACCTCTTCCGTGCATGGATAGGGGTACACAAAGACGCTGTCCTGAATACGCACCATACCGATTTCGAGCAGTTTGCGCCGCAATGCAGCCCGTTCCGAATCGTGCGTGCGGGCAATATCAAACATCACAACCCGCCATAATCCATCCCATTTTTGCCTATGATGAAGTTTTAAATCCCGCAAGGTATCGCGTAGTGCGATCTTCCTGCCGTACGGCGTAAGAGAAACCTGATACTTGCCATCGCCGATTTGCCGGTAGCGCCAGTACGACTGACTACTCCCTCGCCTTAATTCAAATGGCAGATTTTTCACTTTGAGGTGCCGCCGAAACCCACCACCTCGACCGAGTGCGACGAACGCGTTTGGGGCAACTGCGGCAATAGTGGCAATTCCTGTAAGCAAGAGAAAAGTAAGGAGCGACTTGCCAATCGCCGCACCAGCACGCTCGGCCTTCCTCACAAACTCGTGCCGCTTCGTCGCGCGCTCTGCCTCTTCCCACTCCTTCCTAAGGTGGTCAATGACGAGCTCCTCTTGGATTGGGGAAAGGTTCCTGATTTTCCTAGTTCTCCGTATCATATCTTTCGCATTATATCACAATGCACCAAGCTTTATCCCACGTGGGATAAAGTTTGGCGCACATTCAACCGTTACAAGCGCAGAAGTACGATTTGTCTCTAGCGAACCGAAGGGGTCTTCAGTTTCTCCGGCGGGTACCTCTCGGGATCAATCGTACGCTCAAAGCAGTACACTCCCTTCTCGTGCTCCCACGGCTCGCCTGTCCCGATTGAATAGTACCCGCCGATGGAAATCGGGGACGAGGGATAATACCCTCCCCCGTCGTAATACCCGCCCCTGCCGCGGAGCGCATCTTTCTCGCCGACGTTCGAACGGCTGAATGCGGCGCAGAGCGAGAACGTCCTTTCCTTTTCACCAAGCGTATACACGTACGCGGCATCGGTCTCGGGGTCTTCCGGATTCCGGTAGCCGGAGATGGAATCCTCGAGTTCCGCAAGCGCCGCGGGGAGTTTCTCTTTCCTCTGCCAGAAGTTCACGATTTGCCACTGGATGCTCTGGAGGTCGGAAACCCGCCGCGCGTCAAACCGCTTCGCCCGCGCAGTCAGGGGCGAACCCATCACGAAGAAACTGCCCGCAATCGCGGCGAGCACCGCAATCACGGCAATCCACGCCGCAATGCTGCCTCTGCCAGATGACGAACTGCCGCTCCGCCGCAAGTCCGCAAGGTAGTAGCCGAAAATACCCCCTGTAACGACGAGCACTGCCAGAACTTTGAGCGTAAACCTTGTCGTAATTTCTCCTCCAAGAAACGCCTGAATGAGCACGATAAGGTCAACCGCAACCGCGACGCCCGCGACAAAAAGCGTGAGGTACAAGAGCCACTTCCGCACTGCGACTTCCCGCCGCTCGGGCTCTATACGTTCTCCTTTCGCAAGAAGCCGTGAGAGAAAGAGGTAGAGCGGGAACGCCACAATGAGCACGGAGACTGAAATCCGGACGCCCGTCGAATAGGGGTCCCCATACCCCGCAAGCCGGTCGGGAAATGCATAGTCAATGGTCTGGAACAAGAGCTGAAGCAGACTTACCGCCGCGGTGTAGAGCGTCGCCACCACGCCGAGATGGAGGAAAAAGTCGCGCGCGGTGGTCTTGAGGCGCGACACCACGGAGGTTTGCATTTCGTTCATACGGTGTAGTATATCATTATTACCAATGGCAGCGCAATCAAGAAACATTGCCACACTCAAGCGCGATATCACCTTCTCTTCAAACCTCCGAGGGCATGAACTGGCTTTTCATGCCACATGGGGGCTTTTCAGCCCCACTGCGGTTGACGATGGCTCGCGGCTCCTTATCGAAGAGATGGAAATTAAGCCGACCGATAGCGTACTCGACGTGGGCTGCGGCTACGGCGCAATCGGGATTGTTGCGGCGGCGCTCGCGCCGCAGGGCACGGCGGATTTGGTAGACAAGGACTTCGTCGCGGTGAATTACGCGAAGAAAAATGCCGCCGCGAACCGCCTTACGAACGCAACCTGCTACTTGAGCAACCTCTTGAGCCATGTGCCGCCGGACAAGAAATTCGACGTGATTCTCTCGAACCCTCCGGCGCAGGGAGGCCGCGAGCTTCTCTCCATCCTCCTCCACGATGCGAAAGCGCACCTCGCGCCCGGCGGACGCATCTACCTCGTCACCGTCTCGGGCCTCAAAGAATTCGTGAAGCGGAATTTTCAGGAAGTGTTCGGGAATTACGAGAAAGTCCGGCAAGGGAAGACATACACGGTGGCATTAGCACGCGACGAATCATGAAAAAGAAAATTCGCACACTGCGCGGGGCGCAAAAACTGGTGAAAGACTTCGCGCGCAACAATAGATGGAAAGACGCACCGGAAATCGACAAATTCGACCATCTCCACGAAGAGCTTATCGAGATGTCCGCCTTGCTCCGTTATAAAAACGAGAAAGAGAGGATAAAAATCATCAAAGCGCAAAAAGAGGAATTTGTGGACGGCATCGGGGACTTGCTCTTCGGTCTCTGCCGCCTCGCCAACCAGCTTGAGGTTGACGTGGAAAAGGCGTTTAACATAGTACATCCGCAGATCACAAAGCGGTACAAAGGGAAAAAACGAGGAGAACGGGCATGAGGTGGAACGCACAGAAAATTGAACGCCACCACATCGCCGCACGGCTTCTTACGGAAATGAAAGACCATGTATTCGCATATCTCACCGCGCACCCACACGCGAGCGAATACGAAACCGAGCAGTTCGTGCATACGGAGTTCAGACGCTCGGGGCTCACCGCGCAAAAACCCTTCCGCACGCAAATCGTCGCGTTCAACGTGCACACCGCAACCCCTCATTACTTTCCCCCAACGCGCGGCTCCGCGCGCCTCAAGCCCGGCACGCTCGTGCTTCTGGACATCTGGGGTAGATTAAAAACCCCACACGCCCCATTCGCGGATATCACCTGGATTGCATACGTTGGGGAAAAAGTGCCGCAGAAAATTCAAAGGGTTTTTGATATTGTCCTCCGCGCCCGCGATACGTGCCTCGCGCATCTCAAGCGCAAACTCGCGCGGGGGAAAATGCCCACCGGGGCGGAGATAGATGCGGTCGCAGAAAAAATCATCGTGGAGGCGGGGCATAAGAAGCATATCCTCCATCGCACCGGGCACTGTATTGGCTTTACCTCTCCGCATGGAAAAGGAGTGAACCTCTCTCTCCGCGCTTCCGCCGCCCGCCTGAGCGGAACGTGGGCTACACCATTGAACCCGGCATCTACCTCAAAGGCAAATTCGGCATCCGGAGCGAGATTAATTTCTACATCACTGCTAAAAACAAAGTAGTAATCACCACTCCGCCGCAACAACGCATCGTCCTCATTAGCGAATTATACGCGCCCGCATGTAATTCGCTCAATGCGGAAGATTTCGGCAATTTTTCATGTTGTCATAAAATGTTGTCATAAAGCTGACGATCGCTTGCTTTATGACAAACCATCATAACCGAAATACCCGTTTGGCATTCTCGAAAGTGATGCCTGCCATTTCCTCGACGGAGACGCCTTTGAGTTCCGCGAGTTTTTTTACCACTTCCACCACATACGCCGGCTCGTTGCGCTTCCCACGGTGCGGCGCGGGCGCGACGTAGGGAGCATCGGTTTCTGAGAAAATCCGCTCGAGCGGGAGCATTTTAATCACCTCGTCATATTCACGAGCAAAGGTGATAACGCCACCGAAAGTGAAGGAGAAGCCCATGTCGAGAAGCTTCTTTGCGTCACTTATGGTGCCGGAGAAAAAGTGCACAATACCGGGCGCGTGAGCGTTAAGCTTTAAGCGATAAGCTTTAAGTGTCTCGACTAGGTTTGGGAAAGCAGAGCGACAGTGAATCATGAGGGGCTTCCTGACTTCATGTGCAAGCTCAATATGTTTTATAAAAACTTCTTTTTGTCTCTCTATTTGCTCTTTGCTGTTCGCTCTTTGCTCCAAGCGGTAGTAGTCAAGGCCGCACTCCCCTATCGCCACCACTTTCGGGTCCCGGGCAAGCTCAAGGTAATACTCGTGGTTGAACTCCTCGCCCCGGCTCGTAAACGCCCTCGCCGCTTCGCCCCCGCCCAGCTCGTCCTCATCATGGTACGACTTCGAGGTATGCACCGGATGGATTCCCACCGCCGCATACACGCCCTCGTTGTACTCGCGCGCCACTTCCACCGCACGTTTCGACGTGTCTTTTTGGGTACCGACGTTCACTATCCAGACTCCGGTCGCAAGGGCACGATCAATAACTTCCTTCGAATCCTTCTCGAAGGCCGCGAAGGTTGCGTGGGTATGTGAGTCAAAAAACTGCATCTCAATTTTGGGAAGTCGGACTTCCCACAGGAAGTCCGACTTCCTTACATTCAATTCCAATCATTCCAAACGCGGAAACAACACCGCGCCTCGGTTTATTTTCACGGTGTCGGTTCCGCTTTTCCACTCGACCGAAGCGAGAATTTTCTCCGCCGTCGCAGGCAAAAAGGGCACGAGCATCTCCCCCACTTCGCTCATCAGTGAGAGTAGTGTAAAAACCACCTCGCCACGGATTTTCTCGTCCTTAATCTTCCACGGCTCCTTTTTGTTGGTGTATTCGTCCCCGAATGTAATAAGTTCCCAGAGCGCCGCGAGTGCTTCGTGCAGGCGGAAACTGTCTATTTTCCCGGCTACTTCTTTCCGCACTTCTTGAATGCGTGCGAAAAATTCCTTAGGCACGTCGTGTGCGCGCTCCAACTTCTTTTCCTTCGCGGCAAGCGCGAGCACTCGCGCCACGAAGTTGCCGAGCCCATTCGCAAGGTCAGCGTTGTAGCGCTCTTTGAACTTTGCCTCGCTCCAGTCCCCGTCCTCAC
Source organism: Candidatus Liptonbacteria bacterium (assembly GCA_016186635.1). Lineage (GTDB taxonomy): Bacteria > Patescibacteriota > Minisyncoccia > UBA6257 > 2-01-FULL-56-20 > VGJV01. The sequence goes on along the minus strand of JACPLI010000019.1, from coordinate 7,019 downwards.
CCGTCGGAATCTCGCGCAAGAGATAATACCGCACCGGGTCGGTGCCGTAGCGCCGTATCACCTCCATGGGATCTATCACATTGCCGAGCGTCTTCGACATCTTTTCGCCGCCGCTCGTGATAAAGCCGTGGATAAAAATCTTGCGGGAGTTCGGCAGACCAGCCGACATCAGCATCGCCTGCCACATCGCGGACTGCTGGCGGAGATTGTCTTTCCCCGCAATCTGGAATGCATTTGGCTGTTCTCGCGTCCCCCACCATTCGTAGAATGGAGCAGGCTTGCCCGCCGGAGCTTCAGCGGAGGCGGGCCACCCCAGCGTGGAAATGTAATTGATGAGCGCATCGAACCACACGTACATCACATGCTGCGAATCTCCCGGCACAGGAACCCCCCACGGCATTTTTTCCTTGAGCCGCGAGATGCTGAAATCCCGGAGTCCCGCTTTCACAAAACTCTGAATCTCCGTGAGGCGAAAATCGGGCACCACAAAATCAGGGTACGCATTGTAGAGCTCCACAAGCGGTTTCTCGTAACGCGAAAACCGGAAAAAGTAATTTTCTTCTTCGCGCTCTTCTATTGCCAACGTAAGATGGGTTGGGCAACGCCCATTTTCGAGCTCGGAGTCGCTTTTTTCAAGTTCGCATCCTACGCAGTATTTGGTGCGATACGTTGCTTTATAAATGTCGGATTCTCCTTTTTCATTCACATTCGCGGCGCATCTTTTCCAAAACTCCGCCGCCGCTTTTTTATGTTCCGCATCGGTGGTACGGATAAAATTCGTGTAACTCACATTCATTGCCTCCACAAGCGCCCGAAACTTTTCCGCATATTCGTCCACAAATTCCTGCGGTTTTTTACCTTCTTCCTCCGCCTTCCTATAAATTTTTATGCCGTGTTCGTCAGTCCCAGTATTGAAAAAAATCTCTTTGTTGCGAGAGGCTTGATGGCGCGCAATCACATCCGCTTGCGCCAACTCTAGCGCGAACCCGATGTGCGGTGCCGCATTCACATACGGAAGCGTGGTGGTAATATAAAACTTCTTTTGCTCCACAACAAAGAATATACCTCAAAAACAAAGAATGACCAAAGCTCGGCCAGGGTTGAGGCGCTGAACGGAAATGATGTGATAATAACGACCGTTATTATCACATCATTTTACACCACCGTTGCTTTACCCTTCCGCACCAAAGACCAATCCTCGATGATTTCCTGAAACACCGCCGCCGCCGGCACCGCGATGAGAACGCCCCAAAAACCCGCCACCTCGGCGCCAATCAGGATTGCCGCAATCACAATCACCGGGTGGAGCCCCACCGTTTTGTTCATCACGAGCGGCACGAGCACATGCGCTTCAAATTGGTGAATCGCGATGAAGACGAGAAGCGTGTAGAACGCGAGGGAAGGAGACGTGATAAACGCCGAGAGCACCGCGATGGCGCCGGCGATGATAGGTCCCGCAAAGGGCACCAACTCGAGGAGACCCGCAAGCACGCCAATCAAGAACGCATGCCGGACGCCGAGGAGAAGCAGGGCGCCCCATACAAGGATTGCCATAAGCACCGAGAGGAAAATCTGCGTCCGGAACCAATAGCCGATTTTCCTCCGCGAACGCTGATAAATGCGCAGGACGGCCTCTTCATACGCCGGCGGCAATACCACCTTGATGAACCGCTCCACGCCGTCCTTGCTCAAACTCAAGTAGAACGAACTCACCAAAACCGCAACCCCCAGTGCAACGCCGCCCAGCGCGCGCGAAAAGAGCGCGAGCGGCGATACGTCTCCCGAAAAGAGCATTTGCGAGAAGCGGTTGGCAACGTCGCTCAACGACTGCGACGTTTCGGGGGTGATGACCGACCCCCACCACGAATTCGAGGCGGTCTTCCCGAGGTTCGCGAACATGCTGTTCAAATCCACAATCGCAAACGGAATCACAGTGTAGACGACGAGTGAAAGGAGAAATAAGCACACGAGAAACACCAGAATGACGCCGAATGTCCTCGGCAAGCCCTTCCGCTCAAGAAAACTCACTGCAACCTCAAGGCCGGACGAGATGACAAGCGCCAAGAAGAGGCCGAGTACGATTTCCCGCCCAATATAGAGCGCCGCAACAAAGAGCGCAAACAGGAGAATGCGCCACAGACTCACCCACGACACCTCGATTACTTTCTTTTCCATGTCCGCGAGGCGGTACGGTGTAAAGACTTTTATATAACGGATGGCAAGCGCAAAAGTTTCAAAAACGGGGCGCGTGTGCGGTAGGGACCTATCGCGGAAAGCGAGAGGTGCGCGCCGCGGATACACTTCCTTGCCGCGCGGCGGACATCCTCCGCCGTCACCGCCCTCACGCGGCGGGCGACTTCTTCGGGGCTTTCGAGTTTTTTGGTGATAATTTCCTGCCCCCCGTAGAAACTCGCGAGTTCATCCGACGTCTCGACGCCCAGGAACAACCCTCCAATAAGGTGGTCCTTCGCCTTGAGAAGCTCTTTCGCGCCGACGAGTTCCCTCCCCGCGCGCGCGAACTCCTCGAGAATTGCCTTCATGACCACCGGCACTTTCGCATGGTCCGCGCCCACCGAGACCGCAAAATGCCCATGGTCCGCAAAGAGCTCCACGCCCGCCCGCACATAGTATGCCGCCCCAAGCTCCTCTCGAATCTTTCGGAACAGCCGCGAACTCATGCCTCCCCCCACCACGTTCGCCAGCACCTCGAGCGGGTAGCGGGCGGCGTCGAAAATCGTGCACGCAGGCGCGCCAAGCACGAGATGCGTCTGGTCGGATTTCTTAAACTTCACGAGCGCGCGCGTCGCGGGCTTCCCTACGCGCGTCGCGGGCTTCCTCGCCTTTGTCCCGAGCGCGAGCGCGCCGAACGTGCTGCGAATTTCTCCCGCCGCCCATGCCGCGTCGAAATTCCCCGCTACCACCACCACCGTAGCGCCCGGCACGTAATGCGCCGCACGGTACCGAATCACCTCATCGCGCGTGATGCGCCGGATGTTCTCTTTTTCGCCGGCAATGTCCCACCCCGCGGGCTGGTCGCCGTAGAGCGCCCTCCCGAAAAGCTCCTGCGCGCGGCGCATCGGCGTGTCTTCGTACATATTGATTTCCTCGATAATGACGCCCCGCTCCTTCTCGATTTCCTGCGGATTGAAAATGGGATGCAGATATAAGTCCGAGATAAGCTCAAAGATGCGCGGAAGCTTCCGGTGCTCGGCTTTCGCCCAATACCCCGTGTATTCCTGCCCCGTGAATGCGTTGTACTCGGCTCCCAGCGCATCAAGCTCCTCGGCAATCTGCCCCACATGCGGCCGTTTCTCGGTGCCCTTGAACACAAGGTGCTCCAAAAAATGCGAGATGCCGTTCACGCGCTTTGACTCGTACTCGGACCCCGCCTCCACGAGAATCAAAACGGTTGCCGCCACACTCTGCGGTTGGGGAACAAGGATAACGCGGATGCCGTTCGAGAGAATAATTTTTTTGGGAGCCATTGATACTTATAGTGAAGGAGAACAAACGCCATGTCAACGAACGTATCACGCGAATGTACGAACGATTACGAATATACGAATTCGTATATTCGTATCCGATTCGTTATTCGCTGATGGAGCGCGCAGTAGCGCGCTAACTCGTGATCGCCTCAATGTCCTCCGCAAACTTCTGCGCGCGGCTCACCACCGCCTCTCCGTACGTCCACAAATAGCGGCGCCAATTGTTCCCCGCGTAATACCGCGCCGCCGCGGTGCGCTGCGCTGAAATGGAATCCGACGCCGCTCCCGCATCCTTCAGATACAGCGCGGTTGCCACGAATGCATCCGCGTTGTTCCACGGCGATGCAGGGGTGTGCCCCGTCACCTGCGCAACTTTCCCCTTATACAAGTTCCACGTTGACGGGATAAACTGCGCGGGTCCCATTGCTCCCCCATACGCCCCGTCCCGATTCGGGCACGACACCATAAGCGTGTCGGGGTTCAATCCCAGCTCGGCGGCAACCGCTTCGAAGAGCGGGCGGTTCGCGGGGCTCATTGCTCTTGCATAGCCGCACTTCCCCACATTCTGCCCCAAGGCGGATTCCCGGTCCAAGACTGCAAGGATAAGCGCGGGGCTTACCCCCGTCGCGCCCGAGGCAAGCTTCGCATACTGGTACGCCTCTTCAAAACTCATCTCTCCGCCGCCGAGGAGCTGGAAGATGCGGCTCCTGATTTTCGCCGCGGTTTCCTTCGTCTCTTTGAGGAGCGACTGATACTTCGATTCCTGCCCCTTCGTTACGGCGAGCAGGCGATTTTTCTCCTGCTTCGCGCTGTCCACCGCTTTTTTCTGCGCCGCCTGATACGCGCTTGCCGTCGCGGCGTCCGCGCGCGCGACAAGAAGCTGGCTCTGCTGGTCCGCAAGCTGGTCGCGAAGGTCGGTCATCTGCTCAATCGCCATGCGCATGCTGTTCTGCAGCACCAGCATGCCGTTCACGTCGGCGAAGAAATCCGAAAGCTGCGGATTTTTCAAAAAGACCGAGAGTAAGCTCTCCGCCTCGCTTGCCTGGAGGTTGCGCACCAAGGCGCCCAATGCCTCCCGGCGGCTCTCCAAGCTCGCTTCGGTGGACTGAATCTGGAATTTCGTATCGCCGATTTTCTGGTCAAGCTGCCGCAAGGTGAGGGTAATCGCCTGGATTTGGAGATTTAGCTTTGCGATTTTGCTGTTCAACCCTGCAATCTCGTTTTTGAGCGTTCCACCCTGTTTCTGGTATCCCACAATCTGGCTCTCATACTGGTCAATCTGATTCTCAAGCTCCTGGAGCTGGGCCTCAAGCGCCTTCCGCTCTTCCTCGTCAACCGCCGCGGCGGCGCGCGTCGGAGTGGTCGTCGGCGCAACCGCCGTGCCGAAGAGAAACCACACGACCGCAACCGCCGCACAAAGAGCGCGCGCGGCATTCCCCAAGGAAACACCGGCAAAGCGCCTTCGGGGAGCAAGATTCACGTGCGGCGCAAGGTGCGCAAACGCGCGCCCCCGGTCCTTGGGTCCGACATCCTGCATTACTTTTGGCTGAAGCGGGGGGCGCATACTCCCCTATTATACCGCACAAGCCCGCACCTGCGTTACCCACACACCAGTCCCGCCCCCGCGGGACGGTGCGGGGTTCCGCTCCACGGGTGTGCACCCGTGGAGCTTCACTTCTTCTCCTTCTCCTGCTTCTTCTCCTGCGCTCCCGCTTCGCCACCCGTTTCTTTTTCCTTCGCGCGCTCGGCTTTCTTCTCCTCGGTTTCCACCTTCACCGCAGTGAGGTCTGGAGCCGCCGTGGTTGCCTCTTCCGGCTTGGGTTCCTCCTTAAGCGGCGGCGTGACCGTCGCCACCGCCATTTCTCCGTCCACAAGCACGCGCACGCCCTTCGGGACCCCGATGTCCTTCACCCGCAAACTCTTGTTGATGTCATCAAGCGCACCAATATCCACCGTGAGCCGGTGCGGCAAGTCTCCCGGGAGCGCCTCCACCTCAATTTCGGAAAGTGTTTTGTTCAAAATACCCCCCTTGTCCCGCACGCCGGGAGCAATGCCCGCGAACTCGAGCGGAATCTTCGCGGTAATTTTTTCGTCCATGCGCACCTGGTAGAAATCCACGTGGCTCACTTCGTTCGTGAGGTAGTCGCGCGAGACCTCATGCACCATCGCCGGGTGTTTCTTCCCCTCCACCACAAGCTCCACCACGGTATTCTCTCCCGCTTCCTTGAATACCTTCGCAAACTCTTTCGCCGGAACCGAAAGATGGATGTTCTCCAATCCCCGCCCATAAAGCTCCGCCGGGATAATTCCCTTGGCGCGAAGTTGTTTTACTGTCCGCCCGAGTTGTGTACGTGCTTCTGCAGTGAGTTGCATGGTTGCAATACCGCACAGCATACCAAAAGAATGAAAGAACACCAATATTGACAATTAGTACAAGATATGCTAGTGTATCTTCACGTTTCAGGGCCCACCAGCCCCCCTGAAATAGAATGCCGCTATACACGGCTTTTTTTGTTGTTGCGGATTTTTTTCCGGTATGCATCGAGAACTTCCTGGGGCGTTCTGTCCTTGAGACACTCCATCGGCCTGCGGTTCAACTTCGCCTCCAGTCTTTGAATAAATCGCTTCGTATAGCGAGAGATGTCGCTGCCTTTCGGGATGTCGCGGCGTATCACCCCATTTGTGTTTTCAATCGTGCCTTTCTCCCAGGAGTGGTATTGGTGGCAGAAGTATATTTTGATATGCAAAAGTTGTTCAAGCTCCTTGTGCCGCAGAAAAAGCAGATCATTGTCCGTGGTCAAGGTGCGCAACTCGGGAAACCTCTTCTTGATGCGAAGGAATGCCCGGTGGACATTCTCGATGGTCACCTGAAGAATCTGCTCAATGAAGGAGGCGCGGCTTCTCCGGTCTGTCGCGGTGAGGAGGATACCGACTCCGCTTTTTCCCGCAACAATGAAGTCCGCCTCACAATCCCCGATTCTGCTTCTGGTATTGATATATGCGGGCCGCGCATCAATGAAGGTTCGCGCGGAGAGTGACTTCTTGCTTCCCCGGGGGCGGTATCTGCGCCGCTTTTTCAGAAACCGACGGGTCTCGATCTTTCTCCCGTACACCGAGGCGATGTACCGATAGATGGCGTTCTTGGATATGGAGGGAAGATGTTTCTCGCGGTTCGTGATGCGCCGGGCAACGGCGCGCGGGGACTGGTCGTCGAGGAGTCGGGTTTCCACTTCCTCGCGCAAGGCAGGGTGATGCACAATCTTCATGCCTTGGTATTTTGCGTACTTTCTTCGCACGTACGCCTTGTGGTGAGCTTTCGCGGGAACATACTGCCGGTGCACGCGGTTGCGGTGCACCTCGTTCCAAACCGCCGAGGGAGCGCGTCCCATGGCAACGCCGATGTCTTTGTATACATACCCTTTCTTCCGCAGCAACGCTATCTCATCACGATCGCTGCGGCTGAAGTGCGCGAATGTTTTTGTTCATGGTTTTTATGAAAGTATTGCGCCGATGCATTCTAATTCAAAAGGGAAT
>JACPLI010000021.1 GCA_016186635.1 Candidatus Liptonbacteria bacterium | reverse complement strand
GTACCATCATCAGTATTCATTAGTGCTACAGTCTGGCTACTATAGTTATTGATTCCCGTCCCGCGCGCCCCGCGAGAGACAATCGCGTCATTCACATCCAAAATTTCCTGCGGCGTGCTCGTCCCGATGCCGACGTTGCCGCTTTTCACTGTCAAGGTATCGAAGTAATTCGTGCCGCCTTGGATCGTGCCAATGCTGAAATAGGGCGCGCTGGCTAGCCAGGTAAGAATGGCGCGGTTGTTGCCGGCATTTCCCAGCACGGTCTGCGCATACGTCGTGCCGCCTACCACAAGCCCAACGTCGCTTGCGACATCGCCCAAATCGGTCCCCACCACTAATTTTTCGGTCGGACTCGTCGTCCCGATGCCGACGTTGCCGCTCACGTACTGGTCCCCGTACACGGAGAGCTCCTGCGGGATGCTCACGTTCGTCGAGGTCGCGATGCCCACCGAGCTTGGGAAACTATAGTTTCCCGCCGTGCCGTTGTTGAAGACGTTCGGCGTAACGTTCTGCGCGGAGACCGTGCCCGAAAGCCCGCCGATGAAGTTACCCGATGTCTGCACGTTCCCAATCACGTGGAGCGTGGACGACGGCTGGGTGGTGCCGATGCCAACAGAGCCGCCGTTTGGATTCAGCGCGAGATTTCTGTATCCGGTATTTGGAATCGCGGATTGGATGATTCCTGCGGGCAAAGTGGAATCCCAACCAATACCAATTCCACCTCCGATGCCCGCCGCACCAACCACTAAGAACCTGTCTGTCCATGAACTCCCGTAAGGGGCTCCGCTCGCGTTACTCGTCACCACGTGCAATTTAGAATCCGGTGCCGTCGTCCCGATGCCGACTCTGCCGAGATAATCTATTCTAACTTTTTCCGTAGGTGTACCCTGATTGGCGGTCAAAAAAGCAAGCTCGTTGACGTTAGCGCCCCCATTATTTACCTCACGAATTGCCGCATATCTGTTTGCCGCCGTATGCGCGTCTCCATACAGCCGAATTTCCACAGAGCTTGTCGTATTGGCGTCGGGCTGGTCAATGACAAACGGCGCGGTGTTGGCGGCGCCTTGCACCACCAGTTTGTTTTGCGGCGCCGTCGTCCCGATGCCGACGTTGCCGCTGAAGTACCCGCCACCGTAGACCGAGAGCTCCTGCGGGATGCTCACGTTCGTCGAGGTGTTCACGCCGAGCTTCCCCGGGGGAAAGGCATAATTCCCCGACGTGCCGTTGTTAAACACATTCGGGCTGATTTTCTGCGCGTTCACCGTGCTCACAAAATCCCCCGCGGAGAGCGGCCCATTCACGAACGTCGGCCCCCAGACGGTGAGCCCTTGGTAGTAGCTTGAGTTTGGCGGGTTGTAGTACGACGAACCTCCCCCTCCCTGACCGCCGCCGATTACAACCGAGCCGTCGTTCCGGATGGCAAAAATAGGCGGGCAGTACTGCTGACCGTTCGGACAGGGGTAGTTCACCACTTTGAGTGCAAACTCGCTTTGGGGAGTGGAGGAGCTCGTCCACAAAGAAGAAGAGGTGACAATCACAAACCGCGCATCGCTGAAGGGAGTGGAGGTTCCCACCGCAAACCGCCCGCCCGCGCCGAATCCCAAGTTGCCCGAGCAGGTCCCTGGCGTGCACCCCGTGGGGGGACCTTGGTACTGGGCGTGCGCCTGCCGCGGAGCGGCGGCAAAAAGCAAAAAACCAAGAGCAATGAGCAGGGCAAACAAGATTCCAATGTGGGGAAGTCGGACTTCCTTAAGGAAGTCCGACTTCCCCACATTGATGCGCGGGCACAAAAAATCCCGTGTCCCTGCACCAAACCTGCCCGTTGCCGTCAAAAAAGTTGCCACGGAGTTATGTCTCATTTTAACAAACCAGCATAAACCCATGCTGTGGACAAGACCCGCGCACTCCTTCCTCCCTCAATATGCCGAAGTCCGACTTCCTTGGGAAGTCGGACTTCACGCACCCCACCCCTCCCTCGCTCCCCCCTTCATTTGATGACGAGGAGGGATTACAGGGGAATGATGCAAGCCAACCCACCGACTATTTCTTCTTTTCCTCGCTCGGCGGCTGAGGCGGCAAAACCTGCTGACTCTGCCCGCCCGCTGGAGGAGCGGCCTGCTGGACCGACTGCGGATTCGCGATTGCCTGCGCCACCTGGCTCTCGGGCTTAATCGGCGCCCAGAAGAGAATTTGCTTCGGGTTCAGGTACACATCCCCCGCGGGACCCCAAAAGACCGAGGTGAAGGGCGCAAGCCCCAGCTGGGGCTGGTTTTGCTGGTCCACGCCGCGCTGGAGAAACCAGGCGCTCGAGAGCTTTGGCGACGGGAACCACGAAAGTTTCCCGAAATACACATCCCCCGTCACGAGAAACACCGCGGTGTACCCCGAGGCGCCCCGCTTCCCGCCCGCGATAAGCGAGCCGACCCACACGCCTGCAAGCACAAGCACAATGACTATGACTATGACAATGACGGCGAAACGCTTGGACATGGAAGAATGGTTATCAGTGAATGATGATTGATTATTCCACCCCTCCCCCGCCCTCCCCTCGTCCGAGGGGAGGGAGCGGGCGGGGCGGTTCGGTTCGACGTTTTGTGATTGAGGAAATCTGGAGCGGGGCATTCACAAAAAATTTCTAATTACTCTAGTTATTTTAAAGAAATCCCAATGAGTAAATGGCTCAACACGAGCATTGAGTTAATGGATATTTTTTAGGTCAATTAGAGCAATTAGGTCAATTAGAATAATTTTCTGCGCATTATGGTTTCTTCGGCACGACGATAAGGTGGCCGGCGGGGCCGCTCTCGGGACCGCCGCACGATTTGCAGTAAAAGAGGAAATTGCCTTCCGCACTCACTCCGAACTCGGAACTCACCGCCGCGCCTTTTTTGAGCGGCAGGGCAATGCCGTAGTCGGGCTGGGTGAAGTCGTAGTCGCGGTCGACCGCGGTGATTTTTACCCTAAGCACGTCTCCCTTGTTTACGATGAGCGTGTCGGGCGCGAACTTCCCTCCCTCCACTTTGAACTCAAACGTGCGGTGCGTGGAGTTGTAAATGGGGCTCGACGGCGCCGTGCTTACCGGAACCGCAACATTCGCGGGCACATTCACCGCTTTTTCACCCGGCACCGTGACATTCACCGGCACCGCCGCCCGCGTCACAATTTCCCCCGTCGTCGTCGCGCGCACCGCCGGAGCCGGACTCTTTTCCTCCTGCGGCACCGCGCCGCGTTTCCGAAGCACCACCGCGACGACCACAAGCACCACGATTACAAGCACGCCCACGAGCGCGATGATGAGAGAATTTTTATGCTTCATATGATGAAAGTATAAAACGCGCCGCCCCCCTATGCAAAAAGTTACTTATCCACACCTAATAGAGATTCTGCCAGGCGTAGCTGTCCGCGGCGCTTTTCACGCACGCCTGCACGGTGTCCGCCACGCCCGCGCCGCTCTGCACCACCCACAGCGTGCCCCGCTGGCTCGCGCTGCAGGTGGGCTTTGAGTCCGTGGTGTTCAAGCGCACTCCCCCGTTCACCTCAAGCGTCTGCCCGGGACTCAAAACACCGATGCCCACGTTCGAGCCGCTGAAGTAGAGGATGTTATTCACCGATTTCCAAACTTGAGAGGTTACCCCCACGTCGTAGGTCGCGGTTGTGGACGGCACGAGGTTCGAATCAAACGTCGCCGCATTCACGCGCGCGACTGCGGTGGCGATGGTCTGCGAGAACCGCTCTCCCACCGTCTGGCTGTTGTACTGGATGGTGAACCCGACGCTCACCGAGTCCGGCGCGCGCTGGTGCGCGCGCTTCGTGAACGTAAGGTCCGTCACAGTCACTTTGTTTGAGGTGAGGGGCTGTGCCGCGCCGCCGTCCGTCTCCCTAAGGTAAATGACGTTCGCCGAGAGGTAAATGTAGGTCGGGTCCGAGGAGCTTGCCGCCATGCGGAGCTTCAAGGTGCTCGTCGCCGCATTCTCGTCGAGTTCAATCACGCTCGCCTGCTCGACGCGGTACTGGATGGTCTGAAGCACAAACTGGCTCTGCTGGTTCACCTCCGCCGCCGCGGATTGCCGCACGTGCACGCGCGTGACGGAGACCAAAATCGTGATGAACGCGACTATGATGAGCGTCAAGATTCCCGCGAAGACGATGAGCTCGAAGATGGTGAAGCCCGCGCGCGCCTTGGCGCGGCGAGAAAATAGAAAATAGAAAATAGAAAATAGAACGGAACGCGGATTCACCTTAGTATTATACCTTATCCTCTTCTACTTTCCTGCCTACCGGAAGGCGGGTATTTTCTACTTTCTCTATTTCTAGTTTTCGGCGTCGGCCAGAATCCGAGCCGAAAACGCCCACCCAGCATCAGCCGCGTCTGTGCTTCTAACGCCGGGATGGCGCCGAAGACTACGAGTGTGATGGGCATGAGAAGCCACTCCAGCGCCAGCACCGCCGCATGCCGCCGATGGAACCATGCCGGACGGGGCGGGAGAAGCGCGATGCTCAGCGCCGCCGCGGTTACCACGCCAAGCATTGCCGCAAGCATGAGCGCCCGCGTGACGCCCGGAATGCTATACGACAAGAGGGTTGTCTGAAATATTTTGCCGCCGATAAGGGTAGGGAGCCATCCCAGAAAGAAGATAATAAGCACGTTCGTTGCCCACGAGTGAAACCCCTCAAGTATATTGAACGTCCAATACCATCTTTTTCCCTGCGGAATTTCGGGAAGTTTAACTTCAATTCCCCTATCGAAGTTTAACTTCGATAGATTGAAAAAACCATTCAGGACATACGGCACATTCTCCACACCCCACCCCCACCGGCGCTGCTGGAGATACACGTTCCGCATCGTCCGCCAGAACGCGGGCGCCACGTTCGCGTCCATCGAGACCGGAAAGTGGAGCGGCTCCACGCGGAAATCCCCCCCGTACCTGAGGTACGCCTGCCAGAAAATGCGCGAATCCTCGGAGACCACATCCCTCTGCCAGAATCCCACGTCGAGGAGCACAGGGAGCGGAATGGACTGCGAGGAGAACGCAGTGAGCCGCTCGGGGCGCGCCTGCTGCATGAGCTGCCAGAATGTTGCCGAGAACGCCACGATGCGCGCGAGAAGCGGCGCCTCATAAATGTTGTTCGTAAAGAGCGGGATGGGCTGGTAAATCGCGCGAAGGGGATTCGGCGCAGTGAGATAGGCGTGCGTGAGGCGCGCAAAGTAATCGGGCGGGGCTTGGGTGTCAATGTCGAAGGCGGATACCAACACGTTGCAGTAGCAACGTTCACTATGACCATGACTATGACAATGACCGTCATCGTTATTGTCATGGTTATCGTGCGCGCGAAGCAGCTCCTCTTCCGCGCGCTGGGCCGCCCACGCAATGTTCGAGCCCTTCCCGGGAATCTCGCCCGGGAGGTGCTCGGGATGCGTGGTCACGAGAAATCCGCCGAAGGAGCTGCCGAATTCATCCTGAATCCGCCGCGCGATGCGCGGTGTCCCCTCTCCGACGTGCGCTTCCGTCGCAAGCACCACGAGTATGTTTTCCTTCGGGTACGTCGTGCGCGCGAGCGAGCGGAAGCTCTCCCGCACCAAGTTCTCCGGCTCGCGGTACATGGGGAAGATGACGAGGTGGCGAATATCTCGCCACGATGACAATAACGATGACTGCTTCTTGTCATTGCCATGGTCATGGTCATTGTAGGAGCGAAGCTCCCCGAGCTTCGCGAGCCAGTCAGTCTTCATATTCTCTCTCATCCGCGCGAACGCCGCGCGCATGTGAATCGCGAGGTACACGGATTTGAGAAGCCAGTACACGTCGAAAAGTACCGCGAAAATTCCCACCGCGCGCGGGAAAAGGTAGGCGCCCGCAAGGAGCCCCGCAACAGTCCCCCACGCGAGGAGCCCGGGGAGCATTTCGAAGAAACGAAGCATAAACGAGTAAGTAGTACGTAGTATGCAGTAAGTAGTGTCGAATCGGCAAGCGCACAAAAAAACCAACCATCCAAGGAACGCTTGGAGTGGAATCCTTTTTCCTTCCCTCCTCCTACTACTACATACTACTTTCTACTTACTACCTGCTCTTCTTACTGCCTACTCTTCTACAATCCTCCAAACGTGAGCGTGTGGTCAAGCGCAAACGCGCCGCCGCCGAGCACGATGAAAAGCGCCGCAATCGCGAGAAGCACGATGTCAAATTCCCACCCGCCCGCGAATTTTTCTCTGTTCTTCAGTTTCCAGAGTACGATAACTGCAAATTGGATGAGGAGCGCCGCGGCGATAAGTTGCGTCCCGAACCCTATGATAAGCCCTACGCCCCCGAAAAATTCCACGATTGCGACAAGCGGTCCAAGCAGTTTCCCCGGACGGAACCCCATCGCCTCAAAATTTCGCGCCGTTTCCGCCCAATTCCGAATCTTCGGCCACCCGTGCACCACACACACCATGCCGAACACCACGCGGAGGATGAGAATCCCCCAGTCGCTCCAGATGGATAAGAGAGGAAACATGATAGATAGGTTTTAGCTTCGAGCTTTTAGCTTTAAGGAATAAGCCGACTAAAAGCTTAACGCTTAAACCTTAAAGCTCTTCCGATACACACATTCGCACCCGTATGAAGCGAAGCGTACTCCCCTTGCCGTAATCAGGCAAGTGTTCGTTTGCGAAAACCCCGCCAAAACGGTATAAATGTGAACGACAGCAGGCCCTGTCGTCTAGCCCGGTCCAGGACGCTGCCCTTTCACGGCAGAAACACGGGTCCGAATCCCGTCGGGGCTACTCAATCTTGGGAGGTTTAACCTCCTGCAGTATAGAGGTTAAACCTCCACACATTGGGTGAGACTCATGTTGTGAATCCGCGCATAAACCCTTATAATAATTGCACTTTCACGCAATTATGGAAACGGGGATTCATATTTCGATTAAAGCCGAGGAGCTCTTTCACATCGGGGGATTTCCCGTGACGAACGGCGTGCTTCTCTCCTTTCTCATCCTTCTCCTCCTCGGCGGCGGCGCGCTCCTTCTCCGGAGGAAGCTCGCGCTCATCCCCGGCATGCTCCAGAACCTCGCAGAGTGGGTGCTTGAAGGGATTCTCTCCATCATGGACGGCATCCTCGGCTCCCGGTACCAATCCGAGCGGTACCTCCCGCTCATCGCCACCCTATTCCTCATCGTGCTCTTCTCAAACTGGTTCGGGCTTCTCCCCGGCGTGGGCTCGATAGTTTTCCACGGAGAGGAAACGTCCCCTCTTTTCCGCGCACCGTCGAGCGATTTAAACTTCACGCTCGCCCTGGCGCTCATTACCGTCATCACCGTAAACATTTTGGGCGTCGTCGCCATCGGCGCGGGCTCGCACATCAAAAAATTCCTCAACTTCCGTTCCCCCCTCGCCTTCTTCACCGGCATCCTTGAATTTATCTCGGAATGTGCGAGAATAATCTCGTTCTCGTTCCGGTTGTTCGGGAACATTTTCGCGGGTGAGGTGCTCCTCACCGTGGTTTCTTTTCTTCTCCCTTATGTCGTCCCCGTGCCGTTCTTCTTCCTCGAAGTCTTTGTGGGATTCATTCAGGCGTTCATCTTCGCGATGCTTGCGCTGGTCTTCACGGGAATGGCGGTGCAGGAACATCAGCACTCGTAATTGGGCAAATGAGTAATTATGTAATTGGAATCAGCGATATGAGAAAAGGTCGCGGAATAACCACCGCACGAACACGCGAATCAGTACGAACATACGAATTTCAGATGCGTGGTGCAGTATTCGTATTTTCGTAATAATTCGTAAATTCGTGCGGTTATAAGCAATGGAACTCGAATCAGTAAAGCTCTGGGCAATGGGAATCGCAATGCTTGCGATGATCGGTCCCGCCATCGGCATCGGGCTTATCGGCGCGAAATCCACGGAAGCGATGGGGCGGAACCCTGAGGCGACGCCGAAGATTCAGACGGGAATGATTCTCGCAATCGCATTCACCGAGGCAATCGCAATTTACGTGCTCGTGGTCGCGCTCATCATCAAGTTCGTTTGAGCAACCGTTTATTATCGCACGAACGCACGAATAACTGCCGAATATACGAATTCGTATTTTCGTAATAGTTCGTAAATTCGTGCGGTAAGTTCACTGGTTTGCTCGTGAATACTCCATGTCAGAGCTTTTGCAACAATTAGGCATTGACTGGCGGCTCCTCCTCTCACAGGCGGTGAATTTCGGACTGCTTCTTGCCATCCTCTCGTTTTTCCTCTACAAGCCGCTCCTTCAGCTCATGAAAGAACGGGAGAAAAGAATCAAAGAGGGGCTCACAAAGGCAGAGGAGGCGGACGCGCATTTGAAAGATGCGCAGACGCTCAAAGTCCAAAAACTCAAGGAGGCCGAGGCGGAAGCGCTCACCGTGCTTCGCCAAGCGGAAGCACGCGCAAAGACGCACGAAGCCAAGCTCCTTGAGGCGGCGAAACAGAAAGAGGCGGAAGCGCTCGCACAGGCAAAACGGCTCGCCGAAGCCGAGCGGGAAGAGACAAGACGCGAAACGCGGCGGGAAGCCGCGGCACTGGTGAAAGAAGCGCTCATAAAAACGGTTGAGCTCAACCCGAAAGCGGTGGACGAGGCGCTGATTGCGAAAGCAGTCACTCACATCTACGAAGGTACGAGGTCGTACGAAAATACGAAAAAATAATCCATCCATCGTACGTTCGTAATAATTCGTAATTTCGCAGGTTAAACACATGAAATACACTCCTCTTCACTATGCCAAGGCCTTTGCCGCCGCGCTCGCTGAACACCCTAAAAGCGGCGAGAAATTCGCGGCGAACTTTGCCCGTCTCATCGAGAGAAATGGCGACGCGCGTCATGCGCCGAAAATCCTTGCCGCAACCGAAAAGCTCGTCCGTGCCGCGAGCGGGGCAAAGAAAGTAACTCTCGTCACCGCGAGACCCCCTGAACAATCGCTGCGCACCGCATTCCGCAAGCTTATCGGCGCACACGACACGGTTGAGGAAAAGGTTGACCCCTCGCTCATTGGGGGAGTGAAAATTGTAGTGAACGAAGAAGAGCAGTTTGACGGGTCGCTTAAGCGGAAAATGGATAAACTTTTCGACTATACGCGATGCGAATATACGAATTCATGCTAATGATACCAATGAGAACCCAATTCGTATAATTAGTACGCATTAGTATATTGGCATCGCTTATATTTTTATGAGCCACGAAATAATAGAAAAACTCAAAAAGGAAATCGGCGGCTTCAAAGACAAGCCGGAGTGGGAATCCGTCGGGCAGATTACCGAAGTGGGCGACGGCATCGTGAAGTTCACCGGACTCCGGACCGCGATGAGCCAGGAACTCCTCACGATTGAAACCGCCTCAGGTCCGCGGCGCGCGGTGGCGTTAAACCTTGAGGAAGAAACGGTGGGCGCGCTTCTTTTGGACGACGCGGGCGCGGTCAAAACCGGCGACACGGTGAAAGGCACAGGCGAAGTGCTCTCCATCGAAGCGGGACCCGCTTTGGTGGGGCGCGTGATTGACCCCCTTGGCGCGCCGCTCGACGGAAAGGGACCACTATTCCCCCAAGGCGCCGAACGCTCGCGCTACCTTCTCGAGAATCGCGCGCCGGGCGTCCTCGAACGGGAGCCGGTGGATACGCCGCTCCACACGGGGCTTCTCGCGGTGGACTCTATGATTCCCATCGGGCGCGGACAGCGGGAACTCATCATCGGCGACCGGCAGACGGGGAAAACCGCGGTGGCACTGGATGCGATTTTGAACCAGTTGAGCGACACGCGACCCTCCTCCGCTAAAGCTTCGGCGGGCGGGCGGGCGACAAGCGACAAGCCCGTAATTTGCGTCTACGTCGCTATCGGGCAAAAGGAAGCGAAAATCGCGCGCATTGTCTCGCTCCTCGAAAAAGCGGGCGCAATGAAATATTCCGTCGTCGTTGCCGCGCCCGGCTCCTCCCCCGCCTCGTCGTGGTACCTTGCGCCCTTCGCCGGATGCGCCGTGGGCGAGTACTTCCGCGACCGCGGGCAGGATGCGCTCGTCATCTACGATGACCTCTCGAAGCACGCGTGGGGTTATCGGCAGGTTTCGCTCCTCCTCCGCCGCCCCCCGGGGCGCGAGGCATACCCGGGCGACGTGTTCTACCTCCACTCCCGCCTTCTCGAGCGCGCCGCGCGGCTCTCAAAAGAAAAAGGAGGTGGGTCTTTGACCGCGCTCCCCATCATCGAAACCCAGCTCGGCGACATCACCGCCTACATCCCCACGAACGTCATCTCCATTACCGACGGGCAGATTTACCTCGAGTCAAACCTTTTCTACCAAGGGGTGCGCCCCGCGGTGAACGTGGGGCTTTCCGTCTCCCGCGTGGGAAGCGCCGCGCAGACCAAAGCCATGAAGAAAGCGGTGAGCGGACTCAAACTCGCGCTCTCGCAGTTCAGGGAACTCCAGGCATTCGTGCAGTTCGCCTCGGATGTGGACGAAGCGACCCGCACGAAAATCCATCGCGGTCAAGTCATCACCGAGGTCTTGAAACAGGAGGACCAAGCCCCCCTTCCCTTTGAAAAACAAGTGGTGCTCCTCTACGCGGCCTTGAAAGGCACGTTCGACCACCTCGAAGTTGCCGCGGTTGGCGCTGCAAAGGCGTCGTTCATGGAAACAGTGGGGCGGCTCCATGAGGAGGATATTTTGAAGCCAATCAGGGAAACGAGTGATATAAAGCCGGAGGTGGAGGAACGGATTAGGAAGGTGATAGAGGGTTTTATTCCAAAGACAGAGAAGTAGAATTTACAATTTTCAATGTTCAATTTTCAATCAATGACTCAATTTCAGAATTCGCAAATTATGTCTTCATTGAAAATTGGGAATTGATAATTAAAAATTTTTCATCATGTTTCAGTTCGTCAAACAACGCATTAAAGGAGTCCAGAATATCTCGCAAATCACGAAAGCGATGGAGCTTGTGGCGGCGACGAAGATGCGGAAGAGCCAGGAAATTGCGCTCCACTCGCGGCCCTACGCGTATGGCGCGCTCGACCTTCTCCGCACGCTCGCGGCGCTCGAGAAAAGCGACCAGACTCCCCCGCTTCTCGCGGCGCGCCCCGTGGTGCATACCCTCATCCTCCTCATTACCTCCGACAAAGGGCTCGCCGGCTCATTCAACAGCAACGTGATTAAGAAATTCGAACAACACCTCAATGGGCTCCCCGGAAGTCCGACTTCCCCGGGAAGTCGGACTTCCCCAGATTGGGCATCCCGTTTCGTGTTCATCGCCGTCGGCAAAAAGGCGCAGTCATACCTTGAAAAGCAGGGCTACACACTCCTTCAATCGTTCACCCGCACCGGAGACTTTACCGCTCCCGAGGAAGTGCGTCCCGTTGCCGCGCTTCTTGAGGCGCTCTATGCGGAAAAGAAAATCGACCGCGCCGTCGCCTTTTCCACGCACTTCCGCACCGCGCTCGCCCAGGAAACGCTCGCGCGGGAACTCCTCCCCATAAGCGCCGCGTCTCTCACCCGCACCATCAACGAGATTGTGCCGGAACATGGCCGCTTCGCAGAGCTGCGAAGCGAACGCCACGCGCTTAGCGCTAAACGCCACGCGAGCCCGCTCATCGAACCGTCGCCCGCAGAAGTACTCAACGCGATTGCGTCGCATCTCCTCCATATGGAGCTCTACCACCTCTTTATGGAAGCGAATGCCTCCGAGCACGCCGCGCGGCGCATGGCGATGAAGAATGCATCCGAAAACGCGGGAGAGCTTGTGGAAACGCTCACCCTCACGTATAACAAGTTGCGTCAGGCGGCGATTACGAAGGAGATTACGGAAATCACCGCGGGCGCCGAGGCATTGCGCCAATAAATAATACGCGATGCGAATATACGAATTCATGCTAATGATACTAAAATGATACTAATAAGAATCCAATTCGTATAATTCCTGCCTGCCGGCAGGCAGGAGTACGCATTAGTATATTGGCATCGCTTATACTCCTATGAAAAAAGGCAAAATCGTACAAATCATTGGGCCAGTGGTGGATGTGGAGTTCATCGCGGAGGGTCCGGCATCTGCCGGATTGCCGCTCATCTATAACGCGCTTGAAGTCCACGCCCCTTCGACAAGCTCAGGGCAAGCAAGCCGCACCGTGGTGCTTGAAGTGATGCGCCACCTTGAGCCCGGAAAGGTTCGCGCGATTGCGCTTGAATCCACCGACGGACTCACGCGCGGCGCGGAGGTTACGGACACCGGCGAAATGATTTCCGTGCCAGTGGGGCCGCAAGTGTTGGGAGGACTCTTCGATGTTTTAGGACGGCCGCTCGGCGGCGCCCCCCTCGCCCCCCCCTCAACCGAGGGGGAAAAGAAGGGGGGTGGAAAACGCCTTCCCATCCACCGGCACGCGCCGCCCTTCACCGAGCAGTCCACAAAAACGGAAGTGTTTGAAACCGGCATCAAAGTCATTGACCTTATCGCACCCTTCATTAAGGGCGGCAAGGTGGGGCTCTTCGGCGGCGCCGGTGTCGGCAAAACCGTGCTTCTTAAAGAGCTCATCAGGAACGTGGCAGAAGTGCACAAAGGCGCATCGGTCTTCGCGGGCGTCGGCGAACGCACGCGTGAAGGCACTGACCTCTACCTCGAGATGAAGGAGGCAAACGTTTTGGGCAAGACCGCGATGGTATACGGGCAAATGAACGAGGTCCCCGGCGCCCGCGCCCGCGTGGCACTCTCGGCATTGACGATGGCGGAGTATTTCCGCGACGAAGAGCACAAGGATGTCTTGCTCTTCATCGACAACATCTTCCGCTTCTCGCAGGCGGGACTTGAGGTGTCCACGCTTCTCGGGCGCATGCCTTCTGCCGTGGGCTACCAGCCGACCTTGGCGTCAGAGATGGCGGAGCTCCAGGAACGGATTACCTCGACCACCAAGGGCTCCATCACCTCGGTGCAAGCGATTTACGTCCCTGCGGACGATATCACCGACCCCGCGCCGGCGACTACCTTCAGCCACCTTGATTCCACCATCGTGCTTGCCCGTTCGCTCACCGAAATCGGCATCTACCCCGCCGTGGACCCCCTTGCCTCGAACTCGAGCGCGCTCGACCCGAAAATCGTGGGCCGCGAACACTATGAGGTAGCGCGGGAAGTACAACGCACGCTCCAGCGCTATAAGGAACTCCAAGACATCATCGCGATTCTCGGCATCGAGGAACTCTCGGACGCCGACCGCAAAACCGTCGACCGCGCCCGAAAAATCCAGCGCTTCCTCTCCCAGCCGTTCTTCGTGAGCGAGGTCTTCAACGGCGTCCCGGGCAAGTACGTGAAGCGCGCGGACACCATCAAGGGTTTCAAGGAAATCCTCGAAGGCACGCATGACCACCTGCCCGAGGACGCCTTCTATATGAAAGGGACGATTGAAGAAGTAATCGCTAATAACGCAAATCAAGGCAAATAATGCGAATGTATTCGCATTATTGAAATCAAAATTCGCATTATTCGCGAATACTCCTATGAAACTTAGCGTCTATTCTCTAAAAAATATTCTCTTCGAGGGCGATGCCACATCGGTGAATTGCACGACCGAAGGCGGCGAGGTGACTATCCTCGACCGGCATGAGCCGCTCATTGCGACCTTGAAACCCGGCACACTCACAATTAAGGACGCAGGTGGCAAAGACCATTTTATCCCGACGGGAAAGGGGTTCCTCGAGGTCACTGCGGAAAACACGGCGAGGATATTGGCGGACGAGCCACGGGAGTAATCGCTAATATCGCAAATGAGGGGCAAACCTGCCTGCCGGCAGGCAGGTAACGCGAATGGTTCGATGCACTCACCACAAGTGGGATTCGCGTTATTTCCGCCAAAGGCGGATCCGCCTCGGGCGGAGAATCAACCTTAATTAGCGTTATTTGCGAATACTCTCATGCTTATCTTAGGCATCGAAACCCCGTAAAGTCCCGCTTAAGCGGGACCACGGGGCGAGAAGTGCTAAATTCTTGCCATTGCATCTGCCAAGTTTTTACCAGCACACATGCTTATACTAGGAATAGAGACCAGCTGCGACGACACCTCGCTCGCGCTGGTTTCCGTAGAACACGGAAACCACCCTGAGCTTGTCGAAGGGTCGTTACCGCGTTTCCGTGTGCTCAAGAACCTCGTCTCCTCGCAGATTAAAACCCACGCGCCCTTCGGCGGCGTGGTGCCGAATCTCGCAAAGAGGGAGCACACCAAGAATCTTCCGATACTCCTGCGGAAGATTCTTGGAATTTCCAATTTCCAATTTCCAATTTCCAAACGAACTCAAAAGTCCAAATCAAAAATTCCAAAAATAGACATGATTGCGGTCACCGTCGGTCCCGGACTCGAACCCGCGCTTTGGACCGGAATTGAATTTGCAAAGGCGCTCGCGAAGGACCTCAAGAAACCACTTGTCGGCGCCAATCATCTCGAGGGGCACCTCTACAGTTTTCTTTTGCCTCCGCAAAAGAAAACTGAAATTACCAATTACCAATTACCAATTACCAAACTTTTTCCTGCCATCCAGCTTCTCGTCAGTGGAGGACACACCATCCTCGTCCACATGAAAAATCTCCGCGAATGGAAAAAACTCGGCGAAACGCGGGATGATGCGGTGGGAGAAGCGTTCGACAAAGTGGCGCGGCTTTTAGAACTCCCCTACCCCGGCGGACCCGAGATTGAGAGACTCGCGCGTAAAGGGAATCCCGATGCGGTAGCCTTCCCCCGCCCGATGGCAACCCAGAAGAATTATGACTTCAGTTTTTCGGGATTAAAGACAAGCGTTTTGTACTATCTGCGGGACTCGTGCAGACCACCCCACCGCTCCTCCCCTCACATGAGGGGAGGGAAAGGAGGGGTGTTGGCGGATACCGCTGCAAGTTTTCAGCAAGCTGCGCTCGACGTGCTCGTTCAAAAGACCATCCGCGCCGCGCGGGAATATAGCGCGAAATCGGTGATACTCTCCGGCGGCGTCGCCGCAAACAAAGCGCTTCGCGCCACGCTCCGGCGCGAAGCGAAAAAAATCGGCGGTACGTTTATCGCGCCGGAGGCGGAGTACCGCACCGACAACGCCGCGATGATTGCCGCCGCGGGGTATATGGCGTTCCTCCATAAAAGGGAACTTAAAAAAGGGGGACTTAAACTTAAAGCAGACGGATGTCTCTCTCTTTAAACTCTCTTAAACTCCTTAACTCCTGTAAACTCCTTAACTCCTTAATATTTCCTACTTATATCCGCCATGGCGGATATAAGTAGGAAATATCCTTCCCTTATAGTAGCTGGAAATGCTGCTTGAGATGCAGTGCGTTATCTATATCCTGCGCGAGAATTTGCCGCACATACTGCCTTAACTCAAAACACTCGATGAGGAAATCAATCTCATCTCCACAAGGATATGGAATCACAAACACGCTCTTGTGGAGCATAGAGAATCCCATGCGGCGCAAATGCGCGCGAAACGCTTCTCTCGCTTTCTTCTCATCTTTTGGAATATCGAATGACACAATTCTCCACTTTCCATCCCACCGCGGCTGCTTTTTCACCGAGAGATTATCGATATCGAAATCCAGCGTTTTCTTCTTACCCTCTTTTGTAAGTTCCATCTCAACTCTCCCGCCGCCCCGCTCCTGAAACTGAATCAGCTGGCTCCGGTACAGCGAACGGATAGAGCGGGAAAGCGCTTCGCGTTCAATCTTTTTCCACTCTTTATCCATCTCCTTGAGCAGTCGCATTTGCCGGCCAGGCGTTCCCGCGAACACCAGTCCTATCCCTCCTTGAAGAAGGAGTAAAATTCTTTTTTGAGTTTTTCCAAGACCCTTCGGCATATATCTCCTCTTAGTTTGCTCATCTTTATTTTATTTTACCACAATTTCCTACTTATAAAAGCCATGGCTTTTATAAGTAGGAAAAGTGAACGCAGAAAAAAATCAAAGCGGCTCGGACATGGTCCAAGCCGCTTCAATTTCGAAAACTTAATATTGAGTTGTTTTGCCCTCCCCCTTCAGATTCGCAACCATCCCCTGGTTGCGAGGTGTTCCTCTGCATAGCGAGGCAGAAGCGGAATTTCTGCTCTCACGGAGAGACGTGTCCCGTCCCATTGCGCTTTGTAGCTCCGTTCTTTGCCGAAGTATTTCCGTCCGCTCCGCTCCCAAGAAAACTCCGCCCCGGGAGCGCAGATAAGCACCGGGTACTCAACTTCGTGGGTTTTCCTCGATCCCTTGCCGCCATTCCGTATTTCGAGCCCATAACCCAAGACGCGCACCCCCTCATTCCTCGCATGAAGAATCCCCAGCCCCTCCTTGCACGGTTGCATGTCGAGAAACACGAGGCATTCTTGTGAGGGTTCGCCCTTCTTCAAGAAATAGAACGGATTCCCCAACTCATCCTTCTGCCCGGCACTGTCTGGCAACAGGACGAAATGAGTATTCCCCCAATTGTGTTCTTGCCCCATCGGGAAGTCCCGCTTGCTTAACCGCAGACAGTACTCCCAGGAGCGGGAACGATTCCCGTTTCCATGACGGAAGGCGAAACGCCCTTCTTCTTTTAGGATGGTGGGCAGCGCACCCCACGCTCCCCATGGATTCACCAGATATACTCTCATAGTATTACCTCTTACTTCTTTATCGCAAAAACATCCTTGATACTCCTCCACACCACACGGTGTGAAGAGCGTCTTCGCAATAAAGTTTGGTTTTGGCAAAACAGCTGTTCAATTTGTTAACGAGCTGCCGCCTTGAGCTTCCCAAAATCCCTAAGCTCAATTGCACACAAGATAACACTTCTCGCGAAACTTATCAAAATTTTCAAAAGTGGCGGAGTGTATGTGCGCTACGCATCTCTTCACTATGGTAAAATTGACGTTATATGCCCCACGAACTCGACTCCCGCTACGACCATAAGGCGATTGAGCACTCCATTTATAAAAAATGGGAGGAGTCGGGGTATTTCAACCCCGATAGAGTGGTGAGTGATGAGGGGCGAGTGGTGAGTAAGAAGAAATCTTTGCGTCGCTCGAAACTCGCCACTCGAAACTCGCCACTCGAAACTCGCCCCTTCTCCATCATCATGCCTCCCCCGAACGCGAACGGCTCGCTCCACTTGGGGCACGCGGTCTTCGTCACGCTCCAAGACATCATGGCGCGCTATCACCGCATGAAGGGCAATAAAACCCTGTGGCTCCCGGGCGCGGACCATGCGGGATTCGAGACGCAGGTCGTCTTCAACAAAAAACTCGAGAAAGAAGGGCGGAGTTGGTTCTCTATGAACCGCGAGGAACTCTATCGCGAAATCTGGAACTTCACGCAGGCGAACAAAAAACTGATGGAGCAACAGCTCCGCAAGCTTGGCGCTTCATGCGACTGGAGCCGCGAGAAGTTCACGCTTGACCCCGATATTGTGAGAATCGTCTACGACACGTTCGGGCGGCTCTACAAGGACGGGCTCATCGAGCGGGATGCGGGACTCGTGAACTGGTGCCCGAAACATCAAACCTCCCTCTCCGACCTCGAAATCAAGGATGAGGAGCGCGCGGACCCCTTCTACTACCTCCGCTACGGACCATTCACGATTGGCACCGCGCGCCCCGAAACGAAGTTCGGCGACAAGTATGTCGTCATGCACCCCGACGACGCCCGCTACAAAGAATACAAGGACGGCGAGCAGTTTCATTTGGAGTGGATAAACGGCCCCCTCACCGCGACTATCCTCAAAGACAAGGCGGTGGACAAGGATTTCGGGAGCGGCGTGATGACGATTACGCCGTGGCACGACCCCGTGGACTTCGAGCTCGCGAAACGCCGCAACCTCGACAAGGAGCAAATCATCGATGAGCGAGGGCGGCTTCTTTCCATCGCGGGCGAATTCGAGGGAATGAAAATCACGGAAGCGCGGCCGAAAATCGTGGAGAAGCTTCAAAGCAAGGGACTCGTGGACAAGGTTGATGAGGCGTACCGGCACGTCGTCCGCGCCTGCTACAAGTGCGGCACGCTCATCGAGCCGCAAATCAAAAGCCAATGGTTCGTGAGAATGAATAAGCAAATAGCAAAGAGTCCCGCCGCCGCTCAAGCTATGGCGGGCAAGAAAAAGCAAAGAGCTAGTCAATCACTTGCGGAAATGGCGGTTCGCGCGGTAAAGGAGCGGAAAATCAAGTTCTACCCGGAGCATGCGAAGAAGGTCTTCCTCCACTGGCTTAGGAACCTCCGCGACTGGAACATCTCGCGGCAAATCGTCTGGGGCATCCGTATCCCGGCGTGGTTCTGCGCGAGTTGCGGTGAAGTAAGAGTGATGAATCCCCTGACCGCGAATCCCGTTAGAAGTCGCGCTTATCCCGCCGCCGACGGGACAAGTCCGGGGGACCGCGGCGCGGCGACTTCTAACGGGACGAAATGGCTCCTCGTGCGCCACGGCGAGACAGAGTGGAACAAGGAAGAGCGAGCGCACGGGCATGCCGACCCGCCGCTCAACAATGAGGGGCGGGCTTATGCAGAAAGCCTCGCCGCGCGCCTCAAGGAGCGGCACATCGGCATCATACTCACCTCGGACTTAAGCCGGGCACGCGAGACCGCAGAAATCGTCGCGCGCGCGACGGGCGCTGAACTTATCGTCTCGAAAGGTCTCCGCGGGCGGCACATCGGCATCGCGCAAGGCATGCACCACCGCGAGCGGCGCCGGCTCTATGGCGACATTTTCCAATCATACGAAGATGCGCCACCGGGCGGAGAAAGCTTCAAAGATTTTGAGGAGCGGGTCTGGAACGCGTTCCGCCAGCACCACGCTCTGTATCGCCACAAAAACGTCGCTGTCGTGACGCACATCGAGACCATCCACGCAATTTTGAAGCGCACGAAAAATTGGGATATGAAAC
Organism: Candidatus Liptonbacteria bacterium; assembly: GCA_016186635.1. Lineage (GTDB taxonomy): Bacteria > Patescibacteriota > Minisyncoccia > UBA6257 > 2-01-FULL-56-20 > VGJV01. The sequence continues at coordinate 40,799 of JACPLI010000021.1, read as the reverse complement.
AAATGATTGCGCATCAAACCGAGAAAGCCGGCTTTACCGAGTTTGATATTTTAGACCCGTGCCCGAAATGCAAGAACGACCTCTATGAGCAGGACCCGGACGTCTTCGATACGTGGTTCTCGTCGGGGCAGTGGCCGTATGCGACGCTTCTCGCGGGACGCGAGAAGCGTGGAAGTTCGAAGCTGGAAGTTCGAGGTTCGAACATCCCACCCCGATCGTCGAACGATTTTCAAACCTTCTATCCCACCGATGTGCTGGAAACCGCGGGTGATATTCTTTTCTTCTGGGTGGCGCGGATGGTGATGTTTGGGCTTTACCGCACTGGTGAAATTCCTTTCCGTAACGTGTATCTCCACGGTCTTGTGCGCGACAAAGACCGGCAGAAAATGTCGAAGTCCAAAGACAACGTCATTGACCCCTTAGGCGTCGCGGAAGAATACGGCACCGACGCCGTGCGCATGGCGCTTGTTGCCGGGAACACCGCGGGGAACGACACCATCGTCTCCGAAGATAAGATTCGTGGTTATCGAAACTTTGCGACAAAGGTGTGGAATATCGCCCGTTTTGTGCTCATGCACAAAACGGGAAGTACCAATTACCAATCACCAATTACCAATTACACACCGAAACTGACCGCCACCGATAAGAAATTCCTCGTGGAGACAAAGAAAATAAAGACCGAGGTGGGGCGGCATATCGAGAGATTCGAATTCCACTTGGCGGCAGAGAAAGCGTACCACTACATCTGGCACACGTTCGCAGACAAAGTAGTCGAGCACTATAAGGACCGCTGGCCGAAAGAAGGGGAAAAGCGGAAGCAAACCAAGCGCACGCTCGAGCGGCAGGCGGCCGCATCATACACCCTCGAAAACATCCTTGCCAACTCCCTCACCATGCTCCATCCCTTCATGCCGTTCGTCACGGAAGCGATTTATAAAAAGCTGAAACCGGAGGAAATGCTGATGGTAAAACCATGGAGAGAGTAATCGCGGATAACGCTAATATGGATTCAATAACGCGAATCCCACTTGTGGTGAGTGCATCGAACCATTTGCGTTACCTGCCTGCCGGCAAGCAGGTTTGCCCCTCATTCGCGATATTAGCGATTACTCTATGAGTATTCTCGCCATCATCGTGGGTTTCCTCCCCGGTTTCGCCTGGCTTCTCTTCTACCTTAAGGAAGACCTCCACCCCGAGCCGAAACGGCTCCTCTTCCTCACCTTTCTCGCGGGAGCGGGATTCTCGATGTTCGCGCTTGCGCTCCAGCTCGGATTCAACGGGCTTCTGCCGGCAATCGGCATTGAACCGCTCTCTCTCGTTGCGCTTCTCGTCCTCGCCGCCATAGAAGAATGCGTTAAGTTTGCGGCGGCGTACGCGGCAATCCACAACAACCCCGAATTCGACGAACCGGTGGATGCGATGATTTACATGGTGGTCGCGGCGCTTGGATTCGCCACAGTGGAGAACATCGGCGCGCTCTACGGCGCAACACCCGCTAATGTTGCGTTCCTCGGAGATATATTCGAGACGCTTTCCCTCCGCTTCGTGGGCGCCACGCTTCTCCACACGCTTACTTCCGCGCTCGTCGGCTACTTCTGGGCGGTGAGTATCCGCGACTTCAATTCGCGGCGGTTCGTCATTGAGGGGCTAGTCGTTGCGACACTCTTGCACATGGTATTTAACTACCTTATACTTCTCTATGACAGCTTTGCGTATCCGGTGCTCTTCGTGCTTGCGGTGGGGTTCTTCGTGCTCAACGATTTTGAAAGGTTGAATAAGAAAACCCTATAGGAGTAATCGCGAATAACGCGAATTACAGGCAAATAACGCAAATGGAAACGAACACGAAAAAAGGGATTCGCATTATTTAATCCAAATTCGCATTATTCGCGAATACTCCATATGGCTGACGAAAACAAAATCGAGGAGGGCGCCGATGCCGAAGTCGCCGCGGCGCCAGAGGTCAAAGTTGAACTCACAAAAGCCGGCGCGGCGGTCGCCACGCGAGCGGCGAAGGAGCGGGCCTCGCAAGACGACGAACCGGAGGGGCAGCTCACGATTGACGTATACCAAACCCCGAGCGAAATTGTCATCGAATCCACCATCGCAGGAGTAAATCCGGAGGACCTCGACATTGACGTCACGAACGACTCCGTCACCATCCGCGGCGCGCGGAAGCGCGAGAAGGAAGTGAAAGATGAAGACTACTTCTACCGCGAGTGCTACTGGGGGCGTTTCTCCCGCTCCGTCATCCTCCCTCAGGAAATCAATCCTGAAGACGCGGAAGTTTCGTTTAAGAACGGCATTCTCTCCATCCGCTTGCCGAAACTCGTACGCAGAAAATCGAAGAAGCTGAAAATCAAAGCGGAGTAACTTATACTATGACTATAACTATGACGATGACCTTGCGAGATCGTCAATTATGGGGTATAAGTCATAGGTCATTGTTACCGTCATCGTCCTTATTTTCCCATGCGTCAATGCGCCCAATGCGGCAAGGGTTCCGTCATCCGCGGCAAGCGGCGTCTTCTCCGCGGCCACTATAACCCCGTTTCCCGCGCGCGGAAGTACCCCAACCTCCAATGGGCAGTGGTTAAGGGAAAGCGCGTCAAGATTTGCGTGGGTTGTTTAAAAACCCTCCACAAAAAACAGAAATAGCTATAAGCGATAAGCTTTAAGTGAATCAAGCTATAACCTAGAACCTCCCCACTAAAGGGGGTTTCTTTTTTTCTGTGAGTAGTGGTAGAATCGAAACGCTTGTCCGCCTACGCGAACTTATTCGCTCCGGCGAGACAAAGCGGGCCGTAGTATACCGGTAGTACGAGCGCATGGGGTGCGTTTAGACCGGGTTCGATTCCCGGCGGCCCGACATTTCGACTCGCGGAACAAGGAGAAATGAGCTGAGTTCGTCGAAGCTCCGCTCGCTCAATGTCTGCGACACTAGCGCAGAGCAATAGGCGTTGTGGTACATGCACCCCGCATGCTACATTAATTCCATGCATCTCTCCGAAAAACGCTGCGTCGCCTGCGAGGGCGGCGTGCCGCCCTTAAACGAGCGGCAGGTGGAACGCTATCACGCGGAGGTTCCGGAGTGGACGGTGAGCGAAAATAAAAAGCTTTCGCGCACGTTCGTTTTCAAAGACTTCGCCGAGGCGATGCAGTTTGTGAACCGCGTGGCGGAACGTGCCGAATCCGAGGGGCACCATCCAGACATTTCAGTCTCGTGGAACAAAGTGGTGCTCTCCCTCACCACCCACGCCATCGGCGGGCTTTCGGAAAACGATTTTATTGTGGCGGCAAAAATAAACAAATTATAATGCGAATACTGCGAATCACGGAACGCCTGCCTACCGGCAGGCAGGAATACCACGAATAGGATTTCATTCGCAGCATTCGTCGGGAAATTCGTAGGGTTCGCGTCACACAAAAATCTGAGCGTGCGCTCAGATTTTTAGCGTCCCGCCCGACGATGGCCCGGCATTACACCAGGTGGTGGAGCTAAGATAGATGTCCACGGACACCATCGCAATCGCCCCTCCCTATCGAATTGCTTTGGTCGAGCATCGAAAGCGGGACATTTTCACTATACCCCATCGCACATGAAGCGCAAACGTGAAGTGTGTCCGCGAACCCCATTCCCGGCGCGAAGCGGGTTTCCGGACATGCTCTAAGAGGGTGGCGCGTTCCCGTGCAGAATGGTACAGTGTGCCATAATCGCGATGCAACTCAGAACCCGCCGCAACCTTTTCTACGCCTTCTGCCTTGCCTTTCTTATACTCGGCACAGGTACCGTGCTCTACGCCCAGGGGTGGCGGTTCGACTTCGGCACATGGCGCACGGCGAAAGTAGGCGGCATATTCGTGCAGAGCCGCCCGCGGGACGCCGCGATAGCGCTTGACGGCGCCTCGGTGCGCAATACCGCGTGGTTCCTCCAAAGCGGCACGTTCATCAACAACCTTTTCCCGAGAACCTATACGCTCACGCTCCACAAAGAGGGATTTCTTCCGTGGCGGCGCCGCATCACCGTCGCACCCTCGCTTGTTTCCGAAGTTTCGAACGCGGTGCTGGTGCCACACGCCGCAAGCGCAGGGGCATATGCGCCAAACACCGCTCCTCTCGATTTCTCTCCTGCTCCTCTCCGCATCGCTACCACCACCCGCTGGAGCGCCCGCCTGCTTACGCCTGAGCGCAACGGCGGCGGGCAAGCGCGCGCCCGCGACGCCCGCGCATCGAGCACCGTTCTCTTCCTCGACATGCGGAATAGCACCTCGAACGCCGCGTCCTCCACGCTCACGCTTGACTCCCCTGCAGCCGCGCTCGCATGGAACCGGAACGATGTCCTCGGCGTCCTTACGCGCGACGGCGCGCTCCTCGTGCACAATCCTGCGTCGGGCGGGACGCGCGCCATTGCGGACGGCGTGACGCACTTCGCGTGGAATGCCGACGGGAGGAGAATCGCCGCGCTCGAACCCCGCTCGCTTGAGATATTCGACCTTGAGGACGAGAGCGGGTACCGCCGCCTGAACATCCCCGGCATCGGCGGCGCCCTGCGGCTCATCTGGTACCGCGACGGCGAGCATCTCTTCATCGTCTACCCCTCGAAAACCGCATTCCTCGATTTTGAGGATGCGGACCTTGAGAACATCATCGAGGTTGTACCGACAAGCAAGGTTGCCTATGACGCCGAAGCGAACACGCTCTATTACCGCGAAGGAGAAACCATCAAGGCGCTGGAGTTTCCAAGGTGAAGTAAGGGGGTTGACAAGTGTACTTTAGTAAACTAAAGTAAACGCTATGGATTGGAATAAACCAGAAAAACAGCGGCTCCTGCAGGCGATGTTGGCGCTCAAAACCGAGGATGAAGCGGCGCGTTTTCTGCGCGATTTGCTCACGAAATCCGAGATTGAGGAATTCGCCAATCGCCTTGCTGCCGCGGAGATGCTTGCTGCGGGAAAGTCCTACACAACCGTGCAAAAAGCCACCGGATTGAGTTCCACCACCGTCGCCCGCGTGGCGAAGTGGCTCCGTGGCAAAGAAGGCGGCTACCGCACTATACTCGCAAGACTCAAAGAATCTTCATAGTACCCATTTATTTTTTTGCCATTTACTTTAGTTAACTAAAGTAAACTATAACTACCGCCATGCTTCTCTCACACCTCAAAATAAAATCCTCTCTTGTGGCACCGTACGTGCTTTTGCCAGGCGACCCTGCGCGCGTGGATACGATTGGCCGCGCACTCACCAGCTTCCGCATCATAGGAAACAACCGGGAGTTTAAGACCGGCAACGGATTGTACCGAGGAATACCGGTTACGGTGTGCTCCACGGGCATCGGGTGCCCCTCAACCGCCATTGCCGCGGAAGAACTCATTGCCGCAGGCGCAAAAGTCCTTATCCGTGTAGGAACATGCGGCGGCGCATGGCGCGCGGATGTTCCCGCGGGGAGCTTGGTGATTCCCATCGCCTCAATCCGGGACGAGGGTACCACACGGGAATACATCCCCGAGGGCTTCCCCGCCGTAGCGGACTTTGCTGTCGTTAATGCGCTCGAAGGAGCAGCGAAGGAATCGAAAAAGAAATACGCTATTGGGATTAACCGCACGCACGACGCGTTTTACGGGAACCAATCCTCAATAGTGAAGTGGGGTGCATATCTCCGCGACCAGAGATGGAACACGCAAGAGACGCCAATCCTCTCCTCCGAGATGGAATCCGCCGCGCTCTTCATAGTTGCGTCCCTCTGGGGCGCACGCGCGGGGGCGATTCTCGCGGTGAACGCGAACCCCGAGCCGCTCCGCGCTCGCGTGCGGGGCATGCAACAACGCGTCACCACAGAGTCAGACCCAAAAGTGAGCGCCCGCGTGGTTGAGGACATGATTGCCGTAGCGCTTCGCGCGATTGCGCTCTTGGCAAAACAGAGCCATCACGCCAGCCCCTTATAGAAAGGGATTGGCTGTATTCGACGCATACCTCAATCCCTTTCTGGAAGGGATTTTTTCTTTTTCCGGAAAGAACAGCAGAATTAACAACTCAACAACGAAAGGCGGCGAATAGTTATGAACGAAGTGAAAGTAATCTGTTTTGATTTGTGGAACACGCTCATCAGAACTACAAAGAACACAGGCGGGTATGAGTCGGTACTGGTGCGGCTCGGCGTGAAACGCGAGGAAATTTATCCGTGGGTTCGACGACGTTGCATGACAGGCGAAAACGTTACCTACGACGAAATGGTGAAAAAGATGTTTGACCATTTCTTCAAGGACTTTACAGAAAACCCTGCAAAGTACAGCAATGAGATTGAGGAAGCGAAACGGTTATGGCGCGAAGACAATAAAAGCGCGATGTGGTTTCGGGGGGCACAGGCAGCGCTCCGCGAACTGCGCGAGAAGGAATACTTCCTTGTGCTTCTCACCAACACTACATGGATGGGATGGGTGGACAAAAAACTCAAAATATCTCCCTTCTTCCACCATGCCCTGCTCTCCTGCGAGACACACATCATCAAACCCCAACCGCACGCATGGAAAAACGTCATGGATCTTTTTCCCGGCGTGCCGGCACGCTCTTTCCTCATGGTCGGCGACAGCGAGGACGACGTCGCGGTTCCCGCGCAGATGGGGTGGCGGACGATAAAGGTGAAAGGGCAGCCAAACTTCTCGCAAATACTCCAGAAAATTGAAGCAGGCGGCGACGCGGCAAAGGAAAAAGAAAGGGTGATTCTCCTTGATGAAAGTGCTCGTAGCTTTGACGTGGAGGAATTTCGATGCATAACGGAGGACTGGGGGTTGCGCGTGGCAGATGCGACATCGCTCACGCTCCACCTCCTGCACTGGAGAGGATGGACAAGGTTCAACTCATCCACCTCATTGATTATCTTCCCCGGCGCGGGAGCCCGCCTCATAGACCAGTTTCTCTTCTGTGCAGATGGGAAAGGGCGACTGCTCGGAACTCCACGGGTGGAAGATAATCTCTATAAGGAGTTCTACGGAAATTGGCTCGGGCGGCGAATATACCTCCACGCGAAGCGCCACTGGACGCCGGGAAGCGCACCAAGAGCGGAAGTGGAAAAAATTGACGCGGCGATATGCCCGGACATCGCAAACGTCATCGTCGTTGACGATGTTATCTGCTCCGGAGCAACCATGAATGCGGTGCGCGCGGTGAACGCAGAGAAGTTTCCGAACGCACGATGGCACGCCCTCTCATGGCTCAAACAACGGTCAGCCGTGCTTGAGAGTTATGCGTCCGTCTTCGGCGCGGAACCCTGCGGAACGTTAGAGAAAAAGGCAGCCACGGTTTCCTTCTCCACGCTCCGCACCAGCAAGGAGGTCGCCGCGAACTTTGTGAAGGATTTCAAGGAACCAGAGAAATTCTTGAAATTCATTGAGGATATCCGCTTCCGCGATGCCATTGAGCTGATACATCCGAATGTCGCATACGTCGACTGATAAAGCACTCATTCCAACCCTCTAAAATACGATATCAAAAGCCCCGGCGGGAATCATCCCGTCGGGGCTCCTTTTTGGTGTACCCCGTTCACGCGGAAATCCCGCTTGTGAAGGCAGGAGGTAACTTACCGAAACCGTAAAGAGCAGCACCTCAACGCTATGCCTGCAAGGACATAGTTGCGGGGTTTACTTTAGTACACTAAAGTAAACTGTGATAACGTATGCGCAAAGAATTCCCATCGCGCATGGGAAACTCTCACTATCTCTTGGCCACTGAGGCGTCGTCCCGCCATTGCGCCGGGGGCGGGACTCCCTCAAAACCCTCGGTTTTGAGTCCGCTCCGCTCATTCCTACACGGGGAAGGACTCATTTCCCGCCCTTCCCCGACCCCTATCCCCTCCTCAACGGGCAAAAATAAAAGTTCCCGCCGTATGGTGGGAACTTCCTCTCTAACGCTTGGCCCACTGGGGAGCCCTTCTCGCCTTCTTCAGGCCGTACTTCTTCCGCTCCACCATCCTCGGGTCGCGGGTGAGGAATCCGAACGCGCGGAGCTGAACTTTCATCTCCGGGGATTGGAGCACAATCGCGCGGGCGATGCCGTGCCGCACCGCCTCCGCCTGCCCCGAAGGACCCCCTCCCTGCACTTTGGCACTCACATTCACCGCATCACGCATTTTCAAGCGCTCAAGCGGCGCAAGCAGGAACGAGCGCCATCGCGGGAGCGGGAAATATGCCTCGAGCGCCCGCCCGTTTACCGTCACCTCGCCCTTCCCCTTCGTGAGACGCACGCGCGCCACCGCGGTTTTCCGCCGCCCTACCGCTTCCACATAATGGGCTATTTTCACCGGCTCGGCCTTCGCAATTATTTTCTTTGTCTTGGTTTCTGCCATGATATTAGTCCACAAAAATAAGATTCTTTAACCGCCGCGACGTGAGAAAATTCCTCGGGAGCATTTTCCTGACCGCTTCGCGCACCACGCGCTTCGGGTCTTTCGCCCACATCTGTTCAAGCGTAAGCTCCTTCAAATGCCCCATATAGCCCGTGTGGCGGTAATAGATTTTTTGCTCGAGCTTCTTTGGCGTAAGGTCAAGCTCCTTCACGTTTTTTACAATGACCTTCACCGCAGACACTTGATTCCGCGCGTATGAAGGACTCTCTTTCCCCTGGAGGAGCGTCGCGATGCGGGACGCCATGCGCCCCAACCGCTGGTTTTTCGCGTCAATGTGGTAATCCATTTAAATATATCGCACGAATGTACAAATTATTACGAACATACGAACGAACAAGCACATTCAAGAATTCGTATTTTCGTACAGATTCGTGTATTCGTGTGGTGATTATACAAATTCAATCGCGGCGAGGCGCGAACCATCGCGTTTGCGGCTTTTTGCGAGTTTCGTAATGCGAAGATACCCTCCGTTGCGCGCTTTGTATTTCGTCCCGAGCTCGCCGCAGAGCTTCTGCACAATCGCGCGCTCATGCACGCGCCGGAGGAGCAGCCGCCGCGCCGCAAGGTCTCCCGCCTTCGCAATCGTCACCAGCTTCTCCACCACCGGGCGAATTGCCTTCGCACGCACCTCCGTAGTCTCAATCTTCCCCGCGCGAATCAGGTTGTTCGCTAAGAGCCGCAGAAACGACTGCCGCCGCCCGCGGAGGAGATGGAACTTTTTGCCCTTCTTTAAGTGGCGCATTGCTTCATATCACACGAACTTACGAACTATTTACGAACATACGAATCTGTTCGTATTTTCGTACCGCCAGCTGGCGGTGATTCGCGTATTCGTGTGATAGTTACTCTTCTTTCTTCGACTTCTTCTTCTTCGCGGGTTTTTCCTTCGGTGCCTCCGCCGCCGGCGCTTCGAACGCCTGCACTGCGGCCAGCCCCAACACTTTTTCGAAATGGTCCTTCATAATCTGCACGGACTGGGCAAGCGCATGCGAAGGGCTGATGGAGCCGTCGGTGTCAATCTCAAGCCGAAGCCGGTTGTAGTCCGTACGCTCCCCCACCCGCATGTTGTCCACCGTGTAATTCACGCGCAGCGCCGGCGTAAAAATCGCGTCCACCGCAATGGTGCCGATGGGAAGCCGCCCCTGTGCCTTGCGCGATTCAACCGAAGAGTACCCCAGCCCCCGCTCCACCTTGAGCTCAATGTCGAGTTCCGCGTTCTTTGCGGTAAGGTGCGCGATGATTTCTTCTGGGTTCATAAGCTCCACCTCCGCATCCGCTTGGACATCCGCTGCGGTTACGATTTTCTCCCCTTTCGCTTTGAGCGCAAGCACGTGCGGCTCGTCGGTGTGCATGCGGAAACGGAGCCGCTTGAAATTCAAAAGGAGTTCCACAAGGTCTTCCTTCATGCCCGGCAGTGTGGAGAACTCGTGCGGCGCGTTTTTCACCTTGAACTCGGTGATCGCCGCGCCCTGCAAGGACGAAAGAAGCGTACGCCGGAGCGCATTCCCCACCGTGACACCGTACCCCGCAAACAAGCCCTCAATCTCGAACACACCCCGTTTCGCCTCCTCGGAAACGGTTTTTACCACTATCGCTCCATGCAACTGTAATGTATCCATGGCAATTACAATGACTATAACAATGACGATGACCCTTTCGCCATTAAGGTACGAGAATATACTATTTTTGTGGTTTTGTCACTTTTTCCTGCGGTTATCGCCATAGTCATCGTTATCGTCAGATTACTTGCTGAACGCCTCCACGAGCAGCTTCACCTCAAACGGCGGCTCGATGTCCTGCGGAATCGAAAGCACCTTCGCTTCCAGTTTCTCCTTATCGAGCGCAATCCACGCAGGAACTTCGTAATGCCACTGCGGGTCGCGCACGTGCCGGAACAGCGCACGGGCTCTCGACGCTTCCTTCACCGCAACCACATCGCCCGCGTGCACAAGGAACCCCGGCGACCGCACGATTCTCCCCGCCACCGTGATGTGCCCGTGCACGAGCATCTGCCGCCCCATAATCCGTGACTGCGCAATGCCCGCGCGGAAGAGCACGTTGTCGAGCCGGCGCTCGAGTAGCTCAAGAATCTTCTGGGCGGTCGAGCCGCGCGCCTGGCGCGCCGACTCGAAGAGCGCCCGCAAGTTGCGCTCGTCAAGCCCGTAGCTCAACTTGAACTTCTGTTTTTCGCGGAGCTGGAGCCCGAATTCCGACAACCCGCGGGGAGAACGCCGCGAGGGACCGTGGGCGCCCGGACGATACGGCTTCCGCACCAAGGCGCACTTCGGCGACGCGCAGCGGTGAGCTTTGAGCTGGAGATGCTCTCCCAGCGCTCGCTCTCTTTTTTCTTTGGGACCCTGCATGATGTGAAAATTCCAAATTACAAATTACAAATTACAAACAAATTCAAAATCCCAACTTCTGAAATTCGAATTTTGGTCATTGGATATTGTTTGTGATTTGGTACTTGTTGCTTGTGATTTATACTCTTCGCACCTTTGGCGGCCTCGGGCCGTTGTGCGGAATCGGTGTCACGTCTTTCATGGAAACAATGTTGCATCCGTGGTTGATGAGCGACCGCACCGCGGAATCCCGTCCGGAGCCGACACCCTTCACAATAACCTCAAGCGACGCAGGCCAGGAAGATTTGAGTTTTTCTCCAATCGCGGCAATCACCTTTGAAGACGCAAACGGCGTCGCTTTCTTGGGACCCGCAAACCCAAGCGCTCCCGCGGAAGCCCATGCGATGACATTTCCCGCGCCATCGGTCACGGTAACCGTCGTGTTGTTATAGGACGCGTTAATGTACACCCTGCCGCGCTCAAGCCCCTTCACTTTCTTCTCTGGCTTCGCGAGCGCCGCCTCGGCCGCGACGGGAGCTTGCGCCATGACGGGCTTTGTCGCCTCTTCGGGAACTGCTGGCTTTGTATCAACTTTGGTTTTACCCATTTCAAATATATCGCACTAATTTACGAACTCCTACGAATATACGAACGGATATGCACATTCAAGGATTCGTATTTTCGTACCGATTCGCGTGTTCGTGTGGTAATTATTTGAGTTCCACTTTCCTCTTGCCGCTCCCCGCCGTTTTCCGCACATTGCCGCGCACCGTGCGCGAGTTGGTTTTCGTCCGCTGCCCCCGCACGGGAAGCCGCCGCATGTGGCGGATGCCCCGGTACGTTTTGAGATTCTTCAACCGCTCGATATTCTGCCGGACAAGCTGGCGCAACTCCCCTTCGAGCACGTAATGCTTTTCTGCAAACGTCTGAATTTTATTCGCTTCCTCGGACGAAAGGTCTTTCGCCCGCTTGTTCATGTCAACTCCGACTTCGGCAAGAATGCGGCGGCTCGCCGAGCGCCCGATGCCGCGCAGGTAGGTAAGCGCGATTTCAATGCGCTTACTGTCGGGAATGTTGACGCCAATTATTCTCATGGTGATCGCGTATCGCTAATCGCGATTTGCGCTATGCGCTTTGCTATTCATCCTTGTCTCTGCTTATGCTTCGGATTCGCGCAGGTGACATAAATTTTCCCGCGGCGCTTCACCACTTTGCACTTGCTGCAGATTCTTTTGACTGAACTTCTGACTTTCATGATAATGGCGTATGGCTAATAGCATAGAGCAAATAGAATTTCCATTTGCTATTCGCTCTTGGCTCTTTGCTTACAATCTGCGCACAATCCTCCCCCTTCTCCCATCGGGACCCAATTCGACCAACACCCGGTCTCCCGGAAGCACACGGATACGGTGGAGTTTCATCTTGCCGGCGAGATGCCCAAGCACCTCCTTGCCGCCTTCTTTCATCTCAAGACGAAACGTGAGGCCCGGCAAGGCCTCTTTCACAATTCCCTCAACTGCCTGTTGCTCCATGTACGAAAAAGTGCTGCCTTCGCAGCAAGGGTTATTGTAAGGGATTATAGCAAATAATGCAAATCTTGAGAGATACCCGCGGGTCACCCCACCCACACCCTCCCCTCACTTGAGGAAAGGAGTGCGCTACTCTACGGCTACCGTAATCCGCCCCGCATCCGAAGGGACATCCTGCACCCAGAAGGGCCAGAGGGAGATTTTCCCCTCTGCAAGCCCCTGGATGCGCCCTATCGCGGCTTGGGCGGCGCGCACGTCAAGCCCCGCAATAGACGCCTTGAAATCCTCCTCCGAAAACACGGGGGCGACTACGCCGCGCGCGCTCACGGTTACCGTCGCGCGCCGCGCAGGAGCGTCAAACTTCTCCATCTTTGCCTCGAGTGAAAGCGTGCGGAACATAAGATTCTTGCTCCCGCGGTCGGCTTCCGCGTATCCCACAAGCATGCGGGTGAGGTCATCTCGCCGGAACCCCGGGGCAGTGAGCGTCGCCTCTCCAAACACGTTGAAATTGCCGCCGGTATCCGTGGCTTCGCTCACCGCAACCTTCTTCACCGCAATGGCGCGCGCGCCGTCCGGAATCATGAACTCTTCCGGTTTCGTCGCCTCGAAGAGAGTATCCAGGCTCGCGTTCAGGACTTCGGCAATTCTCACCTTCGCCGCCTCAATGTCTTTCGCAGTCGCCACCTTTTTTGCGCCCACATATCCCCCCCTCGTCCCGCCCGGCATGGCTCCGTAGAAGCCGTTGAATTTGGGGCTGCCGCGAAAAGCGGGAATGGTGAGCTTTGCAATGGACGCCAGGTTATACTCCGCGCCCGGTTTGTCCGCCACAACCGCAGCGGTTGTCGTCGCGGGCGTGATGGCGCCGCCGCGCACGAGCGCTCCCGGCACCACCACCCTGTCAACAAGCCGAAACACCTTACCGTCCTGCGTTATAAACCGCGTCGTTGCGACCAGCGTCTGCGGCGTCGAGCTGTAGGAGTTATAAATCACCACCGTTCCCTTGGCGTACTCCTCCACCCGCGCGGTGCCGGTTGCGGGAAACTGCTGGGTAAGGTTGCGGTTAAGCGAGAAAATTTCCGCAGGGAGCATCCTCTGCGCGGGGTCCGCCGCGGGCGCCGCCGCGTCCGCAATGAACACCCCTTGGTATTCCCACGGGGCCGCCTGAAGGCGCACGGAGACCGTCGCCGTTCCGAAGAATGCGCCCGTTGCCCACACGCCCGCGAACAGAAGGGCTGCCACGAGCACCGCAAGAAAAGCCGCGCGCATGCGGTGCCGCACGCGAGCCCGCGCCTCCGCCGTGCGCGCGCGCGAGGGGGCGCGGGCGATTGCAACTTCTTCCTGCTCCGCATTTTCTTCTTCTGATTCAAGCGACACCTCCTCCGAAGGAGAAACCCCCTTCGATTTCACGGCGCGGAAGTGGCGGGGGGGCTCCTCCCCGGGTGCGTTTCGCGCGCGGGGCACGATGTCCTGCAAACCCGAGGCGCGCCCCAAAAAGGGGTGTGACGAAGCGATGCCCGCAAGCTTCGCAAAGGCAAGCACCTCCTCGTCCACGGACTCAACGATAAGATGCTTTCCCGCCTTCTCCGCCTCCCGATGGAGCAGGTGCAAATTATTCAAAGATGAACCCACTTTGGACTGCTTCGGGATGACCAGCACCACCTCACGGTCCATAATCCCCAAAACCTTATGCGCCACCGAGGACGCCGTTTCGGTTTTCGTAACGATAATTTTCCTCATTTCTCACCCATTGTACCCCGAAGAACCGCGCGACGCGAGAAAAACTGGGTATAAGTCGCGTTATTTCACCACGCCCCGAACCCTCCGTATGCCCGCTCCTACCGCTTCTTCCTTTTTGATTCTAAATTTCCCTATTACCCCTGTATGGGTCACATGCGGCCCGCCGCAAAACTCAATCGAGAACGCCTTCTCAAATTGAGGGTTTTCGGGCGTTGCTCCCTTTGGACCCACCGAGTAGACCGAGACGCGCGCGGGATACTTTGCCCCGAATTCGTGCTCCGCGTGCAACTTCTCCGCATCCTCAAGCGCCATTTCGTTCCGAATGACCGGCAAGTCCTCGGCGATTTTTTCGTTCACAATCCGCTCCGCTTCCTTTTTCTGCTCGTCCGTCATTTTCGCTTCATATGAAAAGTCCATGCGAAGCCGCTCCTGCGTGATATTGCTCCCCCGTTGCTTCACGCCGGACCCGAGTACGAGCTGGAGCGCCTTGAGAAGAAGATGGTGCGCGGTGTGCAGGCGCGTTGTCTTCTCCGAGGAATCGGCGAGGCCGCCTTTGAACGTCCCGGCGGATGCGGTGCGGGAAAGGTCCTGGTGTTTTTTCATCTCCAACTCAAACTCGCTTTCATCAATCTCGATTCCCTGCTCCTCTGCAAGTTCAAACGCCATCTCATAAGGAAATCCATGCGTGGAAAACAAAGCAAACGCCTCCTGACCGGAAATTTTTCCCTTGGCCGACAACTTTTTGAATTCCCGAAGTCCAGCCTCAAGCGAAAATTCGAACTTTTCCAACTCATCTGTAACATGCGTGGGAATACCCGCAATCCTTTTATACATTTCGGGGTATGCGGTTTGATATGTAATCCCGAGCGCAAGGATGGCATTGCTGAGGCGCGGGTCAGTATCTATTGCTCTATGACTGAACAAATCGAAGTAGTGAAATCCCATCCTCCGCAAGAGCCGCCGCAACACATACCCCTGTCCTTTATTTGATGGCCGCACTTCATCTGCAATGAGGAATACCGAAGCACGCAGGTGGTCAAGGATAATGCGCAACTTTCGAGGGTTATTTTTATCTGGTTCTGTTAAAGCAGACTTCATTTTTGCAAACACATCAATGCGAAACACATCCGGGTCATCGTTCGCCGCCGCCGTGATACGCTCCAATCCCCCGCCGAAGTCCACGTTTCTCTGCTTTAACTTTTCAAACGTGCCATCCTCATTCTTCTTATATTCCATAAACACCGAATTCCCGATTTCCATAAACCGCCCGCAATCGCAGTTCGGGTGGCATGCGTCGCCGTATTTTTTGTCGTGCGGGACCAAGGTGAATTCAAAAAACACTTCGCTGTCGGGACCGCCCGGCTCTCCGGCGGGCATGTTCGCGGGCACGCCCGAACGGCTCCACCAATTTTTCTTAGCGCCATAAAAGTAAATCCTCTCTTTCGGGATGCCGAGCTTCTTCCAAATTTCCGCCGACTCGTTGTCGGGCGGAAGATTGAGCGAGGGGTCGCCCTCGAAACACGACACCGCGAGCCCTTCTTTCTTTATGTGCACCTCGTCGGTAAGAAACTCAAGAAACCATGAAAGCTGCTCCTCCTTCCAATAATCCCCGAATGACCAGTTGCCAAGCATCTCAAAAAACGTCGTGTGGCGGTTATCTCCCACTTCTTCAATGTCCTCTGCACGGAAACATTTTTGCGAGTTTACGAGCCGCTTCCCCAACGGATGCGATTGCCCCAAAAGATATGGGATAAGCGGCTGCATCCCGCTCCCCGTGAAAAGCGTGGTGGGGTCGTTCTCCGGCACCAAGGGCGCCGAAGGAATAACCGCGTGCCCGCGATCTTGAAAAAATTTAAGAAACTTTTGCCGTATCTCGAAGGAAGTCATAGGAGTAATCGCGAATAATGCAAATTTAAGCAAATAATGCGAATGAATAACTCATACACAAATTACCACGCAAAATCTAAAATAAAAAGCGACTGTTCTCATACTCTTGTAAAAGTAAAGGGTTGTCGCAAAACAACATTCCAACATTCTATAGAATGTTGGAATGTTGCCAAAATCAAAGGCGCCACTCGTGAAAGCGGCGCCGATGCCGTCCGGGGAGGTTGTCACTCCTCCTCCTCCTCCTTAATCCCCTGCCTGTGATAGTACGAAAGCGCGGCGCGCGAATGGCGCAAGACCGCTTCGTCGAGTCCCGCTTTGAGTCCGTCTGCGGTATCATACTGGATACAACTGATGAGCGCACCGAGATAGATAAGAACAAGCACCGGCCAGAGGTAGGGCGAAGTGACAAAGGCCACTGCGATAAACATCGCGGAGAGCGAGGTGACGAACGCGGTGAACATCCAAAAACTCACGCTCATCGCGATGTTGATGAGCCGCTGTGGCACGCCCCCGAAGCTGATGGCGAACCATGCAGTGCCCAATACCATGACCGGAGCGATGAGCGAGGCGATCACCGTCCCCACCGACTCAAGCGGCGTGCGGCGAAGACTTTCGTAGATGAAAATGGCGGCCACGACGTTTATCCAAAGCACAATCCGATGTTTCCGGATGTTGTCTTGTATAAACGCTTTTTCTTCCTCTTTGAGTTCAGAAGAAAAGAATCCCCGATGGATAAGCTTGAGAAACCATGCAATCGGTTCCATTAAAGTTTGTTTATATGTTATATCAACGTCTGCCAGATGCAAAGCTGTGGATAACTGCTCGGTTTTTGCTCGGGTCGTCATGCTATACTATATGTATGCTTACCCCGCGCCAAAAACAAATAAGCGATTTTGTGAAGAAAACCATCGAAAAAAACGACGTTGCGCCATCGGAGCGCGAGATTGCGAAACACTTTCGCATCTCGGCCTCCACCGCCCATGAACATTTGGAAACATTGCGCGGAAAGGGCTATCTTCAGAAAGCCCCGAGACGCGCCCGCGCAGTTACGGTTACGGACCCGGAGATGGAACTCGTCCGCGTTCCCCTGCTCGGGCGCATCGCCGCAGGGCAACCGATTGAGGCGATTCAAGAAAAGGAAACGATTGCGGTTCCGAAAAGCAAAATTCCTTCTTCGTCAGAGGTCTATGCGCTCCGCGTCGTCGGGGACAGCATGGTTGACGAGAACATCAACGACGGCGATATCGTGTTAGTCCAGCAACAGGATACCGCCGAAAACGGGCAGAAAGTGGTAGCCCTTATTGATAATCACGAAGCAACGTTAAAGAAATTTTATAAAGAGCGTGGGTATATTCGGCTACAACCGGCAAATAAGAATATGGAGCCGCTTATTTTCCGAAATGGAAGAGATGTTTCTATTCAAGGAATAGTGCTTGATATTATTCGAGATATTGGCATAAATAATGCTAAAATATATCCATTATGGCTACGCAAGGCAAAAAAGAGAAAAATATAAGCGAAAGCCAAATTGAGGACGCGCTTGTCGCCAATTTGGTTTTTCTTTCAAAAACATTGAAACTTCCGCCTGATATTAAGCTGATCGCGCGGCAATTAAGGTTGAAATCGGGCGAGGAGCGGATTGATTTGCTTTTGTCGAGCGGTAAAAACTTGTGCCTTGTCGAGCTAAAAGTAGTAGGCTTTTCCGAAGATTGGCTGAAACAGATACTTTCTTACCGAGATGAACTTGTGAATTTACAAAATGCTAGCGAATTGGTTGCTGGCGACATACTTTCTTTTTTGTTGGTGACAGAAGCAAAAGGCAAAGATTTTGAACTAGCAAAGCAAAGTGATGTTGAATTGATTGTCTATGACCCACTGGATACCCTTAAAGATTACTTTAACAACCTTTCAGCCGTTGCGCCATTCTTGAAAATTAAACCTAATGATTACGGTGTTTTCAATTTGGGACTTATCAATAGGGCGTTAATTCGTCTTGGGACTGGTGAAACCAATCAAGAAAAAATTGCTATTCAAACCAACTTATCTAAACAGAGTATCCACAATCATTTGAAAGTTGCTCAAGAGTTCGGTTTAGCCCGCGAGCGAGATAAACATTATTTTCTCACCGATATTGGCGACCAATATGTTCAATGGTGCAACAGCGATGTCCTCGTAGATAAGTTGAGCGAAAAGCAGATCGAAATACTCAAACAATTCGTAGCCAGCGACCCATTTTATTCTTCAACGGTATTCGGCGTGTATTCTATCGTTGAAAGCGCATTTTTGTTGTCGCGAAATTCGTACCCGCTTGAATTATCGGATTTGCGAGATATGTTCAAAAGAGTGTCGGGAAAAGTAAATGAGTGGCAGGCGAAAAAATCTTTAAGTACGGCCACTTACACATTTCTTAATTTTGCGATTGATCTGGAACTGCTTGGTAAGGTCGGGCAACAGGTCGTAATAACGCCCGCTGGATTTAGATTTATTTTGATGCTCCAACTGCACAAGAGCATCGAGATGATTGAAAGCTTATCAACTAACAAAAAATAAAAATATGAACACCATCAATCTTGATCAAGAATGGGATTTCATAATTGCCGAAACCCATCGAGAGAAACCAAGCAAGACAAATTTGCTTAGAAGAGAGTTACTGTTTGCTTTGCAGATTTTATTGAGTAAAATTGAACGAGCAACTTCTGCATACAAGTCGAGTTTTTTGAGAAAAAATTACTTTGCACTGAAGAAATTGTACCTATGATTCTTTAAGAAAAATCCAAACCGAGATATTAAACATCCCGAAGTTGTTGATTGGGTAGTGTCAGCGTATAAAAAACGAACAGGAGGTGTTTTTCGTGACCCTGACCGCGCTATTCGTCATTTAGCACAAAGCGGATTTTTAATAAAAGTCGCAAAAGGAGTTTATAGATATGATCCTGAAACAGTGCATAAACGCGAACTTTACGATTTTACTGCCGCACAAAAGAAAGCAATTTTGGAAAGAGACGGATATAAATGCGTTGTGTGTGGTAGAGGGATTAAAGACGGCGTGGAATTGCACGTTGATCATATTAAGCCGAAAGATAGAGGTGGCGAAGCCACGATAGAAAATGGGCAAGTTTTATGTGGTCAGCACAATTATCAAAAGAAAATGCTCAACCAAACCGAAACAGGAAAGAAAATGTTTATTCGTCTCTACGAATTAGCCAAGAGTGAAAAGAACGATGAGCTGATGAAGTTTTGCGCTGATGTTTTGGAAACTTACGAAAAGTACGATATAAACGGACATATCACTTGGGAAAAATGATAATCAACCGCAAAAAATTCTATAGCTCAAAAGAAATCAGGAGCGCCTTCGGCAGTTATTTTTATGGTTCGGGCGGTGATTATTTTTTTCCTCACCCTAAAATAGATAAAACTCCCCGAAAAGAATGCGAAGATATAGTAAAAATGCGGTGCAACGAATTTCTTAAGATTCTCAATTCTAGAAAAAGAGAGGGTTGCTGGCAGGTGCTTAAGTAATATCCTTAAACCCCTCGAGCGCTTTCGCCTTGTCGTGGTCGCGGATTTTCTCAAGCGCTTTCGCTTCAATCTGCCGGATGCGCTCGCGGGTGACGCCGAACGCCTTCCCCACTTCCTCGAGCGTGTGCGTGACCCCGTCCTCCAAACCAAACCGCATCTTCAAAATTTTCTGCTCCCGCTCGGTCAAGTCCACCAAAATGTCGCGGATAAGGTCGCGGAGGAGGGCGCGCGCGGTGAGCTGGGCGGGGGTGGCATTCTTCTCATCAGGGATAAAGTCCGAGAGCGTGGAATCCTCTTCGTCCCCGATGGGCGTCTCAATCGAGAGCACTTCCTGCGAGATTTTCTGGATGTGCCGTATTTTCTCCACCTCAAGTCCCATCTCCGCCGCAATTTCTTCGGCCAGCGGCTCGCGCCCGAGTTCCTGGATGAGCGCGCGGCGCATCTGGGTATATTTCGAAATCGTCTCCACCATGTGCACGGGAATCCGCACGGTGCGGGACTGGTCCGCCAAGGCGCGCGTAATCGCCTGCCGAATCCACCAGGTCGCGTAGGTCGAGAACTTAAACCCCTTGCGGTAGTCGAACTTCTCCACCGCGCGCGAGAGGCCGATATTCCCCTCCTGAATTAAATCGAGAATGGAGAGGTGCGGCGTGCGGTTGATGTACCGCTTCGCGATGGAAACCACAAGCCGGAGGTTTGCCTTCATAAGCCGCTGCCGCGCTTCCTCCTCGCCCTTCTCCACGCGCTTCGCGAGCTCGCGTTCCTCGTCTTTCGTCAAAAGCGGCGTCTTGCCGATTTCCTTCAAATACATCTGCACCGCGTCTGGAACCTCGCCTTCAAAGGCGGTTGCCTCATCAAGCTCTTTCTTCGTTACCTCGCCTTTTGAGATGTCAATCAGCCCGCCGGTCTCGACCACTTTCACGCCCGCCTTCTCAAGCCGGTCATAGATTTCTTCGAGGAACGAAATGTCCTCCTCAATTGTCGGAAAGTGGCAGAGAATCTCGTTGTCCGTCACAAACCCGCGCGGCCGGCCGCGGTCAACAAGCTCCTGCAGCGCACGCTCGTCGAGTTTTCTCTTGCTCTCTTTTTTCTTTGCGCCCTGCTTCCCGCGCCGCGCCAGCTTTTTGGGGGCGCGCTCTTTCTTCGGGGTTTTCTCCTTCTTCCTTGCTCCCTTTCTCTTCCTAAACTTTGATTTTTTCATCCTATTAGGTATCGCACGAATTTACGAATTGCTACGAATATACGAATTCCGACGCATACACTAAGAGAACCCGCGGCGATTTACGCATTATGCGGAATCTTTCGCAGTTCATCAAGTGCGGAGCGCACTCCTGCTTCGTCCCCGCGGGACTCCGCGAGCCGCACCGCGCGGGTCAATGCTTCCCGCCGTTTCCGGAAGTACTCTTTTGTGAGCTCCTCCCGCAAGAGTTCCCACGCTTCTTCCTTCACCAGCTCCTCGCGGAGAAAGACGGCGTGAAGTACCGCGTCAAGCTCGGGGTCGCCGCTCGCCTTTTTCCCCTCGCGCAGCAGCTCAAACCCCCGCAGGTAGAGCGGAGGAAAGTACTCCACGCATGTTGCCGCGGCGCTGAAGTCCCCGCGCGCCGCCGCGTATGCCAGCATACGCTCGCTTAAGAGGTCAAGGCGGGTGCGCGCGCCGCGCCCCACCCCCGCCTCCGCTGAAACTCCGGCAGGCAAGTTCGCCGCGGGAGCTGGGGTAAGGGGACTGGCACGGTCGCCAATCTTTTCCGCCTCCTCACGCAAGACGTTTTCGCCAACCGCGGTTCGGCGCGACAGCTCCTTGAACCAAAAATCCCGCGTCACCGCGCTTTGAATCCCCTGAACTTTCCGGAGCACCGCGCGCAGGCGCGAGAGCCCCTCGCGGCTTCCAAAATCTGCCGTGTCCGTTAAATACTTCTCGAAGTAGAAAAGCGCCGCGGGCTTCGCCTCCGCCACCGCCTTCCGCAACCCCTCGGGGTTTTCCGCCGCCGCCTCGCCCGGGTCCTTCACGTCCTTGAACGTCACCACCTTCACCTCGAAGTCCTCCGCGTGCGCCAAGTCAATCGCCCGCTCCCCCGCCGCCCAGCCCGCCTCATCGTTGTCGAAGGAGAAGACAAGCGTCTCCGCCACGCGCCGGAGTGTTTTCAAGTGGTCCACGGTAAGGGCGGTGCCGGACGCCGCCACGGCGTTCGGGATGCCCGCCTGCACGCTCATCACGCAATCCATCTGCCCCTCCACAAGGAACGCGCACTTCGCGTCGCGGATGGCGTTCTTCGTTTTTGAAAATCCATAGAGAATTTTTGATTTCTGGAACACCGGCGTCTCGGGGGTGTTGATGTATTTGGCGATAGCCAACCCTGAGCTCGTCGAAGGGTTCGCCCCCGTTCCCTCGCTCCGCTCGGGATCTTCGTGTGGTAACACTCGACCCGTAAACCCCGCCACCTTCCCGAAATGATTATAGATAGGAAACATGACTCGCCCGCGGAAGCGGTCGATGACAAGCCCCCGCTCCGTGCGAAGCGCAAGCCCCGCCTGGATAATCTCATCGGGGCTCGAGCCACTGTGGAGCAGATGGAGCGTCAAGGCCTCGGGACCCGGAGGAGCAAAACCCAGTTCAAATTCATCAATGGTCTCCCGGTGAAGGCGTCGGCTGGAGAGATACTGCTGTGCAGAAGCGAACGCCTTCAGCTGCTCGCGGAAAAAGTCTCTCGCTTTCGCATTGAGGTCATAGAGCGCGCCCGTGAGCTTGTACTCGGAAGGGTTTAGGCGCCGGAGCTCCACGCCCGCCTTCTCGGCGAGGACGCGGAGCGCCTCGCCAAACTCAATATTCTCGTATTGCATCACGAAACTGAATACATCACCGCCCAACGCGCACCCGAAGCAGTGCCATGACTGCCGGTCGGGCGACACCATGAACGAGGGCGTCTTTTCCTTGTGAAACGGGCAAAGCGCCTTGAAGTTCTTGCCCGCGGGATGAAGCGTAAGATGCCCCCGCAGGAACTCCACAATATCGAGCTTTTCCTTGATTAAGGCAACTGGTGTGGGGCTCCCCGCCATAGTTCCCGTATTGTACGCCCTTTCTCTTGCCTGCGGCAAGACGCGGACAAGCGCGGACACCTTGCGCGAAACATATGCTCCGACCAATGTCGTAGTGCGCGCGAAGACGCGTACAAACGCAGAAGCCCCGCCTGTCCATGGACAGGCGGGGCGGGAGTCTCCCTCCTCACAAGTGAAAAGGAGAAACTGCTTCGCTACAATCCCAGCACTGCGTTCAGCTTCGCGCGCGTTTTCGGTCCCACACTCCCGTACCCCGCGTCGCCGGGCTTCGCCACGCCGTTCTTCTCCTGAAACTTGCCCACCGCGGCGCGCGTGAGCGGACCAAAGTATCCGGTGACCGGCCCTTGGTAGACGCCCTGCGAAGTCAAGAGCCGCTGGAGCGCACTCACGTCACCTCCCTGAGAACCCACATCAAGCGGCTTAGAATACCTTCCCGACGGCGGCACTCCGCCTGACGCGCCCGCCACGACGGGAGCGGCAGAGCTTGCCGGCCCCGCATTCAGCATCGCAAGGGCTCCCGGCGGCAGAGTTACGCCCTGTTGCTGGGCTTTCACAATAAGCGCCTTAAGCTGGGCGATGAGCGTGTTTAAGAGC
Organism: Candidatus Liptonbacteria bacterium; assembly: GCA_016186635.1. Classification (GTDB taxonomy): domain Bacteria; phylum Patescibacteriota; class Minisyncoccia; order UBA6257; family 2-01-FULL-56-20; genus VGJV01. The sequence goes on along the minus strand of JACPLI010000021.1, from coordinate 17,739 downwards.
TGGATGCGGACCGCCTGAATCGCCGCGCTTGCCTGCGCCTGCGAGGCGGGAGGAGTAACCGCAGGGGCTTTTGGCGTGGCTGGTGTTGGTGTAGTTGGTGTAGTGGGGGTCGTCGGCGTGGTGGGCGTTACGGGAGGCGTGTATGAGCCACCACCACCTCCGCCGCCGCCTCCGCCGCCGCCGCCGCCGCCGACAGTGACGGCGCCGCCCGAGCCCACATTCGCAGAACTTCCCGTGGTGCACTGCGACGCAGTGGGGGAAATGGTAAAGATGGAACCGCCCGCGCTCTGGACAATCGTCGTTGACGCAACTCCGCTCGTACAACTCTTCGTCACCGTACCGCCGGAACCCTGCTCGGCAATGTTCAAATCATAGTCCGGAGACGTAATGCTAAAGGAGCCGCCCGTTGCGGACTGCATGGTAACGACGACCGACGAACCATCCACCGTCACCGCATCGGCGACCGAACTCGTCACGACGGTGAGCGTGGTGGTGGGAGAAGAAAGCGAAATGGGCGCCGCGACGCTGTACGTCAAAGGAGCTGCCTGCGCATGCACCGTTCCAAGAAGGAACGCGCCCGCCCCCACCACCGCCACGTGCAGACACCTACGCACAAGAAATGATTTCACGTTAGTTGGTGTGGTAATTTATTACCCTTCCCCGCGTCCCCTGTTATACCCATGAAAGCAGAACGCGGGAAGGATAGGCGACGGGTTTACTATTTGATGAAGCAGGCCTTGAGCGTACCCGAGCCAAGGTCAATCGTACTCGTCGGGTGGATGTTCTTAAGCGACACGCTTGTCGTGCTCGCAGAGGTCACGTCACACGTTAGAAGCATCGTAGTAGTTGCGGTTATCGTCGTAAGCGACGCCAAGCACAAGTCGCCCGCAGCCGCTCCTCCCACGGTGAGGTTCGTTGACGAAACATCTGCCGTCCCTGCTGTATACGCCGCGCCGCTCGTCGCCAAGCTTGGCGGGTCCCACGTCATGGTGTTGCACGCATAGCCGGAAAGAATGGTCGGCGCAACCCCGATGGTGAGCGAGGTTGTCGTCGCATGACCCGTAATCGTGGTCGAGGCGAGTGCCACTATCCCGCCCGATTGGGTGAGCGTGCTCTGGAACACCGCAATCCCCGTCGTGGTCGCGCTGCCTGTTATGGTGGTCGAGGCGAGCGATACCACACCGCCGGATTGCGTGAACGTGCTCTGGAAGACCGCAATTCCTGTCGTGGTCGCGCTGCCGGTAATCGTCGTCGAGGCGAGCGCCACTACCCCGCCCGTCTGCGTGAGCGCGCCCCGCAGTGCGGTTGCATCTTGCACCGTGAGCGTCGAAGACGCATTCACCGCACCGGTCACGTTGAGCGTCCCCGTGGCGGTCGTAGAAGCAAGATTCACCACCCCGCCCGACACCACGAGTCCGCCCGTAAGAGAAGTAATCGCCGGAGAGAAAATGCCGGACACGGTGAGGTCAACAATCGTTGAACTCCCCGACACGTCAAGACGCGTTGACGACACGTTGGTGATGGCCCCGCGCGTAATCGTCGAACTCGGCGTACGGAGCTCCGTCGTCGAGGCAATGCCGTTGATGGTGGTCGAAGCCAAAGACACGAGACCGCCCGATTGCGTGAGCGTGCTCTGGAACACCGCAATCCCTGTCGTGGTCGCGCTGCCGGTAATCGTGGTCGAGGCGAGCGATACAACCCCGCCCGATTGGGTAAAGGTAGAAGCGAACGTTGAGGCACCAGACACATCAAGCCGCGTCGAGGACGCATTCGTAACCGTCCCGGTTGTAATCGTCGAACTCGGCGTACGGAGCTCCGTCGTCGAGGCAATGCCGTGGATGGTGGTCGAGGCGAGCGAGACCAGACCGCCCGATTGCGTGAACGTGCTCTGGAACACCGCAATCCCTGTCGTAGTCGCGCTGCCGGTAATCGTCGTTGAGGCGAGCGCCACTACCCCGCCCGATTGGGTAATTGTATTCTGAAATACTGCCGGCCCCGCCAAGGTGGAGTTCCCTTGTATCGTGCTCGACCCGATAATCACCGCGGTCGCCGAGGCGGTTCCTACACTCAGCGTACTCAGCGAATCAACCCGCGACGAGGAGTCGCCGGAGATTAACGCGTTGCTGAACGTGAGTGCCGCGAACGCGACCGACGTTCCGAACACTGCAAACACAAACCAAAACGAACCAAGCGCGGACACCACAAACCGCGCCCATCTCTTCTTCGTGCCTTCTGTCATGAATTTTTTATGAAAATGCGACTTTGGCTCATTATACAACTTCGGAAAGCCGAGGGCTGTGGATAACTCGGCGCCTCTCCCTTCATCACATAATGCTTCTGTCATCCCCGCCCACGCGGGGGGATCCAGGCCCTAGATTCCCGCTTCCGCGGGAATGACAACCGATACGTATGTAATAAGGGGATACTTGTGGATAACTCGGCGCTTGTTACATTCCCGATTCCCTTCCCTCTGATGTAAAAACGACCGCAAAAATCCGGCCGTTTTTACAGTAGAGCGGGATAAGGGAATCTCACGCGCTCTCCGCCGGTTGGCGGATCGCTTTTCACAACCCTCGGTTTTGAATGATTTCCGACACGGGGAACCGAGCGCGGTTCCCCGACCCCCTCCGCCGTTCGATTCCCTTACCATACAACAAGCAAAAAGAACACTATTCATAAGTGTTCTTTTTGCTTGCACGAGCGGGATAAGGGAATCGAACCCTCGTCTCAACCTTGGGAAGGTCGCGTACTGCCACTGTACTAATCCCGCATTCATCCCGCACTACGCCCCAATTCTACGACGCGTCCCCCTCCCCTTCAAGCGATATGAATCCCAGCCCGTGGTACGCCCGGGTATTGTAGTCAATCGCAGAAAGCTTGTCGTGCACCTCGATGACGTCCTCGTTGGGGGAAACGATTCTCCCCCCTATCCGCAGCTGCTCCTTCCACGCGGCAGGAACGGAGCTTGTCACAATAGTTGAGATAATCCTGTCGTAGGGGGCGTACTTCGCGTAGCCGCGCATGCCGTCGCCCGCAACCACGTGCACCACGCCTTTGGGAAGCGCCGCGCACTTGCGGAGATTCTCCTTTGCAATTTCGCTTAAGGGCAGAATGCGCTCCACGGTCACTACCGCAGGGCTCCGGGCGTATCGCTCCGGAGGCACCCCCTCAGAGAGCGCATACCCCAAGAGCGCCGCTTGCCAGCCGGAGCCCGTGCCGATTTCAAGCACGCGCTCACCCGGACGCGGCAGGAGAAGCTCAAGCATGAACGCCACCGCGAGCGGCACCGGCATGGTCTGCTCAAACCCGAGCGGGAGCGGATAGTCGGCGTACGCCTCCGCCGCAAGGTGAGACGCCACAAAATCGCGCCGGTCCACCTTATGAAAAGCCCGTGTGAGCGAGGGGGATTGAAGAATTTTATGCGTTACCAGCTCTTCCAGTACATCTTCTTTCGTCATGGGAACAACCTTCTCATAATGCACTTCTGGGCGCGTCTCGTCAACCCCCTTCCCGTTCATCGGTCACGAGCGGCACAAACCGGAACCCGTGATACACGCGGATGTTGTAGTCCCCCGTAGAGAGCTTGTCGTGCACCTCAATCGTGTCCTCGACGGGCGCCACAATCCTCCCTCCCACCCGCAGTTGCTCCTTCCACGCGACCGGGATGGAACCGGTGGTCGCCGCCGCGATGATACGGTCATACGGCGCGCACCGCGCGTGCCCGCGCGAGCCATCCCCCGCCACCACCTCGACCACCCCCTTCCGGATAACCGGGCACCCGCGGATGTTCGCGCTCGCCATGTCGCAGAGCGGCAGAACGCGCTCCATAGTCACCACCGGAGCGCACTGGCGGCGTTTCCCCGACACCGTGCCGCCCCCGCTCACCACATACCCCAAGAGCGCCGCTTGCCAGCCGGAGCCGGCGCCAATCTCAAGCACTGAATCCCCCGGCCGCGGCAGGAGAAGCTCAAGCATGAACGCCACAGTCAAGGGCTGGGAAATGGTCTGCCCGAACCCAATGGAAATGGGATAATCCCCGTACGCCTCTTCCGCATATTCAGGCGGCACGAACCCGCGCCGGTCCACCGTATAAAACGCGCGGATGAGAGAAGGAGACTTGAGTACCCGGTATGCCCGAAGCTCCTGAATCAAATCTTCCTTTGTCATGGGAGCAACCTTTCTATCCTGCGCCTCCCCCGCGACGGCGTCAATCCCGCCTTCACGCCCTTCTCATCTGCCGCTCTGCACCTCGGCGCCGTCCCAGTGAAGCCCCGGCGCGAGCACCACCACCCGTTCACTGCGCTTCGCCTTGGCAAGCCAGTCTTCGAACTTCTCCCCGCGCAGGAAAAGCTGTCCCGTGAGAATCTCGCGCTCCGCCTGGGGCACGAGCACCATGGCGCGAAACTCTCCCGCGCCCACGCCGTAGGCAGCGTCCGCGGCGCGCAGAAGGTCGGCGTCTTCCAAGAACGCATCCACGCGCGCGGCGACCATGCGCGCCGTTTCCGTGCCAATCTCCTCCCGCACCGCCGCATGGACCAGCGCCCCCTCAATCATCGCGGTGAACACCGCGCGTTCCATGTCCGCGGCGGGCAGCGTGCTCGCTGCGCCATACATCGCCCGCACGTTCTCATAATAGGTGCGCGCCGCCCGATACTGGTTTCGAAAATCCCGCGCAAGCAGTATGTCGCCGCCGACGAGCGCCAGCGGATAGTACCCCGCCCGCACCGCAAACACCGCCGTCACCGTGGCCGCGATTATGGAAAAGAATATGGTGTAGCGCCGCATGTGGCAAAATAGTTACGGTGACGCCGCCGGAACGGAACTCGCGGTGGACGTTGGCTCTTTCGGCACAAGAATCAAAAGCTTTTCGCCAGCGCTGCGGTAGTTGAAACGAGCGCGCATCTCTTTCTCAAGGTTCTCCGGCTCCCGGTAGTACTGAATGGTCGCGTCAAGCTCCGCCGATTCGCTCTCCGCGCGCCGAAGCTTTTCCTCGATACGCCCCATGGTTTGCTCGGCGCCGTTCCCCTCTGCCCAAAACCGCCGGACTTCAATTCCGAGCACGACGAGCACCAAGGCAAGCGCGAGAAGGGCAGCGATACGCATGCTTGTAGCTTACAATTTCTAATATCTAATTACTAATTTCTAAACAATATCGAAGTCACAATTATCAAATTCCAAATGGCTCGTTTGGGATTTGAATATTGGGGGATTGGGATTTATTTAGAAATTCGATATTAGAAATTAGGAATTACTTTTTCAGTATCTCCCGAAACACCTCCGGCGAGAGCTTCACGCGCGCCATTTGAAGAAGCTTTTTCTTCCCCTCCTGCTGTTTCTTCCACAGCTTCATCTTCCGCGTCCGGTCGCCTCCCGTCTTCCCGAAATTGCCCAAAAGTTTTTTGAGCGCGGGGATTGTCTCGCGCGCAAGAATGCGCCCTCCCACGCGCGCCTGAATCGCCTGCGGAAACTGCTGTTTCGGCAAGAGCCCCTTCAAACGCTCCACAGTCTGCCGGGCTTCATGGGCAACGCTCGCCGCGGGCACAATGCGGGTGAGCGCGGCAACAATCTCGCCCGCGAGCAGCACTTCGAGCTTCTGCACATCGCCGCGCGCCTCGCCCGCAATCTCGTAACTGAAGGAAGCAAAACCGGCGGACGCCGACTTCAACCGGTCGTCGAAGTCCCGTATGAGCTCCCGAAGCGGCATGCGCGCCTCAAGCGCGAGATGCGCGCCAAAGTTGTGGATAGCGCCAACCTGAAACTCGAATGTGTGCTGCAAGGTCAGCACTTGATTCAGATATTCCGGCGGCACAACCACCTCGAGCGCGATCATTGGCTCCCACACCGCATCGGGCGCATCGGGAAAGTCCTGCGGCTGCGTAATCACCCGTGAAACCCCTCGCTCCTCCACCCGATACGCCACCGACGGGAAACTGGTGAGAAAGGAAAGATTGAACTCGCGCGTGAGGCGGCTCGCCGCGATTTCGAAGTGAAGCTGGCCCAAAAAACCCACCTTGAATCCCCTGCCGAGCGCCTCGTTCGCATCGGGCTCAAAGCGGAGCGCGGGGTCGTTGAGCTTGAGGCGCGCAAGCGCCCGCTCCAAATCCTCAAACTCGGTGTCTCCGTCCGGATAAAAAGAAAGGAATACCACCGGCTGGGGGTCGCGGTAGCCGGGCAACGCAAGCGTTTGTAAATTGGTAATTGGTAACTGGTAATTTGAGAGCCCTACAATAGTATCGCCGATTTTCACCTTGGCGGGTTCTTTAAGCCCCGTGGCGATATAGCCGATTTCTCCTTCGTTAAGGATTTCACTCGTGCGAAACTTTGGCGCGAAGTATCCCACTTCTTTTATGCGCATCGCTGCCCCGCTCGCGAGGAGCTCCACTTCCTCCCCCGCCCGAAGCGCACCCTCCACCACCCGCACATACGCCACGATTCCCTTGTGGTCGTCATAGAGAGAATCAAATATAAGCGCTCTCGCGCCCACCGCGGACAATCGCGGATCAAGACGCTGATTTTCGCGGATGTACGGCGGCGGAACTTTTCCAATGACTGCTTCGAGCAACTCTGGCACTCCCTTCCCTGTTTTTCCCGAAACACGCAGGATGTTCCCCGGCGCGCAACTCAAAAGCTCCGCCAACTCGCGCACGCGCTGTTCAATAGTACCATCCGCGTCAATCCGCGCCTCAAAGAGGTCTATCTTATTCACGGCGCCGATCACGGTAAGATTCGCTTTTCGGGCGGCTCTCAGATTCGCCAAGGTCTGCGCCTGGATGCCTTTCGTGCCATCCACAAGGAGAATTGCCCCTTCAACCGCGGCCAAGGCGCGGGAAACCTCGTAGGAGAAATCGGAATGGCCGGGGGTGTCTATCAGATTCAAGATATATCTTGAATCTGAGGAATTTGGAATTTGGAATTTGGAATTTTGGTCTCCTTTTCCGCCATATTCTATATTCCTTATTCCATATTCCATTCTCACGGGTGCCATCTTTATGGTGATGCCGCGCTCGCGCTCCAAATCAAGCTGGTCAAGATACTGCGGGCGCATTGAGCGCGCCTCCACCGTGCCGGTGAGCTCCAAAAGACGGTCCGCAAGCGTGGACTTGCCGGAATCAATATGGGCGATAATCACAAAGTTGCGGATGTTACCCATATTAATCTCCCTCGCCCATATTGATTTGGGAAAGGGGTCGGGGAAACGGCCCCTCGGTCCTGAGCTCGGGGTCGAAGGAGAGTTTCCCCGTGGCAGAGTACACGAACCGCTGGGTTCGTGGGAGTCCCGCGGCGGGGCGACAATCAATGTGGGCGATAATGACGAAGTTGCGGATGTGGTGCATGTGTGCATCAACGAATATCGAATGGTAATACGAATTTTCGAATTCGTAAATTCGTTGCGAATTCGCTATTCGCTGATGCGCTCAAGCGTCAAGTCAACAATCATCCTTCCCGGAGGGTCATTGGTGGCGAACGTCCACACTGGCAGCTGGTTTTCCTGAAAGCGGAACCCCACCGGCGCGCTCACGGTAAAGCGGTACTCCCGCACGCTCCCCGCCTGCCGCTCAAACACGAAACGGTACCGCGTGCCGTCCCGCGGGCGCACAAAAAGGCGGTGGGAGTAGTCCATGATAACCTTCGCTTCCTCCCCCGGAGCGACCGTGAGGCGCGTGGCGAACACCCGCCTGCTCGCTTCAAGACGGGTCGTAACGTGGGGGAATGCCGCGGACGCTTCTGTGCCGAGCTCAAGCTCCGCAAGGAGTGGGTCAGCGGCAAAGCGCCGGTACTCCGGGCGCGCCGGCGGCGCCACCTTCTTCCCCCCGGAGAAATTTTCAAGCTCCGCCCGCTCCGGAACGAAGATTTGAAGGTAGCCGTCGTTCGGAAGCCGGCTCCACGCATACGGGCTCGCGCCGCCGTTATGCCTGCGGGCAAGAACAAGGTGATTTGTCACCGCGCCATCCGCATTGAGCTGGCTCTCCCATGTGACGCGCTGGGCAATCACGCCGTCGGTCTTCCCCCCGCCCACATTTGCATCTGCAATCGCAAGGTAATCGCCCTCAAAGTCCTCGGGGAGCCGAAATACCTCGCCGCCCATGCCGTACTGCTCAATCATCCCCTGGAGCGCGCGGTCTTTGACGTAGAGCATCACGTCCCGGCGGGCAAGCCACTCCGCAATGCGTCCCGCGATCTCCTGCTTTGCGGGGGCATCGAGCGCGGCAAGGCGGGCGCGCACGCTCTCGACGAGCGCGGGGAGTGCCTGCTTGGGGAACCGCTCCCCCGCCGCCTGGCGCCGTTCCACGTCGTCCTGGAGCTTGGTAAGGACATTGTCTGCATTGAGCGTGCCGACACCCGCGACGGAAATGGGTCCCGTGCGCGCGAGGAGGTCAGCCGCGACGCGGGGAGAAACGGCAATCGCGCCGTCGAACATGACCGCCGCGCGGCGGTAGAAATCGGAACTCTCGAGAAACCGCATAACCTGCGCGGCGGAGGACGGAAAATCGAAGAACCAGTTCGCATCCGCAGCCTTCCACCGGCGCACCACTCCCTGAAGCGGTTGCGGCGGGATGATATTCGGCGCAAACGTACGGTCCGCCTCAAGGATATCGCGCACGGTGGAAGAAACGATGACGCCGCCGCGCACATACACCTCCGCAAAACTGCCGAGGAATCCTCCCGAAGGGCGCATTTCGAGGGGATTCTGGAAAAGAACGGCGATGCGGCGCCCCTCCGGGACCCCCGCCCACGAGAGCCCGGCGCGGATGAACCGGGCGGCGCCATCAGCATCAAACGCAAACGGAATCACCAGTTCCGGAAATGATGCACCCACTCCCGCGCGCTCCGCGTGGGACGCGAGCGACTGGCTTGCGTCGCGGATTTCTTCAAGCGACTGCGCGATGCGATGAAGCCGCGCGAGTACCGCATCTCCCTCCGTCCCAAGAAACGCGTCAACCGCATGCACGGCGACGTAATCCGCATCTCCCGCCACGGATATGCCCGCGCCCGCAAGCGCCGACATTCCGCGGAACAGCTCAGGCGCCCCCGCGAAAAAACCTTCGGCAGCGCTCAGGGGGTTTTCCGAAAATCCATCCGCGGCGCCGCGCGCGCGCCCGAAGTGCTCGCGGGCGGCGGAGGTATCGAGCGCCTGAAGGCCGCGCACGCCCTCGCTGATGCTCGCGGCGCCCCGCTCAGCCGCACGGGGAATCTCTCTCGCCGCACCGATAATGAATATGCCTCCCGCGGCAACTGCCGCCGCCACAAACACGAGCGCGGCACGCGCTACATTCGGGCGCCGCGGCCCCGCACCGCCCGGCGCAGAGCGCTTCGGCAACGCCCGAAGCGTCGAGGCAATGCGGGACGGCGGCGCGGCGCGCACATCCGCGTGCGCCTGCGGCTGTTCATCGAGCTGGTGCATACCTCACCATAATACCTCTATAATGAAGGTATGCGCATACGCCGCGTTTTTCCCGCCTTCATATGCGCCTCCATCATCGCCCTTGCCGCGGCGCTTCTTGCGTGGGGCGCGTACACGGACGCCCCCATCATGGACGAACTCGCGCACATTCCCGCAGGGTATAGTTACGTCTCCGCGCTCGACTACCGGCTGAACCCCGAGCATCCCCCGCTCGTGAAGGCGCTCGCAGGATTCCCCCTTCCCGCGTGGAGCCCCGCATTCCCGGAGTCCCATCCGGCGTGGCAGAGTGATGTGAATGGGCAGTGGGCGCTCGGAACCGCATTCCTCTACGAGTCCGGCAATGACGCAAATTTTCTCACCCGCGCCGCGCGCATCGGGCCCATCCTCATTACCCTGCTCGCGATACTCTTCCTCTACGGATGGGCGCGGGAATTGATGGGAGCATGGTGGGCGCTTCTCCCTGCGGCGCTCTTCGCGCTCTCCCCCATCGTCCTTGCCCACGGGCACTACGTGACGACCGACGTCGGCGCGGCGTTCGGAGTTCTCATCGCCGCCTACTTTTTTCTCCGATTCCTGCGCATACCGTCACCGCACCATCTCTTCACCGCAGGGATCGCGCTCGGCATCGCGGAGCTCACTAAATTTTCCGTGGTGCTCCTCATCCCCTACTTCTTTCTCCTCGCGCTCCTCAAGGCATGGACCGCGGCGCCCGCGGCATTCCTCCGCGAAGCGCGGCGCCTTCTCCTTAAAACGGCGCTTATCATTTTCGCCGCGTACGCGTTTGTGGTCTACCCCGCGTACGCACTCTTCACCCTTCGCTACCCGCCCGCCCGCCAGACATCCGACACCGCGGCGCTCCTCGCGTCGTTCGCGGGCGGCCCCACCCCTGCCGGGGAACGGTGCCGCCCCCTCCGCTGCCTTGCTGACCTTACCATCGCCGCGACAGAAAACCCTCTCACGCGTCCGCTCGCGGAGTATTCCTTGGGCGTGCTCATGGTGCTCCAGCGGGCAAGCAGCGGGAACACAAGCTACTTCCTCGGCGAGGTTTCCGCAGCCGGTTCTCCCGCATATTTCCCCGTGGTCTACGCGCTCAAAGAAACCCTTCCCGCGCTCCTCTTCATCCTCGGCGCATGCTGCATCGGACTCGCGGTGTTCCTCCGCGCCATACCGCGGCGGAGCCGCGCCATCCCGGAAGCCATTGGAAAGAATTTTGACACGTGGGCGCTTGGCGCCTTCATTGCATTGTACTGGGCATGGAGCATACGGAGTAACTTGAACATCGGCGTTCGCCACATTATTCCCACGCTTCCCTTCATATACATGCTTGCCGCGCTCGCATGGAAACATCAGCTCGCACGCGCGCTTGCGCGGGCGCGCGAACGTCTCACGTCCTTCGCGCGTGCGGCGTCCGCAACACTTCAATGGATGCTTGCGATACTTCTCGCGTTCTGGTTTCTCACGGAGGTGGCGGTTGCCGCGCCGCACTTCCTCTCATATTTCAACCAACTCGGCGGCGGGACGCAAAACGGCTACCGCTACGTCACGGACTCGAACTACGACTGGGGGCAGGACTTGCTCCGTCTGAAAGAATGGGTGGAGCAGCGCAACAATGACCATGACGATAACAATAACGTGGGGAAAATTGCGGTGGACTACTTCGGCGGCGGGAGTGTGCGCTACTATCTCGGCAATCGCGCGGTTGAGTGGAATTCCGCGAAGGGAAATCCCGCCGCAGAAGGCATCCGCTGGCTGGCGGTCTCCATTAACACCCTGCAAGGAGCAATCCAGCCCACGGCAAAAGGATTTACTCGAAAACCGGAGGATGAATACCGATGGCTCACGCAATTACGAAAACCCATGCCCGGGATAGGAAACGTCCCCGAACCGGATTTTAGGGCGGGCACTTCGATATTTGTGTACAAATTATAAACGATGCCAATATACCAATGTCTACGAATGTTACAAATAGTACTAATCACTCCTCACTCGTATTATTAGCAGCATTAGTGCCATTCGTATATTTGCATCGTGCTTATTTGTAATACACCCGATTCTCCACCCTGAAATCCACATATTGCAGTTTCTGCGGCGGCGGGAATCCCTGCCCGTCCGGCAGGCGGGCGCCAGCTGGCGGACCCGACGCGGAGAAAATCTGCCGGAGCGCATCGGTGGCGGCGGCAAGCGGGAACCGCAAACTGAAATACAGGCGGGGACCGTTCAGAGTCGCCACTTCCACCTCTTCGCGCGCGACGTCCTCGAACCGCAGCTCCCCCGCAACCGCACCGCTCTCGCGGAGCGCGTCGAATATCATGAGGAGCCGCTCCATGAGCGGCGGCGGAAGCGCCGTCGACCCCGCACCCAAGTGTCTGCCGGAGTAATCATGCACGGTCTTGAGGAGTCCCCCTTCTCCGCCCGGCGCCCTCGCAAAGAGCACGCCGCTCTTGTCAAACCACCAGCACGAGGACGCGGATTGTCGCGGATAGTCACGCGGATTGTCGCTGATTGGATTTGTTTCATCCGCGTCCATCTGCGTTATATCGGCGTCTATCCGCGTCTGGAAGAAACACCATATCCCCACCGGTTCGCGCTCTGCGACTGCGATGCGCACTTCTCGACTGCGAAAACTTTTCGATATCGTGAGTTCCGCAACTGCCGGCAGAAGCGCGAGGTTCCGCTCGCTTTTCTCTGGCCACGCAAAAAGCCGCTCGATGCCGATAAATCTCGCGAGCGCGCCTTCGAGCGCCATCCCCCGCACAACCGTGAGCACCTCGTCCGCGCTCGCGCGCCTGTTTCCCTCCACCACGATACTTTTAATATCGAAGATGGGGGCGTAGCGCACCGCCCACGCCGCGCCGATAAGGAGCAAGCCAAGCACGCCAAACCCGTACGTATAGAGAAGGCGCCGCCGTCCCCTCTGCCGCAGGCGGTCAGAATCGGAGAGATAGGAGGAAACCTTCATGTGATGAATTCCTAATTTCTAATATCGAATTTCTAAATAAATCCCAATCCCCCAATATTCAAATCCCAAACGAGCCATTTGGAATTTGATAATTGTGATTTCGTCATTGTTTAGAAATTAGCAATTAGTAATTAGAAATTGGGGCCATGATCTATATTGGTATCTTTTATATAAGTATCCTCTCCATCAGCGGGTTCAGCCGCGCGAGAAGTTCGTACTGCGTCGTCCCGACCGTGCGGGCAACTTCCTGTGCGTGCAATTCTTCTTTCCCGTCTTTTCCGAGGAGCGTAACCACCGCGCCCGGCGTACAGGGAATATGAGTCACATCCACCGCCGTTAAATCCATCGACACGCGCCCAAGCACCCGCGCGCGTTTTCCTTTTATGAGCACCTCACCCACGCTCGAGAGCGCCCGCGGGAACCCGTGCCAATAGCCGATGGGAAGAATCGCGAGTGTCCCCGCGTGCGGCATGCGCTCGGTGATGTCGTAGCCGATATAATCCCCCGCTTTGAACTTCTTGACTTCGCTTATCACCGTTTTCCAGCCCAATACCGGTGAAAGTTTTATATTGGGGATTTGCATCTCGAGTTCCGGCGACGCATGAAAACCATAGAGTCCCATTCCAATTCGCACTGCATCAAAGTGATACTTCGGACTGATACTTGTGGCTCCCGTCGCCGCCGCATGCGCGGTGAGGCGCTTGAATCCCGCGCGGGAGAAAAGGCGCAGGGCTTCCCGAAATTTTTTCACCTGCATTTCGGTATAGTAAGGATACGTGATGTCCTTCGCCGCGGCGAAATGCGTAAAAACTCCAGAGAGTTTTTTAGTAATTGGTAATTTGCAATTGGCGATTGCACGAATTACCTTTGGTAATTCTTCCACGTAAAACCCTTGGCGGTGGAAACCGGTATCAACTTTGATATGGAACGCGGGAGGGTTCTTGCTCCGCACGAGCGCGTTCAAGGCCTCGAAATTCGAGACACTCACAGTAATATCATGTTGGGCCGCATCCCGTAATCGCGCGGGGAGCGTGGGACCCAAAATGAGAATTGGCTTCGTGATTCCCTCCCGCCGCAAGCGATTGCCCTCAACAATGGAGTCCACACAAAAACCATCCGCGCCGAGCGTGTCCGCGAGTTTTGAGAACAGCACCAGCCCGTGCCCGTAGGCGTTCGACTTCACCACCGCCCAGAGCTTTACGCGCGGCTCTATCAATTTCCGGAACGTCTGATAATTATGCCGTGCCGCGCTTTTGTCGATCTCGATCCAGGTGCGGAGACCATCTTGAATTTTCATACGAATATACCGATGCTAATATACAAATTGATACTAATTATACTAACCGCATCTTATTCGTATTATTAGTACGCATTCGTATATTGGCATCGTGAATCACTCTATAACTTTTTTACCTACATACCTCTGCAGTACCCTCGGCACCTCGATTTTCCCTTCCTTCGTCTGATAGTTTTCGAAAATGGCGGCAACCGTGCGCCCGATGGCGAATACTGTCGCGTCGTTCATGTGGATGAATTCTCCGCCCGAGGCGGATCCGCCTTTGGCGGAGGTTTTACTCCTCTTTACCTTAGTGTTCAAACGCCGGGCCTGGTAATCGGTCATATAGTCCGCCGAGTGCGTCTCGCGATATTTACTTTCTCCCGGGAACCATGTTTCGAGGTCCAAATGCCGCGCATCGGGGTCCCCTTGGTCTCCTGTCGAGCAAATCACGACGCGGTACGGAAGTTCGAGTGACCACATGAGGTACTCCTGCATCGCCACAAAAAAGTTTTGCTCGGTCTCTCCCTGCTCCGGAGTCGTGAAACTCTCCATCTCGATTTTGTCGAACTGATGGAGCCGGAGAATCCCGCGGGTGTCTTTGCCGTAGGAACCCGCCTCGCGCCGGAAGCTTGGCGTGAAGGCCACATAGCGGAGCGGCAAATCCTTCTCGGGGATTGTCTCGTCCATGTGAAGCGGCCCCAGCGTGTGCTCGGCGCTCCCGATGAGATAGAGGTCATCCGAGGGAATATGATACCGCTCTTCCTTCGGCTCAAGCCGCGCCATCTTCTGCATGACCTCCGCGCGCATCATAAGCGGCGGCGCGACCGGCACAAAGGGCTTGCCATTATACCCCGGCACGGTTCCTTCCGCGCTCGAGCGGACGACGTTCGGATTTGTGAGTATCGCAAACGCATAGTGCACGAGTGCAAGTCCAAGCTCCACCGCCCCGCCTTTCAAGTACGCAAACCGCGCGCCGGAAACCTTCGCGGCGGTCTCGATGTCTATAAGCCCCAGCGCTTCGCCAAGCTCGAAGTGGTTCTTCGGCTTTCCGCCCGAGGCGGATCCGCCTTTGGCGGAGAAATCTCTCGGCTCCCCCACCACGCGGATTACTTTATTCGTGGTTTCGTCCTTCCCTACCGGAGTGTCCTCGCTCGGCAGGTTCGGGATTTTCTGCCATACCGCATCTCGCTTTTCTTCCAACGCACGAAGCTCTCCCTCTAGTTTTTTAATCTCTTCCTTGTTCCTTGTTCCTTGTTCCTTGTTCCTTTCCTTGCTTATCTTCTTCTGCTCCGCCCGCAGCCCGTCGAGTTCCGCCGTAAGCGCGCGCCACTCGGCATCGAGTTTCCCGAACTCATCCACGAGCTTCGGGTCGGCATTCTTCGCCGCAATCGCCTTTTTCACGCGTTCGGATTCCTCCCGAAGAAGTTTTATGTCGAGCATTGGGTGTATAGTACCGCAACCTCCGAAAATTCCCAAGGTTCGATCTTGAGATTGCCAAAGGTCGAACCTTAATGAATTGTCTAAAGCAACGGCAGAATTTCCCGAGACGTGAAAATTTTTCGTGTCCAGAGAGAGGCGAGATTCCGGTTTTCAAGGAAATCGGCGTCTCCTGTCACGAGCGCATGCACTTCCGGCTGCAATCCTGCCGCGAGAATGGGCGCGTCTTTTTTCGCGATTCGCGCGAGGGCATCGTTCAGGAAATCCGCGTAGTTGTTTTTTGTTTTATAGTATAGGTGCGCACGGGAAGCGAGCAATGCATCAAACAACTGCTCCGCATCGCGGCATTTGTGCGGAGAAAGTTTCTTCCGCATCACTGCGCGCATTTCCGCCTCAATCATGTCCGTTACCACAAGCGTGTGCCGAAGCCATACTCTTTCGAGCACCAGCCGTTCATTTCCGTCAAACGCGAGCGCTGAGAAAAGGACACTGGTATCAAGCACAACATACATCAAGAAAATATCTAGAGGTACCTCTTGTAGAACGCGGCGCGCGCGCTTTTTGCGGCGCGGCGAACCTCATCTTGCGAAAGATTGTCAGACTCGGCAATGCGCTGAAATTCATTCACCACCGACTGGAGATGCGCTTGGTCAATGTAGGCGCGCACGGCATCGGAGCGGCTTGCAAAACGCCCCGCCTTCACCTCGCGGTCAATGAGCCGCACCTTATCTTTCGGCAAACGAATTTGAACCGTCTCCATCATGGCGTTGAATGTAATTGAAACCAATTACATTGTATGTGTCGGGAAAACAATGTCAAGCCCGTGAGAGAAGGTTCGACCTTGCCTGCCCCGTGCGAAGCTTTACGGGGAATCCGCAAAAAGGTCGAACCTTTGAGGATTGTATTGAAATGTAAGAAGCGCGCCTCCTTTTCGGAAAACGCGCTTCAAATTTTTGTTGCTTGCCCGCCATAGCTTCAGCGACGGCGGGGATAAGTCCGCACGCTCATCCGGTTATGAGAACCTCCTCCATTGAACTTTCATGTTCCGGTGGTATACTCGCACCGTGGCATACGACATCGAAACACCAATGACCAAGCGGCTGCGCTTGGCTCCCATTCCTCCTTCCCGGCGGCTTTTGGACGCCATCGGCATCCTTAAAGGCAGAGGGGACGAAATGCGAAAAGAGCTCCAAAAGATGCGCCGCGAGTGGGACAAGCGGGGAAAAAAGGCAAAGAATGCTTGCCCGCCGGCGCTCTTGAATGTTGCTCGATTCGAATATCCTTATCGCCTGCTTTGCGTATCCCGGGTAGGAAATGTGTGCTTGATTGAAAGCGTTCCTGCTGTTATATTGAAACCATGGCAACAACTACACAAAACAAACAAGATGTACTCGCTGAGCTCGGCATCACGAAACGAGAACTGCCAAAAAGCTGGTGGCAAGCAATCGGCATACTCAAGGGCAAGCGGATTGACGGGCTTGCATACCAAAAAAAAATCCGCGGGGAGTGGGAGAAACGCTTGAGGAAACAGGTGGAGCTTGCGCGGAAAAGCAGCTAGCGCCGCGATGCTCTGCGACACGAATATCCTGATTGCGTGTCTGAACGGCGAACTCGCGGTAGTACATATTCTCTCCCGCCTCCAACAAGAGCGTCGGTTGCTTTTCATATCGGCAATCACCGTTACCGAGGTATTGGCACATCCGAGAATCACCGCATCAGAACAAGAGCGCATTCGGGGGTTTCTTTCCTCGTTCGCGCTGGTCCCGGTGGACGGAATCATTGCGGAACACGCCGCGACCCTCACGCGCACGTATCACCTTACGCTTCCTGATGCCCTCATCGGTTTCTACCCGTTTGCGGGAACGGGCAGGAGAGGGAAAGATGGCGCGAGGAGCCACTCTCGCACCCTTTCCGGTTTCCAGTCCGAACCATGTGTCGAGGTGGGATCGCCATCCCCAAGGCACCTGTACCACCCCTCCTCAAAAGCCACAGGGACAGTCAAGTCCCTTTTGACCTCGGCGTCTCCCACATAGGTACAGGTTCCGGTGTCCCTTACAGAAACACCCCCAAGCCAGAGGTAATTTCCCGTCTCGAACCCGTTCTCCTGGTGGATCTTCTTTGTGGCTAGTCCTCCTAGCAGTTCAGCCATTTCTCGGATGGCCCCGCTTTCAGGGTCACCCCCAAGCGGGAGACCATTGCTGTGCAATGGCACGTCCAACCGGACACAGACCTTTGCCACCCAGCACTGGACTGTCCAGTTTTTAACTGGGCGCTGTTCGCGAGGGAGTAACCCGTACCCCCCGTTCTTCCGCGTGATACTGCCGTAGTATAACACGGCCGACGGTTCAACTATTCTATTCATTTTTATTTAAAATGCGCCTCTGCGGGAGCGCGTTCCGCTTGCCTTTTTGCCATTGGACACAGTAGACAAGTTAAACTGACGCTCTTACTTGAGAGCAGCTTTTTGAACATTCATACATCCAAAAAGCTACTTTCAAGTACGCACTTATTTTTCAACGAGCGTAGATTCCCTTTTGAATCCGGACACTTTGGTATCGTGAGAGCATGAGAAAAAAAGAACCGCAGCCATCTTTCGGCTGCGGAGCGGGTGGAGATTGCATATCTCCATGCACGGGAATACTCGGGACGGGCTATTGCACG
>JACPLI010000020.1 GCA_016186635.1 Candidatus Liptonbacteria bacterium | reverse complement strand
GGTGAATACCGCCCTTGCGGAGGGGCTGCGGCGGCACCGAGGGTTGCGGCTCCGGCAGAAGAAAACACTCGTGTCCGTCATCCTCTCCCATTTGCAACGACCGATGAGAGAAAAACCAACACGAAAGTTCCCTTAACCCGTACCTGCATCCCTTCCCCAATTTCTCGGACCACTGCCAGGTCTTCGACCGCGCTACCTTGGCACCGCAGGTAAGTTTCCTTGCAACACTTCCCAAAAGACCACGCCGTATCTGCTGGAATATTCACTCTCTCCACACTCTCCCGAGTTATACCCAGAAGATGGAACCAAATTTCCACTGGTGCGTTCTCTCTTGGAAACGCATAGAGAAGTTCTTTGAGTTCGGTAAAAATGCCGTCGGATGCCCCGAAAGTGTTCCGTATCAGAATGTCCGCATGTAAATGATCCCACGAAGGCCTCACTCTCCATAGCCACCCGAAATCGCGGAGTATCCGGATATTTTGCTGCATGTGCTTCTGATCCTTAACGGCGCGTTTCTCTTTTTCGTTTCTGAATCCCAATATTTTTTTCCAGTTCATTTATTCCTCCTGCGCGTTCGCGCTTTGACCCATTCGGGTGCTGGAGTTTATGTCAATGCAAGTCGGAAGCGGCTCAAAAACCGCGACTCTTGCTGGGCAAGTTATACTATAAATCGTCTCTATCCGCAAGCTTTGCAAGCAAGGGGCAATGTTTTGGTCGAGAAGCAAGGAATTGTCATAAAGTTAGCGATCGTTAACTTTATGACAATTCCGATTAATCCAACTTGAGCAGCAACCCCTTTTCTTTCACGCGCGCGAACATGCGGTAGAAGAACCAGAGCACGAGGATGAGGTATATTGCATTGTTTAAGAGCGCATACCCGAGTGTTGCAAACGGCAGTGTCCCCGTCGCGATGACCGCCCGCATTCCCTCGAAGACGTAGGTGGGCGGCAAGAGATACGAAATCCACTGAATGGAAGCCGGCAAGGCGGAGACGGGGTAAAACACTGCGCTGAAGGGCTGAATAAGGAAAAGCACGCCGAAGGCGAGCACTTGTGCCGAGGTCCCGAAGCGGAAAATGACTGCAGTGATGAAAATGCCGACCAGCCACCCGAACAAAAGGATATTGAGTGCAAAGGGAATGAAATAAAACCCAAACTGGAAAATATTAAAGTGATAAAGGGCAAGCGCTACTGCTCCCATCACGCTTCCCACAAGGAGCAGCCGCACGAGTCCCACCAGCACCGTGGAGGTAAGAAACTCGCTCAAGCGAAGCGGCGTCACAAAGATGTTTAAGAAATTTTTCTCCCACACCTCCTCAAGGAACGCCACTGAGACCGATTCCTGCGAGGCGTGCAAGAATCCCCAAAAGACGATGCCGCCGAGGAGAAACGTCACAAGGTTTGGCGCACCTAATTCGAGCTGATTCAAGTACACGCTCAAAAATCCCCACAAGAGGAGGTCCATCACGGGCCAGAAGAAAATATCCATGAGCCGCGGCAAACTCCGCTTGTAGAGATACAAGTTCCGGATGAGCAGGGCGTTGATGCGATGAAGTTTCATGATATAACCGATGCCAATATACTAATGGGTACTAATGATACTAATATGATTCACATTCGTATAATTAGCATTCATTTGCATATTAGCATCGCTTATCTGGTCTCCTGACGCGCAATATGCAAAAACACATCATTCAAATCCTCATGCCCGTATTTTTTGACGAGCTCCTCCGGCGTGCCGTCGTCCACGATTTTCCCGTGGTTGATGAAAATCACACGGTCGCAGAGCCGTTCGATTTCCGCCATGTTGTGGGAAGTGTAGAGCATGGTTACTTTGCGCTCCTTTTGAACCTTCGTGAGCATCGTGAGTACGCGGTCCGCGATATCCGGGTCAAGCGATGCCGTCGGTTCATCGAGGAGCAGGAGTTTCGGCTCGTTTAAAAACGCCTTTGCGAGATTGAGGCGGGTAAGCTGGCCAGTCGAAAGGCGCGAGGTAAGCTTCGGCAAGAGGTCTTCAATGCTGAAAAGTGAAACGAGCTCCCGAATCCGCGCGTCAATGCCGCGCACTCCGTAAAGGCGCGCGAAGGTCTTGAGGTTTTCCCACACTTTAAGATTCCCCGGCAGCGTCACATACGGGGAAGAAAAGCTCGTCTTTACGAGAATTTCCTCGCGATGGCGCTTCATATCAAGCCCGAAAATGCGAATCTCCCCCGAAGTGGGAGTGATAATGTCCAAAAGCATCTGAATCGTCGTCGTCTTTCCCGCGCCGTTCGGACCCAGAAGCCCGGTAATTTCGCCCTCGTATAAATCGAAGGTGAGCCCGCCCACCGCGGAAAAATCTCCGAACTTTTTGACGAGATTTTTTACTTGGATAATAGTTGAACTCATTGCTTTAATTTTCAATTATCAATTTACAATTTTCAATCAATTTTGTAATTTCTCAATTGAGAATTCATTGATAATTGACCATTGAAAATTGATAATTATATCATCCGTGCCTTACCACAATAACATCCCCGTCCTGCACCACGTAATCTTTGCCTTCCAACCGCAGCAAGCCCTTTTCTTTGGCTTTGTTCCATCCCCCTGCCGCGACCAGCGCATCATAGGAAACCACCTCCGCGCGGATAAAGTTTTTCTCAAAGTCAGTGTGAATCACGCCCGCCGCCTGCGGCGCTTTGTCGCCGCGCGTGATTGTCCACGCCCGAGTTTCATCCTCCCCCGTCGTAAAGAAACTGATAAGCCCCAAGACCTCGTACGCCTTCCGCGTAAGCTCGGGAAACTCATCTGCAAGCGCCACGTTCGCCACGATGTAATCTTCCCCTCGCTCTTTTATTTTCGCTTTGAGCGCTTCGGAAACTTCTTCCTGCTCCCCGTTTAAAAGATAGAACCGCCGCTTCGCGCTCAAAAGCGCGAGCTCCAGCACAATCTCTTCATTTCGGAAATTTACGATTGCCTCCCCCGCCTCAAGCGATTTTTTCACCTCCTTTAAAACCTCAAAACTTTTGGCTGCGTGCTTATCTCCGGTCCGCGCCTCGCCCTCTAGTTTCTTGAAACGCTTTTCGACAGTTTCAAGGTCCTTCAAGGCAAGCTCGGCGTTTATAATTTCCATATCCCGCACCGGGTCTACGCTCTGCTCCACGTGCACGACCGTGGAATCGGCGAAGACGCGCAAGACGACCACAATCGCCTGGCACTCGCGGATATGAGAAAGAAACTGGTTTCCCAACCCCTCGCCCTTGTTTGCGCCTTTCACGAGCCCCGCGATGTCGTAAAATTCCACGACCGCGGGAATTACTTTTTTCGAATTACTTAATTTCGCAAGCGTCCCCAACCTCTCGTCCGCCACCGGCACCACTCCCACGTTCGGGTCAATCGTCGCGAAGGGATAATTTGCAATCAAAATATTCTGCTTCGTGAGCAGTTTGAAAAGCGTGGATTTGCCCACATTTGGGAGGCCTACAATACCGATGGAGAGTTTCATATTGACGCTACTGACAACATTAATCCTTCTCGTTTATTTTTTCTCATTTTAACGCCTCCCGTTCCTCATTTTCCTTATCCACAGTCCTTTGTTTGACTTTTCCCATCGTATGGTTACACTACAATTGTACTTTGACTCCGCAAGGAGTTCCGAGGCATCCCCGAAAGGGGGTGCCGTTTTTTTATACCATCTCCCGATACATCCATTGCAAACGAGCGTATTCCGCCGGAGGCATGACCCCGACGAGCCGCAATAACCGCTTACTGCTCAACACGCGCATCTGCGACAATTTTGCAATAAAATACTCCCCTTTGTTCACAAAAGAAAGCCGATGCTTCCCTTCCTTTGCCGTCGTCGAGATGGGAACGGCTAAAAAGGTTTGGGGATTGAACTTTTTGAGAATAACAACGGGGCGCTCAAAGTTTCCGTGCTTCCCATTCTCTTCGCTTCCAATATTGTGCCCGATACTCACCCACCAAATTTGCCGCTCCCTAAAATACACTTCCCGCTCAGAGAAATGGATCTGTGGTTTGAGCTTCGCCCACTCCGCAAACCAACGTAATATTTTTTCTTTAAGAGATTCCTCCATACTATTTCTACATTATACCCTTATTGTCCCCACATTCGGGTCAATCGTCGCAAACGGGTAATTCGCAATCAAAATATTCTGCTTCGTAAGCAGCTTGAATAACGTGGACTTGCCCACGTTTGGAAGACCGACGATGCCGATGGCGAGTTTCATACCGCACAGGCTTACCGCGAAAAAACCACACTCGCAACAAAAAACCCGCCATTGCAGCAAATTTCAGCAGAGTGCTCGGAAACCAAGATTCATCTCAAATCACTCTCGAGATTCCACTAATCCCCCTGTCAATTTCCCTTTCATTTACCGCTCCGAATCCTACCCGAATATACCGTGAGGGACTACCCTCAAAAAGATCTCCGGGGATTACTGCGATTCCGAATTCATTGAGCAGACGGGAGGCAGCTTTCCTGCTGTCGCCTTTCACATCAACATAGAAGTTCATCCCTCCTTGGGCGTTTTGAAGATAACCAATCCCCTTTTCATCCAGAGCTCTTTTCAGCACCTCTCGACGACTCGACAATATTTTCATGTAGGGTTTCATGAAAACTGGATAATCAATTGTGGCCAGCGCTTTTGCCATAAGCAACTGCCCGAAAGAGTTAACGCCCACTGATTGCGCGGAAAGAAAACGTGCCATTTGCATATTGATCTCATGATTTTTCGAGATGTTCCATCCCACGCGAATACCGGGAATGAACCAGTTTTTCGAAAATGAATTGATCGCGACTACCTTTCCCTGCTCCAACGGAGAAGCCACCCATCGGGTATCGCCGTAGATGATTTTATTTGTTACCTCGTCGGAGAGTAGGAAAATATCATGTTTTTTCGCGATTGCTGCGATTACATTGATTTCTTCGAGCGTGTAGACTTTACCCGTCGGATTCTCGGGAGAATTTATGACAATAACCCGGGTGTTTTTGGTAATCGCATTTTTTAGTGCATGAGCATCAAGAAGATTAACCTTCTTATGTGAGAGTTTGAAATAATCAAAAGCAACGGAAAATCCTTCAAAAAAATACTCGTTGGTGATGACTTCGTCCCCGGGCTGGGTTGCTATCCCAAGCACAGTGAAGATTCCAGACATGCCGCCGTGCGTGACGACGATATCATCTGCGGAGACGTCGCGACCGCTTTTCCGCTCAAAATTCGCTATCTGCTCCTTAAGCGCTCGCTCACCTCCAATCGCAGGATACCCAAAATACTTGCCCGTAATATCTTTTTTTACTTCGTCGATCACCGGAAGGAATGCCTCGGGAAAAGGAAACTTTGCCGATCCCTTGTCGAAGCGAATACACCCGGATATTGTAGCTGCTTGTTCATTTATCTCTAAAATTTCCATGTTTCTCATGTGACAACAACATATCACTTTCTCGGGAAACGAAAAAGGGGGCGAGGTCATGCCGACCCCGCCCCTTGTTTGAACTGCATCACTTTTGGAACCGACGATTTTACACCGCGTCTTCCTCCCTTAAATGAAAAGGTTTGATATTTCCGGTTTGTCTGTTGAACGAAATGCGCCAGTGGGGAAACGGGAGCTTCAAAAACTCCATAAGCCTCCGGAATTTGAGCCACTGGGCATCGTAGAATCCTTCAAGGACGTCGATCGTCATCACTCGATTCAGATCGACACTCCCTAGAAGTGCGCCAAGCATTGGGGTCGGAAATCCCTGTCCGATTTTCTTGTTGAATGGACGGTCAATCTCCGCGTTTTTCTTCCTTTTGAGCTCCTCACGCTCGCGCGGGGGCTTGCTGTAGATTCGGCGGTGCATGAGCCACTGATACGTCGCATCCGGTTCCTCGCCCCACCATTGGGCTACCATGGAACCAGG
This sequence comes from Candidatus Liptonbacteria bacterium, assembly GCA_016186635.1. GTDB lineage: Bacteria > Patescibacteriota > Minisyncoccia > UBA6257 > 2-01-FULL-56-20 > VGJV01. The sequence goes on along the minus strand of JACPLI010000020.1, from coordinate 68,933 downwards.
GAATTGGCGTAACAGATACTCGCGATACCATGTGTTGATCGCTCGCGAATTCCACCGCACCATTTCCCACGCCGTTTGGAACGGGACGCACGCTTGCCGACCGGGAACTGTCCCATCCCCTATTCCATCATAGAGCTCAATCATCATCCCGTTTCCCGCGTCAAGATAGACATTCCCGCCTTGGCGAACAATCTTCTCCGGATGGGAAGTCATGACCTTGCTGACAAGCTCGTCACCCAGATGGCGCGTGAGAAGACTACCCTCGTGCTGAACTTCAGTGATCTCCAGTTGAGAAGCTTTCGCAAGTCGCCTCAACCATTCGGCGTAGTCGATCCGATCGACCACGTGATAGTTGTCGCACATCGGATTGGTTTCGACGTTGATGCCACTCCCCTGCAAAACCCTCCCCAGTACACCACCGATGAAGGCCGCAGTGTCTTGGTCTTCGTTTGGGTCCCTGTCACTGTGAACATGTCCGAACATGAGACTCACGGATAAAGGATTAATCTCGCGTATCCGCTGCACAAGCGGACCGAGTGTCTGTCGAACATACTCTTCCGTCCATTTGAAAGCTTGATACAGAAGATGTGTCCTGGGGTGAATGCGCATATACGCCCACCCGTACCGACTTGGGTCATATTTATGCGTCATTACCGTCTGCTCCAACGCGCTTTGTGTCAGATGCCCATACATGTCACTCGGAAGACTAATCCAATTTTGCGGGAAAAGAATCAACGTCCCTCCTTGTTCACTAAGTTCAAATTTGCGAACTTCGAGAAAAGGCTGTGAGTTGATGTCTCCCACAAATGATTGGCCTCCACGGAAGATTTCGGTCTTGTAATTCCCGCCACTTGAGACAGTTACGGCTCCACCTCCAAGATTCAGAACCTGCGCAGCGAAAGGCCCTGATTCCTTCGGACGCCACACCTGCGCGGTCGTGAGAGAAATATCCTCGTCTTCGATACCCGCCGCCATGATCCACTCCTCAATCATCATCATGACAACTTGAAGCGGATATTGGCAAACGAGCTTCCGATAAATCTCCAGGAGGCACTGCGCCACCTCGACTGATGATGCCGAAACTACGCAACCGGTATATGGGTAGTTCCGGCGCACCTGGCAAGGAGATAAAGGATGCTTGAAGTCAGCGTTTTCAACCACCGCCCCGTGAGGCAACGGCGGATTTGAAGCGATTCCAAGCTGTTCCCGATACCTCACCACATTAATCATCAAACGTGCAATGAGGTCGTTGCCAGCGTCCGTTGTCCCCACAATTTTTTTCACACCATGCAACGCGTTCGACTGCATGATACGGGAAAAATGAGCTTGCTCGTCGAAAAATTGGCACTCATTGGCAACCTTTCTCTTGTTAGAAGACAACTCTTCGTACGGACAACCGTACACCGTTATCGCCTCAAGCTCGCGTAGGAATTTTTTTTGGCTTTCGTAGCTTCTGATTCCTCCTTTCATTACATTGAAAAGGAGATCCCCCGCGCCGGCGCTTCCCGATTCCGCTACAAGCGCCATCGTTTTGACATGCAAGTCAAGAATGTGGCAGAGGTGGCCATACGGCATTTCCATACACACATCAAAGTTGAACGCCCCCGTCAAACCAATAACCTCTGCCATCGAGTGTCTACAATGTCCATCTTCGAACGCATCTTTCCATTCCTTCGCCCGATCAACTCTTGGGATGAGTTGAAACGGCTTTTTCCGAACCCGCTTAGTTCTTTCACTCATACGGTTCCTTTCTATCAATCATTTTGTTGCAACGCAGCCGGACCTGTGTTGCTTTGTTAAGGATTTTGACCCGGGGACTAGGGATGTTTTTTTCGTCCGTAGTCCCCGAAACGAAACCTCAAAAAAACCCTCCGCGCAGGGAGGGGCTTATGGAATCCGTTTTATAGTTACTATCTATAAACCAATTTCCAACAAAACCCTCCCTCTGTAAGAAGAAGTTGAAGAAGCAATCCAAGTAAAAGATTTTGCTGAATGTTTCTCATTGGAAAATTGAATTATTAGACAAACAAAAAACACACTCTTGTTCCCAAAAAAGAAACAAGCCAGTCCGTGGAGGGCTGGCTTGTTTCTATTTGCTCTTTGCGATTTGCTATTCGCTCTTTGCAATCCGGACACAAGCAAAACCTCCACCCTTAGTCGGGCTAAGAAGGAGGCTAAGAAGCGAGATTGTGCGGAAGCAATTCATTGTTGGATTCACTATAGCGCGAAAGCAGGAGCCGTCAAGAGTTAACCTCGCGATGAACATGGTGCTTCACAATGTATGCCTTTACCACGTCTTTGAGCGCAAGCACCGTGCGGAAATCAACCCATTCGCCCCGGGAATGCCAGTGCGCGCCGACGGTGCCCACAAGGATGCTCGGAATACCGCGCGCGCCGAAGTAACGCGCATCGCTCGCGCCGTGCCCGTACCCGAAGGGAATTTTCCTGCCGAGAGTCCGGGAAAAGAGCGACCGAAAATTCCGAATGTGCGCGTGCCGATGGTTATTTCGGAGCGGCGCCACTTTCACAAGCGCACGCACTTCCACCCCCGGCACCGCGCGCCGTACTTTCCGGTACGCCTCATCCGCGCTCTTCGCAAACTCCTCCGTGAAGCGCAAATCAAGCATGGCGCGCGCCCCTGCGGGAACCATGTTATGCGTCGCGCCGTCCGTATGAATCCCCGAGAGGTTTACGGTGGTCTTCCATGCGTCGGGCCGCACCTTCCCCACGAGGCGCTGAATCTTCCCCACCGCATGAATGAGCTTCTCAAGCGCATTTTCGCCGAGCCACGGGTACGCCGCATGCGCCGCCCTCCCGCGAGCGGTGAGCTCGAGCCATATTCCTCCTTTCTCTTTCGTAGTAACCACAAATCCCTCATGCCGCGGGTTATCGGCGACCACCACGAACTTCGGCCGGATGCCTATGTCGTTCACCACATACCCCGCGCCATGCGCTCCCCCCACCTCCTCGTCGCCGTTCACGAGAAACGCCGCACCATGCCGCACACGCTTCGCATCAAGTTCAAGAAGCGCGCCGATTATCGCGGAAAGTCCTCCTTTCATATCGGACGACCCGCGCCCGAACACTTTATGCCCGCGCCTGAATGGCGCATACTGCCCCGCCTCGCTTGCGGGAACCACATCCACATGGCCGTTCAGGAGAACTTCCGGATTTCTCCAGCTTGTACCTTTTGGATACACCAGCAGCGAATGCACACCGTGCTTCGCGAAGCGCTTCACCGCATACGAAGTCCCCGCAAAAAACTTCCCGATATACCCGATTGCCCGCTTCACTTCGCTCTGCTTTTTTGTTTCTGTCTTAAAACGTATGAGGTCAAACAATATCTTCTGGATTTCCTGATTCTTCATTGTAATTGTAAAGGTGAAAATAATTAGTTATCGCTCACGCCAACGGAATGCGCTCCGAAATGTGGCTTCTACAGCGCTCCCAGTCGAGTTCCAGTCCTAAGCCATATCCAGAAAGCGAGATGGCGACAGTCCCTCCGCGAATTTCGAACGGCACGCGGGTGAAAAACGACGCATACTCGCGGAGATACGTGAACGTGTCAAGAAAATCAATCGGGTAGTCAAAGTTCGGCACGCTCGCAAGCGCGAGGTTCGCGTAAAGCCCCACCGGCGACTCAAGCATACCGCCCACCCATGCGGGGACGCCGTGCGCGGCGCATAGTTTGTTGATTGCGAGCGCCTGAACAAGTCCCCCCACGCGCGCAATTTTGACGTTCACCAACTTAGCACTTCCGAGCTCAATCACCTGCTCTGCGTCGGCGTATGATTCCACGCTTTCATCAAGCGCGAGAGGCGCCTTGATTTCCCGCTGAAGCTTCGCATGCGCGAGAAGTTCCCGGGCGCGGAACGGCTGTTCAAGGCAATAGAGCCCCAGCGCATCGCACTTCTTCAAAATTGCAATTGCATCGGGCGAAAATGCATAGCTCGCATTCGCATCAAGCATCAGTTTCGCTTCCGGGAACGATTCGCGGATTGCCCGCGCATGCTCATAGTCAAACCCCGGCTTTATCTTGAGTTTCAAAAAGCGAATTCCCGCGTCATAGTACCCACGCGCTTCCTCAATCGCGTCCTCTGGGCGTTCGTGAATCGAGATAGTCGCGGAGTTTTGCACTTCATTCCTCGTGCCGCCGATAAGGTCCACCAGCCGCTTTTTCCCAAGTTGCCCGTAGAGGTCGTACGCCGCCATAATCACCGCGCTCTTCGCAAATTCGTTGCCGCGAATAAAGCCGAGCGCGGTATCGAGTTCCTCTGGGTGCGCGAACGAGACACCCCGCACACGCGGGAAAATGACTCGGGCAATCACCGCAATTGCGCTTTCGGGAATCTCCGCGCCGTACACGGGCAGGGAAAGCACGGGGGCTTCTCCCCAGCCAATCGCCCCTTCCTTCGTCTCGAGCGAGACAAGCACGATTTCCCGCTCTGCAATACTGCCGAAACTTGTGACGAACGGCTTCACGAGCGGAATCGTTATTTTCGAAATGGAACCGCCGGTAATGGTGAACATGTTCATTATGTTGCAGTACTCATCCCGCGAGTAACAATATGCTCCCCCAAGAGTTCCCGCAATTCCTCGTAAGTAACTCCGGCTTCCTCGTGGAGCATGAGTTGGGCAAGCGACGGCGCGGCAAGGCGCAATGAATCCCTTCCGGAGAGGGCGGGAATTTTAGCGAAATCGGCTTCGGATAAAGGCACCGCCATGCAATCCATGGCAATCAAGAGCTCCACTCCCGCGCCCCTCCGCACAAGCCCCCAGCAGGGGGACGTCGCCGCAACCGCAGTGGGCATCTCTTGAAGATGCGCGGCACGAGCTTCTTCGCCAATCGCCTCAAGTATGGGAATCATACGGTCACGGAGCTCGATGCAATATTGCGACTGGAACATACCGCCGATAGGGCACAACCCGCCTTCAATGATGAATATATAAAAACCAAGGAGTCCTTTGTGGAGAATACGCTCGGATTCAAGCAGGTCCGCAAGTACCTCGGGCATTAAGTCTCCCCTGTACTCGCGCAGCTTAAGCTCCTTCCCCGAACGGTCCACTTCGTAAAACATACTGTCCCCTTCCTCCCATGCGGTGCGGATGCCCTTTAATGCGCCATAGAAACGGGCGCGAAGCTTTTCATCGCTGAATATCCGGTAAAGCGTACTCGACGGGTCCCGCAAAAGCCGCACTATGAATGCGGTGCCGATATTCTCGAGGTCAATCGTGACTTGCCTCATTCCCTGCGGCAATACTTTATTCATAATATGCGCCTGCCCCACCGCCACCTGGTGATTGAAGCGCCCGTCGCGATGCTCCACAAACACAGCAAGTACTTCCTTCGCGTACGCATATTCGGCATCGGTAATTTTTTCCTGACTCGCAAGCGCCTGAAGCTGTTCGGTTTTCTCTTTGAGTTTTTCATCGTCCAGCGCGGGAATAAAGAGCTGCGGCGTATTCATATAGCGGTTGCTCACGAGGCGGAGCGGCTCCGTGGAAAAAGAAAAATCCAAATATGCGCCGCTATTTGCATTGCAGAGCGGTATGCGGCCGGTATTCATGCTGAAGTTAATGCGGCTCCCCAAAAGCGCGCGCCGCAGCGCCGCCCACAGCACCTGCCCCTGAAACACCACGGGATTGATTTGCCCCGCCCCTTTCTTCTCGAGTCGGTCATACCGCCGCGGCAAATAAATATGCGCCCCTGTCTCCACCGCCCAGTTTTTGGAAAACTCTTCCCGCAACGCCTCGCGCGTTGGGATTCCGTATAAGCGTTCGGCTTCCTTCAATATTAAGTCCTCAAGAAGCGGGCGCAGCGGAAACGCTCCCTTTTCCGGATTCCATCGGAGCGGAGGCTCCAAGTATTCCCCAAGAGTGCGCGCCTCCGCAATCGCCTGGAGCGCCGGTCTCCCATCGAGAATTTTCTTGAGCACCGCGTCCACCTTTTCCGCGATTTGCTTTTTTTGTTCAATTAAAACTTCTTTCATAGTGCATATACGTATCACAATATCGTATTAAGAGATGCGGTTCAACTTCTGTGAAACGGGTTTGAGGGAGACACAAGTCATATGTCTCCCTCAAATTTGTTTACCAACACTCGTGCGAGTCCACCCTCGGACTATGTCCCATTCAGAAACCTTTGCCGCTGAAGCGCACATAGAGCAGCAAATGATTTGCCCTTCAATTTTTCAGCATACGCTTCCAACAAAATGGCGAAAGGGTCGCGTTGCTTATCATCCCGCAAGACCAATCCCGCAAACCGCTCTCGCGCGTTGTTCCCTAATCCATCAGCAAGCTCAAAGAGAGCTGCTGTGTCCCACACCCACTCGAGAAACGGCCTCCAGCCCCCTGCGGCGGCTTCAAGCACGTCATAATCCCAGGCCAGCTCATGATCCGCTCTCGCCCGTCGCCATTCGGAATCTCCCCGGGGCTTCCCCTTGAAGTCATAAAGCAAGCTCTCGATTCTCCTTGACTGAAAGTCCAATTCTCCAACCCTTGGATAGTACGGAGGAACATGCGCCCCGAAGATTACCTGCAAAGATCGGCGAGGAAACCTCACTGCTCCACCGAGAACCTTCCGAGCATTCTCGGCTAGGAATCGCCGAAGGGCGTTGAAGTAGCCTTCGGTCTCGCACCCTGCGGTAATCATAATCTGATCCACGATGCCATTTTGGTGACATGCGGAAACCCATGGAGAACCGAATTTCCCAGCGGTGCAATCAGGCGAAAGGAGAACGTGCAACGCCACGTACAACATTGCTCTCTCTGCCCCGCCATGCTGCCGCCCCTGTCGTTCCATCGCTGCAAAGGCCTCATCAAGAATTCGCTCTTTCTTACCCTCTCTTGTGACATACTCTCCAAGTGCCGTCGCAGCTTCCAAGTATTCCCCCTCAAGCGGCTGATCAAAATCGACCAGAAGCCGATGGGCAACCTTCGGAAAAAACTCTTCCACGAAGAGTTTCGCCGCCGCGAAGTTGGTAAGTGTTGCAGGCCAAAGTTCCGCCGCATTCATGCCGTTTACGGTAACCGCGCTCATCTGTGCTGAAATGAGCCGCACTGCAGGCAAAGGCAATCCAAGCGCCTCAAGCCCGCAAAGCATTCTCATCGCTGGCACGACATATGCAGGGAAACGGAGAGGAGTTGGTGATGTCGAACCTCCGAAACCCATGGTGATGGTTGTGTGTTCCAAAGATGCTGGGTTTTCCGCAACATCCATACAGAACAACGGAAGATCGAACAAACCATCCAGCGTCCTTCCTGTTGAAACCCCTGAAATGGAGCCTGTGAAGACTTGCATGACCGCAGCAGGTTCCACCTGAAACCTCCGCGCCTGGTACTCATGCCTTTCAAGCAAGTCACTCAATGACCTACCGAAGGCGTTCCCCGAGTCAAGCACGATACCCCTTTCAAGGTTGCCACCCTTGCCTCCATACACCCGCAACCTTTTGTCACCTCTTCCCATCATCACATCGAACATCTCCTGGAGTTGCGTATTCATCGCAATCTCCTTCCCAAGCGGATTTCCACCGCCAGAAGAAAAAAACATAACATAACAAACTATGCTCCCAACGTTGCTGCATTTCTTTCAACTCTTTCACTTCGCACGTTTTTTAAGAAGTTAAAGAGCTTCAGCATCGGCCATGTCCACACAACATGGTTTCCTCCGATACTGATTTCATGCGAGGCGGCTCGCCTGAAATCAATACCCGAAACGAAAAGCCTCCTTTTGGAGGAGGCTTGGAGAAATTTCTATTTGTGTTTCAGTCTGATTCCTTACAGTGTGGCTTTTTCTCCCGCCTCCTTGGTGGTAAATCCATAAAATGTAAACCAAAAAGCCGCCGCGAACGATGGGGAGAATGGGACGATGCACGCTAAATTTTGCACTCTGCACATCATATTACATTCAGATTATTCTCCTTTAAAAACCTTGTCAAGTAGAGATAGGATCCCAAAAATACAAGCAGGCGGACGAGGAAACCCGTCCGCCTGCATGATAAAGCTGATTAATAAGCGACTTTCGCCGCTTCGAATGCGGCGCCAATCTCGGGGAGCGCCGCTTCCACGTCCCCTACCACCGCATAGCGGAGATAGGGAGGGAAATGCACCCCAAAGATGCGTGTGCGTTGAAGCATGAGGAAGTTGAAGTCCTCTGCCGATGCGATGTCCCGACCGAATGCCCGCTTTGGCGTGAGCCAAAGCGTGAAGAAGCCTGCTTTCGGTTGAACTGCAAGCCGCATGCCTTTCGACCGAAGACACTTAATGAGTAGTCGCAGTCGTCGAGCATAGACTTTGCGGTTCGCCTCAATCAGATGCGCATACTTCTCAAACCCTTCAATGACTCCCGCCGCAGCAAACGCTACGAACCCGGCATCATCGCTTGATTTGACAGTCCGCACATCGTCCACAAAATCGGGTGACCCCGCAACCGCGCCGATACGCCACCCCGTGGTGTTTCCCAGTGCCTTTGACGCGGAAAATGCTTCCGCCCAAGACAGATTAGGAAACTCAACTGCAACGTCGGTGAGCGTTGAATGATTTTTGGGGGCGTGCACAAGCGCCGTGTATGCCGCATCGTTGAAGATGCGAATGTTCTGCGCCTCGCAAAATCTGCACACACGCCAGAGCCACTCCTGACTCGCAATCTGTCCGGATGGCGCGTGTGGGTAATTCAGCATGAGCAAGCCGTGCGTTAGATTCTCAAGGTCGAAGCTTGGATCAAATAAGAAGCGATTCCTCGGGTTAAGCGACACTTCCGTATGGGTGATGAAATCGCGGAAGTGCCCCTTGCACCACGTGGCAGGAACGCCGTAGCCCGGAGCCGTCATCGTCCGGACCTTGAGTCGCTCACTGGAACAGCGCGACGCGATGATGACCGTTTTCAAGATCGACTTAATTCCCGGTATCGGCAGAAAGTCCACGCTTTGCCTCGCAAGTTTCGTCTTCACATGCGTCTGCACGAACCGCTCGGCAAAGTTCGGCACCCCGGGACTCCATACGTCTTGATACTGATGCATCGCTTCCGCCTCGCTCATAACTGCCACGGCGGCGGCTCGTCTCGCTTCAAGGAATGCCGCTCCTGTCGGTTGCCCGACGGCAAGCGGAATCAACTTCCTGCCCGACGCTTCCGCCGCCGCAATTGCAGACTTTATTCTGACAAATAAATCCGCACCGACTGACAATCGTGATTTTCTCATAAGTACCTTCACTCATTTTGGTTGTGGAACGACGCTCGCCGACGCTGCCATGCGCTTCGAACATCGTCATTAAAATTGTTAAGGAAAGCCCGTCTTTCTAGACAAGCCCTACCACCCTACCGCACCCGCCAATGGGAATCAACTACTTCCTTGATACGAGAAGAAACGTCGTCGTATTGAACGGGTCGTGGTGCATGTTGTAGGAAATGATATTCAGCCCGTAGCGCCTCGCGGCTATCTGCGAGGCGAGGGTCGCGGTGGTTCTCGGCAGAATCCCTTCGGCAATCCACTTCGCGCAAAGCGCCGTGTCGTCGCTGTCTTTTCCGGCAACAACTTTGAGCCGCGGATAACTTTCTTCAAGCGTCCGCTTGCACTGGCTCACCGCCTGCGGATGACCAAACACTTCCTTGATGCCATCCACGCTTTTCACCGACTTGTGCGCCAAAAGACACTGCATAATTTCCATACCCATCACTGCCTGCACTTTGAACGTATGTTTTGCGATCGGCGCCATGCTCGAAACGTAAGCGCCCGAACCGGAATTCGCGATTGCAAATATCCCCAAGTCCGTTTTACCGGAAGTAACCGCTTCAAGCACATTCTCTGCGGTCACAAGGAACTTCGGCGCCACGCGGTGTTCGGAAATTCCGTTTTCTTCAAGAAAGCGCAGCAACGCCTCGTGCGTGAAACAACCGTCTATTCCGTGAATCCCCACGGTAAGGGATTTCTTGGAACGCGGAAAGATTGCTTCCTTCTTCTCCATCCATTGGATGTTTAATGCCGGTTTCACACGGCTCTCTTTCGCGGTTTTAAAGAATGTCTTGGTCGAGTCCACAAACCACTGGTTAATCCACCGGCGGATACGGTCCTGCTCTGCGGGAGAAATCTGATGCACGCTTTGTGCCTGCTCCGCAACCTCCTTTTCCACATCGCCTAAAGAAAGTTCTTCAATCCCCCGACAAGCATCACGAATGGCGCCCAAGACATCATGCGGAGCCTGCTTCACAATCTCATACCGCAGCCACTCCGGCGTGCTGTTCACGATATGCACGTACGCGCCGAAAATGGCGTTCGAAGCAGGCACTGCCCACCGCATCAGTTCTTCTTGAGAAGGAACAGGCTTCCCCGAACGTTTTGCATAACTACCGATAACTCTGTCTAAAACGACAGTGAGAACTTCCGGAATACTCAAAGTAACTCCCATCATAAAATCGTGCTGGTCATGCGGGACCGGCGGCAAAAAGGCCACTCCTTGCTTTCTGAAAAAATCGAGCGTTACGCGCCCCAGAGGATGCTGCTCGCCATGCGAAGAGGTTTGTATTACCGCCCAACGCTGTCCTATTAAAGGAACCTTCGGACCATGCAACGGATGCAGGGAAAGGTGAGTGGCGCCGCTCTCCCCGATAATTCTCCCCACATCGCTTTTAACAGAGCAAATATCGACAACAAGCTGGTTTTTGTTGAGTTTCTTCCCCCGAAACGTCGAATCAATTGCTTCCCGCGGAATAGAAAGCCATATCACATCCGCTTTCCAGGCTTTTCTCCACGCGGCAGCGCTGCTGTCCGCATCTATTTCTATAACCGGCGCGAGCGCAACCAAGTGTTGCGCCAAAAAGCGGCCCATATTCCCCTTGGCGCCGATAACTGCCTGCGTAAATTTTGATTGCGCTTTCTTCATGCCATTCTATTTTCAAGCATAACTCAAGAAACCAAAAAAAGAAGGCCCCCGCTGCGTTGCCGCAACGGGGATTGAAATTGCTTGTGGAATGCTGATGCATCCACTTAAGAGTTGAGTGCCGGAGTGACGTCCTAGCGTCCGTCAGCCAAAGTCAGCAAGGCAAGTCCACTCTCTGTGATTCCACCAAAGAAAACCATGAGAGGGGAGCCGAAACGGTGTAGTGTGACAAGATGCTGCATAAGTCTTGCAGTCTCGGTCGTTATGCACGCCGTCACTTCCCCCGCCTCGCACTTACGGGCGGCTTCGGCGTTACTGCTTGCATCCACAACCCGAGCGTGAGCGGCCACAAGCTCTACCACCAAAGGAGCTGGCGACACATGTGTAGCAATCGTCATGGACGCCGGATTATCAATTTTCGAACACTCCCGTGAGATAGCAGCAAGCTGCATCTCATCCAAAAGCATATCGTACTGGAAAAAAAACGGGAATGTCCCAGGGTTATCAAAAAACACCTCATTCAGGCGCTTGAACACGGCGCACGTCCAGAACACCCCCAAAGCTCCATCTTCGTGCAATGCCAAATTTTCCCGCACCGCCGATTCCGGCAAATCACAAAGCTTGATTTCCGCCTTAGCGGAAATTCCCATTTCTTCGTGCCAGCGCCCCGCCGCCTGGGCAATATTAGTGCCGTTCGGCCCAAGCGCAAACGACACTACCTTCTTCACCATCGGAGACTTCACAACATCTTTCTTCGTCTCCGCCGTCCATTTCATAGGGTCAAACTCCAAAAAACTTTTTAGCATATGTATCTCCCAACGTTGCTGCATTAATCAACTCTTTCACTTCGCACGTTTTTTAAGAAGTCAAAGAGCTTCAGCATCGGCCACGTCCACACAACATGGTTTCCTCCGATACTGATTTCATGCGGGGCGCCTCGCCTGAAATCAATACCCGAGACGGAAAGTGGCGAGGAACCGAGATTCCTCGCCGCTTTTACTTCACACTACTCTCGCCTGGTCCACAAGGTGCTCCGCAAGCACGCGCATGGGGTCAATTACCGGCTTCCCCAGTTTCTCGATATCTTCCGTAAGCATGGAAAGCTTCGTGCAACCCACGACGAGCACTTTCGCGCCGTTCTCGATGAGTTGTTTTGCGACCTTCACCACCGCGCTGCCGTCCACGTCCGCATTCGCCTTGACCGCCTGCACGGCTTTCGCCACCGCTTCCTGCCCCCGCGCGTCGGGCAATATCCAATGCACTCCTGAATCGGGCAGCGTACGTTCATATATCTTGCCGGTAACCACCGGTCCCGCGGCAATAAGACCTACGTGGGCTTTGCCATGCTCCTCAACAACCCGGCGCACCGCAAGCTCCACCATATTCATGACCGGCACCGGAACACGCCCTTGAATGTCCGTAATACGCATATGCGCCCGGTTGCACGGTATCGCAATCATGGAAACGCCCGCCCGCACCAAAAGCTGCGCGGAAGTCACGAGTGCTTCATGATGCTCCGTCGCGTCCCGGTCGCTCTCGGGCCCGTCGGCGCAATCGGGAACCTTTGGATTGGTGTAGCACACCACCTCCAAATGGTCTTCGTCCTTTCTCGCAGGAGTAGACTCCGCAATCAGCCTCTGCAACTGAATACTTACCAGTGGACTGGTACCTCCCAAAACTCCTATTTTCATGCGATTTTCTTAATTGCTATGCGCAATCGCGACGTTTTAATACAATAACCTTTTGCTAACTTATCACTTAACACTTTTCACTTACTTACTACCTAGCTGAATGCCGCAGATGGTTCCGGTATCCATCGGAGACACTCATCTTATCTGCTGTTTTCCTGCCGTTTTCATAAAACAGCGGATAAGATGAGGGACTCCCAAAAAACAAAACCTCCTCGCGGTGCGAGGAGGTTTTCACTGGTTACTTTGGAACAATATCTATTCCACAGTCATACATTTCCAGTTACCCCCTCGCGAGGCTTGCTAAAGATAAAGCTGAAACTAAAGCAAAAATCCCACGCGCCGAACGAGGGCGTATAAAGCTTGTGATTATTTTGCACGGCTGAAATCTTTGACATGGCTACCGGTAGAGAATATTCCCCTTCCTCATCCGTGTCAAGCCGGTTATCCACAGCCTCGTAAACTCCTGAAATAAAAGGGGCGCTCCCTTGCGGAGAGCGCCTTGCTTAGATTGCCGCTATTTCGGTTTCGCCTTGGGCGGCAGGCTAAAGTAGCGTGTTGTATGAATGCGAAGCCAGTTGGGAACATCGCTCGTATCCCCAAAATCCTCTTCCGTATAGGGAGGAATGAGAGAATGCCCGCATCGGAGGCAACTCCGAGTGGCTTTCGGAAGTGCCAGCGTACTGAAATAGCGGCATTCCGGGCAGAAGAAGGTTCTGTGAGTTGCTTTCATGAATATCTTTTTTAAGATTTGTTAAGGGCCAATGAAATCCATTCGGGAATTTTGTATAACAAAAAAACCGTCCTCATGGTCTGACAACTGCGTCAGACAATAAGGGCGGGATTCATTCCCACGGTGCCACCTTACTTCGCCCGCCGAAGCTTTAGCGAAGGCGGGCTCCACCTATGCTTCTTCGGGCTTCTCACCAACTCCGTCCTTCGGCAAACTCAGGACGACATTGGTTATCCCATGATTACGGGGGATGCCGGATTCTCACTCTCGCAAGAATCATCCGCGCTCCAGTTGCCCGGAACTGCCGAGGCCCAACCCCTCACATTCCTGCAAGGGACCCCGACGGACATTATGATTTTCAATACGCATCCAGTGTAAAGCCCAATCGGATACCCGTCAAGCAACCCCCTTTCCAATCAGCTATTTGCCCTTTGCTCCTCGCTATTCGCGGGCGTATGTCCCCATCAACTCCGCCTCCGCAAGCACGTGCCCCGCGAGCGCCTCCTCAAATTCCTGCCGCGTTGCACCGGGCATAAGGTCCATATCCGCATCAAGCGCATACACTTTGAAAAAATAATGGTGGGGCTTTCCGGGCGGGGGGCATGGTCCCGTGTAACCGATTTTTGCGGCGGAATTCGTTCCCTCAATACTCCGCGACGGTTTGCTTTCTTCCTTCACGAACGCCGCGGCAGGGTCAATATTCCATACAATCCAATGCACGAACGTCGCCCCGGGGGCATCGGGGTCTTCCATAATCAATGCCAGACTCTTCACACCCTGCGGCATGTTTTCTATCCGAAGCCCAGGATTTATATCCCCTCCTTCACAGGTAAATTTTTTTGGAATAGGCTCTCCGTTTTTGAATGCAGGGGTAGTAAGAATCATGCGAGAAAGAATTATGAATTAAGAATAATGAATTATGCTTTAAACGGCAAAATACTACCCTCGCAGTGTCCGGCGCCATTTTTTAAGCATTCCGGACATTTTTTCGCGGGCGGCAAGATTCTCCTCGCTCAATGCCACCGCTCCCTCGCGCACTTCCCGCAAAATTGCATCAGGGAGCGATGCCCCCGGCTTCGTCATGCCCGGGTACCGCCATGCGCTGATAATCTTTCGCGTACTCCTCGTATCCTGAATCATCACCCAAATTTCCTGCCTCCATGTTTCTTGCTTCTTCGGTTGTTCCTTACCACTTACTACTTGCCACTTGCTACTTACTGATGATGGTTGCATGAAAGCCACCGTCTTCGGCGCAATTCCCTCCTCCACGCGCTTCGGCGAGTGAAGCACCCGCCGCACCCGCTGTTCGGAGAGTTTATAATACCGCATCTTCCCTCGGGCGTGGTTCGTCCAGTGAAACACTTTCGGCTTTCGGAACTCAAACATAATTTCATTATACGCCGATAAAAATGACTGTGCCCTGCGCGCAAAATTGCAACGCAGGGCACGAAAGTCCGAACTAATCATCCGTTTCCAGCGCCGCGTCGTCCTCATCCAACAAAGCCGGCGGAGTCAGTTTGTGTCCTTGTTGTATCTCCTCCTTTGCCTTTTTCACCGCGTGGGGCGCAACCGAGCTCAAAAGATTTTCGACTTGCTGGAGCTGGTTCGGTTGCAACCTAAGCCCAACAAGTAAAACTTTTATGAGTCTGTACTGCGCATCATCAGAAGAGAAAACTACCGTTGTTACCGCTTGTCGTTCATCGTCTCCCAGCATAAAAACTCCATCGTTATGTCCCGCGGCATTCCGCCAACGAAGGATTAGCAACTTAGCGCACGCTCGCAGTTCTTTGTGCACCATTTTATATCCCACGTGGGATATAAAATGGTGCATTCTTCTCACATCGTTATCTAGGTTCCTGCCTCGCGGTATTTGCAATACTCGCATTCCTCCGCCGCACTCGGAATCGCTGCGCCTTTGAGTGTCTCGTTCGCGCGCATGATTGCCTCCTCCACCCACGAATCATCGCCCGTATAAGACTCCACGAAGATATTGAATGGTAAAAGTGCCGTGCCGCCGCCTTTGCCGTTTCCTGAAAACCCTCCCCCCTTATCCACCCGCGCGAAGACAAAATAGCCCGTGGGCGAAACTTCGTGCCCGTTCCGGCGCAGGAGCCACTGGTACACTTCCATCTGCCGCTGATACGAATCGTACACATTGTGCTGATTCGCGCCGGTTGCCTTGTAGTCCACCACGTGGAGCTCTCCGTTGGGATTTATCCATACATCGTCCACTGCGCCAAACACGTGTATGCCCGTAGGCTTATGCACATGCGACACTCCTGTAAAGTTATGCCGCCACGTGTCGATATCCTTATGCGCGAAGGGAATTGCCTCCACGCCGTGCTTCACCATGATTGGATGCGGCTCCCCTTTTTTTCGGTAGACGTCAAATTCCTGCTTCAAGAGATAATCGATGGCGCTGTTGATGGTGTAGGGCGCCGGAGGCGGGCGCTTTATCCCTTTCGCCACGTCCAGCCAAAAGCACCGAGGGCATTCCAAGAACAGTTCGACTTTTGAGCGAGAGAGTTTTTGCATAATAAACGATGCCAATACGCGAATGGGTACTAATGATACCAATTATTCCCGATTACTCCTTATGAGCCGCTTGAATTCTTCCACCATTGGGATGCCGTCGGGATTCCTGTGGTACATGAGCGCGGCGTGATATGCAGTCCAATCAGAGAGCACAACCGAAGAAAACGCCTTCTTGAACATCCCTTCTCCGTGAAGTGCAACCGGAGTCACCGGCAATCCGCGCCTGCGGTAGAGAGATGCAAGCACCTTCATCCTTTTTTGGATTCTCGGGGTGTCGGCTGGATCCTCAAGAAAAACGAAATGAAATGGGCAACAAAGCTCTTTTGTATGCGGCGTCACATCAAAGCCGTTCATCTCGTTGTGATTCAACTCCGGGAGCACGTTCATGAATGCCGGAATCTTTCCTGTCTCGTTTAATTTAATTTTCCAAATATACGCGAGCGGCGCATTTCGCGCCGAGCTGTACACGACAGGCACGCTACCCTTGAGCTGCCGCGCGAGCGCTTGCCCCCTCGGCTCAAGCGCACGCGGCATAAGCGTCCGCGCGAGTCCCGATGCTTCGCGGAGTTCTTTGCGCACGCCGATTGCCGCAAGAAACGCCATGGTGCTTACCCCCAGCGCCGAACGAGGGTCAATATGAAGGTTGGGGAGCTCAATACAGGGAACTTTAAAACGCCGCGCACGCGCGAGGAGTTTCCCGCCCGAAGCAATCGCAAGAAGCGATACCTTCCGCCTCCGCGCTTCGTGAAACGCGCTCAACGTCTCCTCGGTATTCCCCGAGTACGAGCTTGCAATCACAAGCCGATCGCGGATGTTCGCCGCCGGGAGCCCATAGTCGCGATGATGGATAATGTCGAGTTTCGGACTGAACAGCGGAAGGAGCGTCGCCGCAAGCTGGGAACCCCCCATCCCCGCCGCCAGGATTTTCTTTCTCCTCGCAAGCCGCCCCCTATTCTCAATTTCCGGGCGAAACGAAAATTGCCGATGAAAGTCCCTAATAGTGTCATACATCATATGAGTGATTGTATCTCGAATTTTTGAAAACCACGAACTGGCGCTTCCTCCGTAATCACCTTCTCAACATGCGCGCCAAGAAATCCCTTCCTGCACCACTCGGTGAACGCGTCAAGTATTTCACGACTTCCCTCTACTTCCATGTACACGCTCCCGTCGCGCTCGTTCCTCACAAAACCCCGAATGCCGCGGCGCACCGCTTCCTTATATGCCGCATAGCGGAATCCCACGCCCTGCACACGCCCTAAAATCCTTATCTTGAACGCGCTCGGCGCCTCCATGGGAGTAATCGCGAATAATGCAAATTGTAATTTCAATAATGCAAATTATTTCTTCTTATGCTTCTTCATTCGCATTATTTGCCCCCATTCGCATTATTCGCGATTACTCCTGATATGCTCGAGCGCATATTTGAGCGTCCCTCTCACTTTCTTTCCAGGGTTGAAAACGCCCTGCGGGTCGAAAGTGTGCTTCACCTCCTCAAAGAGCGCGTACACCTCCCTGCCATACATCTCCTTTACGTAGGGCGTGCGGATGATGCCGTCGTTGTGCTCGGCAGTGATAGAGCCGCGATAGCGCAGCACAAGCGCATATACCTCATCGGAAATGGCGGGAATGAGCGCGCGCACTTTTGGATTCTTCAAATCCATGAGCGGGATAATATGGAAGTTTCCGTCCCCCGGGTGCCCGGCAATCGTATAGATAAGCTTGTCTTTATAGCGCTCAAGAATCGCATTGAGCTTCGGCAAAAATTCAGGGAGGTGCCGCGGCTGTACCGCGATGTCATCAATGAAGGGCGCGGTGTCGCGGTCCTTGATGTGCCCATGAAGGAGCGCAAAGCTCTGGCGCCGAATCGTCCAATACTTTTCCTCTTCCGCCTTATCGCGCACCGCGCGGACAGGGAGCCGGAACTCCCGCCGCACCATGTGCACCAGCTTGATGGTGCGCGCATGAAGTTCCTGTTCTGTATCGGCAGTGAGCGACACCAAGAGAATCATCTTCGGAACCCCGCCGCGAAGCATCATCCCCACCTCTGGAAGGAAACTCCATGCAAGCTTCAGGAAATCCCCTTTCATGGACCAAATGAAACTGGGAAGATAACGGAGCACCACGCCGAGCGTCTTGTCGTCGTAGGACTCAATGCTCTCCGGTTTCACTTTGAGAATCTCGTTCACGAGGTCGCCGATGCGCTCGATATCGCGCAGGAAAAGCACTACAAGCTGGGTGTGCGCCGGCTTCGGCACGAGCCGCAATTTTACCTCTGTCATGAGCCCAAGCGTCCCTTGCGAGCCCACGAAAAGTTTCACCGGGTCAAAGGTATTCCCGTCCCACACGTTCCAGAGCGAATAACCGGAGGAATTCTTTGACGTGTCCGGGCGCGCCGCCGCAATCGCGTTCGCGCGCCGCTCGAGCATCCGCCGGAGCTTTCTCCATGCCGCACACTCGAAATCTCGCTTTCCCGCGCATTCCTCAAGCGCGCCGCGCGACATGGGCTTTATCACATGCTCCTCCCCATCCGCGAGCACCATTTTTATTTGCGCCACATACTGCTCGGTCTTGCCGTAGAGAAGCGTCTTCTCGCCTCCCGCATTGTTCATCACCATGCCGCCGATGGCGCAGTAATCCTTCGATGCGGGGTACGCCGGATACATGAGCCCCCGGCGCGCAAGCTCCGGTTCGAGGTCCCGATAGTACACTCCCGGCTCCACCACCACATAATCCTTGCCGATTTCCTTAATCCGATTCATGTGCCGCGTGAAGTCCACCACCACGGATTCCGTAAGCGGCCCGCCCGTCATATCCGTGCCCGCCGCGCGCCCCGTCAATGAGATTTTCCTTCCTCTTTTCCGCGCCGCGCTCGCAAACTTCACCAGCGCTTTCACGTCTTCGGTGTCCCTCGGGAACACCACCACCTCCGGCACCACCTTGAAAATCGAAAAGTCGCGGCTGTATTTCTCAAGCGTCGTGTCGTCCGCTTCCGCGTCGCCCTTGATTATTTTCCGGAGTTCGTCAGCGAGCATAAGAGGAGTAATCGCCAATAACGCGAATGGATTCGCATTATTGAATCTATATTAGCATTATTCCTGCCTGCCGGCAGGCACGGCGCGAATACTCCTTATTATTTTCGTATCACCACCGGCTTCCCCTCCAATATCTTCACAAGCGTCGAGGGCTTGCGCATTACTTTTCCTCCATCCACATAGCAATCCGCCCTATCTCCAAAGTACCTCTGCGCTTCGCGAAGAGTCGTCGCGGGAGATTTTCCCTCGACGTTCGCACTTGGCGCCACGAGCGGCCCGGTTTTCATAAGCAGTTCCCGCAACGCTTTCTTTGCTGGCACGCGGAAGGCAATATATCCCGTCCCTCGGTGGAGGTATCCGAATTTCTTGCTTTTGACAGGCAATGCCACGCTCACCCTCCCGGGCCACACACCCCGTAGGAATCGGAACAGAGGACGGCGAAGCGCCCCAAGACGCACCCCAACGCGCGAAAGCTCACGGAGCGACCCGATAAGCACGATGAGCGGCTTCTTTGGGTTCCGCTTCCGCAGTTTGTAAATGCGCACGACTGTTTTCTCGCGGAGCGCCGATCCCACGATGCCGTAAATTGTGTCCGTCGGAATCACCGCCACGCCGCCAACTCTAAGAACCCGCACAACCCCCGCATCGCTCAACGAATTTGCGAGAACTGCCATTCCTTCAGCATACCACGAGTCAAAATCTCCAATTCACACTTACCCATTCGTGCGAATGGGTAAGTATGAAAAGCGCTCGTTCCGGGCATCACTCAAACGCCCTGGTTCTTCGGAGTTTTCTGTGATACCGAATCGCAAACCGGTGTGCCTCGTCGCGGACTCTGATGAGCGTGGCGAGCGAGACCCCCACTGGAACTCTGCCGATGACATCATTCCTTTTCCGTTCCGGTCCCTTCGCAATGCCCACGAGCGGGATTCGGAGCTCCGCCTCTGCAAGCACCTCCCGCGCCGCGTTCACTTGTCCCCTCCCGCCGTCAACCAAAATAAGATTCGGCATCGCCCAAAGGTTCAACCTTGATGTGCCGAAAGGTTGAACCTTAACATCCTCCGCCCCATGTCTCCTAAACCTCCTTCGCAGTACCTCTTCGAGCATCCCGATATCATCGGATTGCGCAACCGTGCAAATCTTAAATTTCCGATACTCGCTTTTCGCCGGCTCCCCGTTTAGAAAAACTACCATCGCACCCACCGCCGAAGTCCCGGAAATGTTCGAGATGTCATATCCTTCAATCCGTATCGAAGGTTTAACCTTCGAATCCTCAAGGTTAAACCTTGGGGCATCTTGATTCAGTAACGCCACATCCTGTATGTGCTTCAGCGCGAAAATCTGTTTCCGCAGTTTTGCGGCGTTCTCAAATTCCAACGCTTTACTCGCTTTCTTCATTTCGCGCTCCAGCCCGAGTAACACTCGTTTCTTCTTTCCCTCAAAAACGTCTATGAGGCGGTGTATATTTTTGCGATACTCTTTTTTATCTATCTCCCCGATACACGTCCCCGGGCACAAGCCCACTTCGTAATCGAAGCATGGCCGCTTCTCCGCTTCTAACCTTTCCACCTTTCCACCTTCTAACCTATGCGTATTCCACGGAAATATCCTTCTCAAAATCCGTAGCGCCTCGCGGATACTCGTGCCGGAGGTAAATGGCCCGAATGCTTTGGAAGGCTTAGCCTCCTTCAGAAGGCTAATCCTTCCCGCATTGAAATCTTTTCCTCTCACGAGGAGCACCCGCGGGAACGCCTCGCGCGTAATCGCCACATAGAGAAAACTTTTGTCATCCTGCTCGCGGATGTTATAAACCGGATGCTTTTCCTTAATGAGTTTTGACTCGAGAATGAGCGCCTCAAGCGCGGTATCCGTTTCCTCGTAGCTAATCTCCCGCACTTCCTGCATCAGTCGCTCGATTCGCGCGTCGTGTGCGCGTAGAAAATAGCTTGATACCCGCCGCCGCAAATTTCCCGCTTTGCCGATGTAAAGCACCTTTTTTGTTGCACCCCGCATCGTATACACCCCCGGCGTCTCCGGAAAATCATGTATCACTTTGTCTTTTAATTTTCCCTGCCTGCCAGCAGGCAGGTCAAAATCAGTCATGCGCTTGGAGTATACCCCGTCGTATAAAAAGCAAAAGGAGGTGCGTTTTTGCACCTCCAAATTTTTGCGACAATTCCGTTGCCAGGCAGTCGCTCTGCCCCGCGTGCCAAAGCCGCAGTTAAGGCTTGAACTCCCTTTCTTCACACGGAGTGAAAGAGATCCATTTCCCGGCAACAAGTGTCTTTTGCCGAGTAAAAATGGATTCCCTCTTAAGAAGCCCCGTGAGATGTGTCCTTTTTGAAAGCGGCACAACCACGGTCTCTCCTCTCCGAAGCGCGTTCAGGTAGTCCGCGCAGGTTTTCTGCGCATCCAGCCGGGCAACGAGATATTGTATCCCTTTGACCGTTTGGATTTCCGCCCCGTTTTTCGGGATTTTCAGCATTTGCTTTTCACCTCCTTTCACGTTTTTATTTTTAAATCGCTCTGTTCAGCTCGCGAGAATCTTTCACTCTCGGACTCAATTGAGCGGGGCGAATGGAATAGAACCACTCGCCCGCAAAAATTTCAACGCTGTACCTTGTCGACAAACATCGACAAGGGATCCATACTTATCCGAATCTGCTTTTCCCCAAATAGCAGCTTCAGAAAAGCGAGGAAAAACTTCCAAACCATGAGTACCGCATCCCTTGGCCGATTGAGCGTTACCGTGATGCGTACCTGCATCGGCGGTATTTCGCTCTCATCGGCCACGTTCGCAGCGAGCGCCATGGCCGCCAACCCAAAAGTACTGCCCGTACTCCCCTCCGATGGGTTTTTCCCCTCCTCGAAGGCAACCCATTTCTTAGGGTCGTAGGTTGGCCAGAAATCCGTCGCCTTTTGGACGATTATTCTTTTCATAAAGTTGTAAAGTAGCAACCACTCTGTTGAGGCCACCGCATTCCGTACTCACGGCGCGACGGACTCAATTGAGCGGGGCGATCAGGTTTTCCCAATCGCCCGCTAAATGTTTTTTGGTTTGTTTTTAGGAAGTTTTCCTTCTCCCGATTGGAACCTAGAACAGATCCGCCGCCGACCGATCTTCCCACGTGGCGGCGAGGAATTTCTCGCCAGTCCACTTGTAATAGTGGGCACCCGGCTTCCCATAGAGCCGCCCCGAGTAGGATGTTCGGAAAACCACATCCTTCGGCATGAACGCGACGAGCTGCTCGCCGCTCCCCATCCGCCCCGCGTCTCCTTCGGCGATGGTACCCTGGCAGATAATCTCACCAGGAAACTGCGCGAATTTATTCTTCAGACCTTCAGTCCCACCGCACTTGGGGCACTTTTCCGGCCTGGCGGTGTCAGCAGACTCACCGCACGAACAAGTCCACCCCGCGCGGTCTCCGGTATGCGAATTGCCGCCCCGGAAACCAATCATCGTACTGAAAACAGCGATGACCTTTTCATCCGAAGTCGCCGACGGTTTCGAGAAAAGTTTGGGTTTCCCGGACTTTGTCTGCCCCAACTCCGCGAACATGAGCCGCCCCGGCACCTCTCCTTTGTCCGGGTGCTTGCCATTCTCAAGCGCGACACCGCATTTGTCGCACTTTTCGCCGGACATTTCTCGATTCCGGTTCGAGCAAGCCGTGTGCGGCGGCCGGTCCACCGGGACCATACCGAGTTGGCGCCCACGGCCACTCTCCCCGACCGTGACCGCGAAAATCTCAACTGTCCCTTGCGCGATTTTCACCATCTGAACCGGCGCGCCTTCGGTGATGCTCCCGGAATTGATGGTGAATACCCGATACGACTGATTCTGCTGGTTATTTTCCATACTATCTCCTCGTGCCCGTAGGACTTGGCATAGCGCCTTTCCAGTGGGCGTGAAGTTTATCGGCATGTTTGCGGCCCGCCGATATCGCCTGCGTTCCTCATAGGAAGCGCAAAAACTATTTTGATAATCTTTGCGCTTCCTACAAGTGCAGCAACGAATTCTTCCAGATTCCAATTTTATTGATTTGAAAGAACTGCTTGCTCTATGAATCCACAAACTTTCGCTTATGGACTCAATTGAGCGGGGCGATTGAGTTTTTGACTCTTTCGCCCCATCAATGTTTTCAATTTTTTATTTTTAGGAAGAAATGTAACTCCCTCGTTGGAACCGAGAACAGTAGAGATTGGTGGAGCCCTTCGACGTAGCTCAGGGCTCCACCTGACCGAATCTACAGGATTCAGTCGTCTCCATTGCCTTTCGGCGTGCCCGCACATTTTTACATTGCGGGCGAAAAATAGAGGGGTTTTCCAATCTGAATCCGCACGAAGCGGGCATCCTGCCCGCCACCATCCCCATGGTAATGGGTGGAAAGGATGAGTGCTGGAACCCTTCCAGTTTGATCATCCCACTGCACCATTACTCGGGCATTGCCCGAGTTTCGAACCCAGCGGTCCACTGAGGTCATCGGAAATGGAGATGCGCTGTTGCGGTAGCGCGATACCGTTCGTCCATTCTCTCAAAAGAGACAGGAGGCGAAGATACTGGCTACGCTCACACGAGAATAGCTCAATGACAGCCACTAGAACTTAGCCATTAGGACTTAGTGACTAGCATGGTGCTATTCTCGTACAACAACGGGGTTCAAACGATTTTGCTGTGTGAAAGAACTGCAAAATAACGGTGTAAATATAGCATACTTTATGCTATCTTGTCAATCGTCTCTCCTTCGGCAAGCTCAGGACAAGTCGGAAACCATTATAAAATAAGGGTTATTGGAGCATTTAGAGAAACATGGTACGATGAAATCACATGAATATTGCATCAACACAACCCCATATCGCCGCGCTTGCCGAGAAATACGGCCTTTCGTTGGTCGTGCTTTTCGGCTCGCAGGCAACAGGGCAGACGCACAAGGAAAGCGATGTGGACGTGGCATATCTCGCGGACAAAAAACTCTCGTTTGACGATGAGGTGCTTTTGAATTTCGACCTGACGGAGGTTTTTCGGAACGACAAGGTGTCGCTCGTGAATCTGAAAACTGCGCCCCCGCTTCTCGCGAAGCAGATCGTGACGAATGCGGTGGTGCTGTATGAGCGAAGTCAATCGCTTTTTAACGAGGCATATTTATATGCGCTCCGGAACTACGATGATGCAGAAATATTGTTTGAACTGCGAAGGGATTTCCTTGATTACACGCTTTCAAAACTATGACGCTCGATTTTGCGCTTGTGGAGAAAAAGCTGCATCTGCTGGCAGGTTATGTGGGAGAAATAAAGCCCTTTGTTGCCGAGTTCTCGGACGACGATATTTTGAAAGATAGTGTTAAATATCACGCGCTTGAGCGGGTTTTTCAGCTCGCAGTTGACGCCATGATAGATATCAACCGGCACATCATCAAGGAAAAACACCTTGGCGCGCCGGACGATTTGGAGGGCACCTTCCGCTTGCTTGGCGAGATGAATGTGATAGAGAAAAACTTTGCGTTCACAATAGCTCCGATTGTCGGCGTGCGAAACATGATTGTGCACCAATACGAAAAACTGGATAGGGCTCTCTTTGTGCGAAATACGAAGAAAAACTACGGCGATTTTGGGGAATATACGCGGCAGGTGCGCGCATTCGTCGGAAAAGAAAAATAAATCCCGCTTCCGGCTTCTCAATCAGAGGGAAGAAAGTACAATCACAATCCTTCCTCCCGGAAGTCCAACTTCGGAATCCGGAGCAACAAAAAAACCGAGAGAAATAAATTAGAAAGAATGAGTAAAAAATGCTAAAATATAGGCGACACATGAAGGTCGCGAAAAAAAGCGCCACGCCCGCAATGCGATTTCGGCAATCGCTTTTTTGGGACGTTGACCCGAAGACGATTGACCCGAAGAAACACGCGGTCTATGTGATTGAGCGGATTCTGGATTTCGGAAGAGACGACGAGTTGCGATGGATGGCGGCGTATTATCCCAAGTCGCTCATCAAGAAGGTAGTGCTCACCTCTCGCGTGCTGCAGCCGCAATCGCGAGCATTGTGGAAACTTGTGTTTGCTTGATAACGGTACCGCACACCATGCAACAAGTTGATGGATTCCATTTTGAGGCATTGCCTGCGGACACCAAGCACGCGCTTGAAACATTCTCAAAGATGCCGCTTTTTCGCGGAGGCGGCTGGTATCTCGCGGGGGGCACGGCGCTCGCGCTGCAAGTCGGACATCGCCAGTCCGTTGATTTGGATTTTTTCACGCCGGAAGCCGAGTTTGACCGGCTTGCGCTCGAAGGGGTACTTCTCAAAACTGGCGATTGGAACACAACATCGGCAACCGCCGGCACATTATACGGAGAGTATGCGGGAGCAAAAGCGAGTTTTATCGCCTATCCCTTTTTCGTCGCTTCAGGAACATTCACGCGTTTCGGCACCGTTAAAATCCTTCCTCCGGAAGATATTGCGGTGATGAAGATTATTGCAATCAGTCAGCGTTGCCGCAAGCGCGATTTTGTTGACCTGTACTGGTATGTCAAAAATCGGGAGCCGCTTTGCGACATTCTCTCTCGCGTGCAAGAACACTATCCAACAAAAAATCTGAACTTCCCGCACTTCATCAAAAGCTTAACTTATTTTACGGAGGCGGAAGACGACCCTATGCCAACCCTTTTCTTTAAGGCGACGTGGGGAGAAATAAAGGCATATTTCCGCCGCGAGGTGCCGGCCATTGCTAAAAATATCTTGGGGTTGAAGTAACGCGAATCGCCCCTATTTCAATGTAAGGTTAAACCTTTTTGCAGATTCAAGGTTTAACCTTGGAGAACCCTCCGCAGATACTCCCCCGTAAAGCTCCCTTTCTTTCGCGCGATTTCTTCGGGCGTGCCCGCGGCGACAATTTCGCCGCCCTTCTCTCCTCCTTCGGGGCCAAGGTCAATCACCCAGTCCGCGGTTTTGATGACATCCAAGTTATGCTCGATGACGACGACCGTATTCCCTCTGCCCACAAGGCGCTGTAAAACTTGGAGCAATTTGTCCACGTCCGCAAAGTGAAGCCCCGTCGTGGGTTCGTCGAGCAAGTAGAGCGTCCGGCGGGTGTCGCGCTTCCCCAGCTCCGAGGCAAGCTTCACGCGCTGGGCTTCTCCGCCGGAGAGGGTCGTCGCGGACTGCCCGAGTTCGAGGTATCCGAGCCCCACTTCGTCCAGAATCTTCAATCGGTCCGCGAGCCACGGGATTTCATCAAAAAACTTCACCGCCTCTTCAATCGTGAGTTTCAAAACCTCGTATATATTTTTGCTTTGCCTGCCGTCCATAGCTTTAGCGGAGGATCGGTACTCCACCGCAAGCGTCTCTCGGTCGAAGCGCTTGCCTTTGCAGATGTCGCACTGCACGTAGACCGTGGGGAGGAAATGCATCTCGATGGCGAGCGTGCCGTGCCCTTCGCAGTTCTCGCACCGGCCGCCCGGCACATTGAAGCTGAACCGCCCCGGCTTATAGCCGCGCACTTTTGCGTCGGGGGTCGCCGCGAAGAGGTCTCTAACAAACGTCCACGCACCCACATACGTCGCGGGATTCGAGCGCGGCGTGCGCCCAATCGGCGACTGGTCAATGTTGATCACTCGATTTATGTGCTCTAATCCAAAAATTCCGCTATGCGCGCCCTCCTTGTAACTCGCCCCGTGCCACTTATTCGCGAGCGTCTTATAGAGCACGTCGTAGACCAAACTCGACTTCCCCGAACCCGAAACGCCGGTCACCGCCGTAAGCCGCCCCACGGGAATCGCCACGTCGATGTTCTTGAGATTATTTTCTTTCGCGCCTTTGATGGAAATAAGCTTCGTCCCCTTGCCGACGCCGCGGCGCTCTTTCGGGATTTCAATAAACTTCTTGCCATGCAAATACTGAAGAGTGAGAGAATCTTTCAAAACCTGACTTTGCCGAGTAAGAACTTTTCTGTCATTCCCGTGAAAACGGGAATCCAGAGTTCCCTGTGATACCTTGGATTCCCGCGTGCGCGGGAATGACACTGGTCCCAACAGCTCTGGAATCGCCCCCTGCGCCACCACTTTCCCCCCATGAATACCCGCGCCGGGACCAAAGTCTACGAGATAATCGCTCTCCCGAATTGTCTCCTCGTCGTGCTCGACGACCACAATCGTGTTCCCCAAATCACGCAGGTCGTGAAGCGTCTTGATGAGCTTCGCATTATCTTTTTGGTGAAGCCCGATGGTCGGCTCGTCCAAAATGTAGAGCGTGCCCACGAGCCGAGAACCCACTTGCGAGGCAAGCCGGATTCGTTGCGCTTCCCCGCCGGAGAGCGTCCCCGCCCGGCGTTCGAGCGTGAGATACTCGAGCCCCACGTCAATCATGAATTTCAGACGGTTTTTTATTTCGCGGAGCGGGGCTTCCGCGATCTCCTTCAAGGCCAATTTTTGGAAGTCGGACTTCCTCGGGAAGTCCGACTTCCCCGCTATTGATGCTTCCCATTTTTCAAAAAACATATACGCATCCCCAATCGATAGCGCCGCGATCGAAGCTATGCTTTTACCGTTAATCAATACCCCCAAACTTTCTTCTTTCAAACGCTTCCCCGCGCACACCAGGCAAATCTTTTCGGACCACACATCTTCCGTGCCCAGCCCGTGGCATTGGGGGCACGCGCCGTACGGGCTGTTGAACGAGAAAAGCCGCGGCTCGATTTCGGGAAACGAGAACCCGTCGTTCGGACAGGTAAACTTCGCGGAGAGCGAGACTTCCTTGTCGGTCACAACCGTCACCACGTCATTCCCGTATTTCAAGGCCATCTCAACCGCCTCCGCAAGTCGAAGCCGCGCATCTTTGTCGGAAAAATCAATTCCCGCCGGAATGCGGTCCACTACCAAATCAATCGAGTGCGCTTTATATCTGCTCAATTCCACTCGCTCGCGGAGCGTTTTGTAAACCCCGTCCACGCGCACCTCGGAGAACCCGGCGTTCAAGAAGTCGTAGAGGAGCTGATAGTATTCCCCTTTCCGTCCACGCACGACCGGCGCAAGAATCACGATGTTTTTCTTTGACTTATTCTCATTCGAGATTTGGACGGCGACATCCACAATCTCCTCGTTCGTAAGCTTCTGGATTTCCCTGCCGCACTTTGGGCAGTGGGGCTTCCCCGCGCGGGCGAAGAGCACGCGAAGATAGTCATAAATCTCGGTCACGGTTGCCACCGTCGAACGCGGATTGTGGGAATGGCTTTTCTGATCAATCGAGATTGCGGGCGAGAGCCCCTCAATATCATCCACGTCCGGTTTATCGAGCCGCCCCAAAAACTGCCGCGCATACGCGGAGAGCGACTCGATGTAGCGGCGCTGTCCCTCGGCGAAAATCGTGTCGAACGCCATGCTCGACTTCCCCGAGCCGGAAAGCCCGGTGAACACAGTCATTTTATCGCGCGGAATCTCGAGCGTGATGTTCTTCAAATTATGCTCGCGGGCGCCGCGAATGATTATCTTGTTATGCATAGTTTTTGGATTAGCTCCCAATGTTTGGAAGTCCGACTTCCCGAAATTGATTCCGCAACATGCAAATCGCCCCCTTCATGTGATGCATAGGGGGTAGCAAGAGAAAGTGTAGCAGAACACCGGAAAAAATTAAAACCGCCTGCGGGGGCGGTGGTAGATAAAAGTTTGGTTATACGGAGAGTTTCCTGCGGCTGTGCAGGAAACTCTATCTTGGTTCTTCGTCTCGCGCTCAAACTCCTCCGCCGGTTTCACAAGTTTTGACCCTCAATGACGTACCCACAGGCGCGTCATGCTTCGGGTTCTTGTGGTGAAAAATTACTTTGAACGGAAGTTGTGCGCGATCCTAGGAACCGTAATAATTTTCCCGCCTCGTTTCAAAAAGTCAAGTAAAAAATGTGGAGAATCGGTGGACAACTAACCCTTTCCTGTGGATAAAATGGGCAAGAGATTTATTCGCGTTATTAAATCCAAATTCGCGCTATTCGCGATTACTCCTCTTAAGAACCTTTATCTCATCTCGTAAAATCGCCGCTAATTCAAAGTTCAGCTCTTTCGCCGCTTCGCGCATCTCCCGCTCCTTCTCGCGGATAAGCTTCTCTATTGCGGATTTGGATTTCGGAATCGGCTT
Source organism: Candidatus Liptonbacteria bacterium (assembly GCA_016186635.1). GTDB lineage: Bacteria > Patescibacteriota > Minisyncoccia > UBA6257 > 2-01-FULL-56-20 > VGJV01. The sequence goes on along the minus strand of JACPLI010000020.1, from coordinate 39,956 downwards.
CATTTCGAGCTTCAACACCTCTTCCGGCAAGATACTCGTGATTTTCTTCATCACCGTCTTCGGCGTAATGCCATGTTCTTTATTGTAGGCAAGTTGAAGTTTTCGGCGCCGCTCGGTCTCCCCCGCCGCGCGCTTAATCGAACCCGTGATGTGGTCGGCATACATCAAAACCTCTCCGCGCACGTTTCGCGCCGCGCGCCCGATGGTCTGGATGAGCGAGGTCTCGCTCCGGAGAAAGCCCTCCTTGTCCGCATCAAGAATCGCGACGAGCGACACTTCGGGCAAGTCGAGCCCTTCGCGCAGGAGATTCACTCCCACGAGCACGTCGAATCCGCCCTTCGCCTCCGAACCCTTCCGCAAGTTCGTAAGAATGCGGATACGGTCAAGCGTTTTCACGTCGCTGTGGAGATACGCCACTTTCATTTTCTTTCCTTCGAGATATGCGGATAAATCCTCCGCCATTTTCTTGGTGAGCGTCGTCACGAGCACCCGCTCCTTTGCGGCAACGCGCTCCTCGATCCGAGGAATCAGGTCGTCCACCTGCCCGCGCGCGGGCCGGATGGTGATTTTGGGGTCTACGAGGCCAGTAGGGCGGATAATTTGCTCCACAACTTGACCTCCGGTTTCTCCCAAGGCTCGACCTTGAGAATCCCTTAAAGGTCGAGCTTTTACCCCGCTCTTCTTCAACTCATACGGTCCCGGCGTGGCGGATGTATATATCGTCTGCCCTATGCGCTTTTCAAACTCCGCAAATTTCAATGGCCGGTTGTCCGCGGCGGAGGGAAGACGGAACCCGTATTCGACGAGCGTTTTCTTCCGCGACGCGTCGCCATGATACATCCCCTGAATCTGCGGCACGGTGATGTGGGATTCGTCAATTATGGTCAGGAAATCGGGTTCTTCCAAGGTTCGACCTTGAGAACCCCCTAAAGGTCGAACCTTTGCATCCGAATGCGATTTCGAACCCTGCATAAAATAGTCGAGAAGAGTTTCAGGAGGAGTACCTGCCGCGCGGCCCGAAAGGTGCCGCGAATAGTTCTCGATGCCGTGGCAGTAGCCGATCTCCCGTATCATCGCAATGTCGAACTTTGTACGGCGCTCGAGCCGTTCGGCTTCGAGAAATTTCTTATTTTCCTCAAAATACTTGAGTTGCACCCTGAGCTCCTCCTGAATCAAGCCGATTGCCCGCTCGCGCGCGTCCGCTTCGGTAATGAAATGTTTTGCCGGAGGAATGATGACTTCCTCGACTGGCGGTGTCTTGCCGGGCTGAAACCCAACTACAGGGTCTGTTGCATATATCGCCGCGATAGTTGAACTTCGCACTTCGAGCATGTAAATCACTTCCCTGTCCGGCGGCATTATTTCCCAATTCTCTCCACGAAGGCGGAACGTACCGCGCTTCAAATTTATGTTCGTGCGCGTGAATTGCAATTCAACAAGCTTTCGCGCAAAATTCTTCCGCTCAACCCTGTCTCCAACCTTGAACCGGAAAATGTTCTCCGCGTACGTCTCCGGCGCGCCCAAGCCGTAGATACATGAGACGGATGCAACCACAATTACGTCCCGCCGCGTGAGGAGCGCCGTCGTCGCCGCATGGCGCAGTTTATCAATCTCGTCGTTGATAAGCGCTTCTTTGTCTATGTAGGTGTCGGACGATGGAATATACGCCTCCGGCTGGTAGTAGTCGTAGTACGACACGAAATAATTTACCGAGTTCTTCGGGAAAAGCTCCCTGAATTCATTCGTAAGCTGGGCCGCGAGCGTCTTGTTGTGCGCGATCACCAGCGTCGGCTTCTGTATCTTTGCAATCACGTTCGCGACAGTAAACGTCTTTCCGCTCCCCGTAACTCCCAAAAGCGTCTGATGCTGGTATCCCCTCTTCAATCCCGCCACAAGCTTCTCGATAGCGCTTGGTTGATCACCTGCTGGCTTCAACTCTTTTGCGAGTTCAAATTTTTGCATTGCATGTCAAATGTAAACATATCACTCAAGTAATACAAATATACTTCTCTCGTCACACCCTCATTCGCCCATTCGTGCAAATGGGCGAATGAGGAAATACATCAAGCTTATCTAAAACCAAATTACATGTAATCCCATCCTTTCAAAATCTTTTCTATTCCCAGTAACCACCGTTTCAATCCCAGCACTATCCATTGAGGAAAAGTGAAAAGCGTCGCCTGGTTTCGCCAGAAACTCGTCTATCGCATCCAATGCTGAGTTAATACTCTGCCTATCTGAGGGAATAACAGTAATAAACATCGATCCAAGAATTTGCTTCGTGAAAGACTTTAAATCATTAATTACCGCCTTATAAGAAAGATTGATCTCGTTAAATAATATTTTACAATGAATAAGCTTTAGTACCTTATTTAGCTTCCTTATAAATTGGTAATTTCCTTTATAAAAATCTTTGTACTCTTTTACTACTTGCCACAACTCATAAAAACAAAGGGGTGCTGTGTATAAGTCATACTTTAGTGTAAGTTCTGCCAATAATATTCTCGCCTTTTTATTGTCCTTGTGATTTGGTATGGAAAAAGAGGCTAAAAAAGCCGTATCTAGAAATGCCTTCGCTCTGCCCTCTCGTACCCTCACCTCACTCATACTCTAATTTCTCAATTCCGCTATATATTGCATCAATATCAACAGTCTCGCCTAGGTCAATCGTATTAGACACGTTCACAATAAAAGCCTGTTGGCCGTAGGTGAGTTTATTAAATAAATCCTCCCCTATATCCTTTTTCAATAACAAAAACTTATCCTCAATTATTTTCTCTTCCACTAAAGGCTGCGGAGAGAGTGAAATTGCGCCTGGCTGAAACACTCCAGTAAGATTGTCGAGCGTCAACACTTCATTCATATTTTTCCAACAATATTTCTAAATTCTAAAAACTCCTTATCGATTTTTCCCTTTAACTCCTCATCACTTGGTAAACTGTTAGTACTAAAATGAGCATTAAAGTGTGCAACAAATTTCTGTTCCACTCCTATCGGTTTAATCTCTAATGTATAAGTTGTTCCACCCTTTTCAAATAAAATGCTGACTCCTGCACTCTTTATATCTTGGATGCCAGCGATCTTACTGCCAACAATGTCACCGATTTTAAAACCGTTCTCGGGATTTACTACAGCATCATAATTAAATCCGTAAGCCGCAATCTTGTTTTTTTCAACCATGTCGCTGTTAACTATCTTTTCAAAATCATCTACCACATCAGATTCTTTTGGTAAAACTTCGCTCTTGTCGCTAACGAGGATTCTTGTTCCCTCAAACACAAAATCTTTTTTCCTATTCGGAAATATCAAGACCTTCAAACCAGGGGCCTCAACAAAGGTTCTCTTATCTTTTATTTCGTCGCCGGTTTTTAGCAAATCCAAAAGACCACTCTGACTAATAAGGAGGTGGTTAAGAGGAGACGCAAAAAGTGCCGTAATATTTACGTTTTTCACTGCTTCAATCTTCATAGAAGGTATGATAACAGAAACAAAGATTTATCTCCACCCCTGCTCCATAATTCTCCATCCGACCTGTTCTTGCGGGACTTGAATCGGTCCCTGCGGGGTTTGCTGAACCATATTCACTTGCTGTTTGCGATACTCAATCGAGAGTTCAAAATGCCTTGATTCTTGCGCGCTTTCAATAAACGCAATCTTATACTGCTTCCTATTCTGCATCGCATTCACACCCAGCTCGTTTTCCGGGTTCCAGAGCGTCTCAAGGTCCATATCTTTCCTGTATTCCTCAAACAACTCCGTCATCGCTTTCGCGAGGGAGTTATCCGCATACGCAACCGACTTCAAACCCAAATCCTCTTTCGCTTCCTTCCGCCCGATGAAATACTGGTGCGAGTAAAGTTTTTCGGTGAAGTAGTCAACAATCTTTTCCACCTCATCATCCTTCATTGGCGTTTTATGGCTCTTCAGCAACCGCTTCGCGAGAATACGGATGAGGTTGTGGATACGATTCACGTTCCCGAGCGCCAAAGGATGAATCTGCGGATTCGACTCCACAAACTTTGAGAAGATACTGGAAAGTTCCGCGTCATTCTTAATACCGAACTTATTTTTTGCCAAATCGAAATATGCCATCACGTCCTCCACGGAAATCGGGATTTTATTCTGCGGATTCTGGGGGTCTTGCGGGTTGAAAACATTCGCCGTTGAGGGGTCAATCGGTGAGATTTCCGAGAGGTCGCTCATCGCAATCTCATCCGCGCCGAGCGCAATCATCGTCGCCGCGCTGTGCGCCTTGTACGGCACAAGCACCGAAAACTTCTCACAATACTCCCGAATCATGGACACAATTCTCCACGGCACCATTGTGTCGCCTCCGGCGCTGTAGAGAAACAGGTCGATATTCTGGGTTTTTCCGATTGCGCGGAGTTGTTTGCTCACCACAGGAATCACATCCATCGCAATTCGGGCGTTTACCGGCCCCGTCCGGTCGCTTGTGACATAGGTAATTACCCGCGAATTCCGTAGTCCTTGTATCTGCTGTATGAGCTGTTTCTTATCCATCTCAATATGACAATACTACTCCAATATTCACAATTTTCAAACTGCATATATCCTATTTTCTTATTCGCGCGAATAAGAAAATAGAGAAGCTACCCGACCCCAATCTTCGACAACGGGCAAATATCATGCTCATACGGCCTTGCGAAGCCCTGCAAAGCCCCGACGCTCGCGGGACTATGGGACGCATTATCAACACCGCCAAGGTTCGACCTTTTTGCAGAACCAAGGTCAAACCTTTACCGCTCCAAAATTTTCGATAACGGGCAAAGGTGGTGTTGATGCGGCCTTGCAAAACAATATTTCCTTCCATAATCAATCAAAAGGTACGTCGCCCTGAACCAATCCTTCTTCGGAATAATCGCCATCAAGTCTTTCTCGACTTTCTCCGGCGTTTTTTCGTTACTTAATCCCAGCACCCGCGAGAGGCGCTTTACGTGCGTGTCTACCGCAATTCCTTCCACTACGCCGTAGGCGTTCCCGAGGATGACATTCGCGCTTTTTCTGCCGATGCCGGGAATCACGAGCATCTCCTCCATTGTGCGCGGCAGTTTCCCGCCAAATTTTTCCTGCACCACCTTTGCCGCGGCTAAAATATTCCTCGTTTTCGCCCGAAAAAACCCGCACTGGTGGATATCCTTTTCAAACTCCCGGGGATTGGCGCTTACATAATCCTCAAGCCGCCGATATTTCTTGAAAAGCGCGGGGGTTACCTCATTCACTTTTTTGTCCGTGCATTGGGCACTTAATTGCACCGCCACGAGCAATTCCCAGTTATTGCCGTACTTCAGGGCAATTTTTGGGTTCGGAAAAAGCTTTCCGAGAACACTAATGATTTTCGATGCCCGCTTTCTCATCCCGGAAAGCTCTTTGCCACTTATCATATTCCTATTATACCTCATCTATACCCCATCCCGACTCCTGACTCCCAAATTCCTGCTATGTTATGGGCTAATTCGCACGAATAAGCCCATAACAACAAGACAAGGGTCAAAGAAGAGAGATAACCTGGCGAACTGTAGTGTGTAATTTGCATGCGAGACAGTAGAAAACTTGTAATCCCCGCTGGTCACGTTCCACAATGTCGCACGCGCTTAACACCGCAAGGTGCCTCGATGTCGAGCGAAGTGATAATCCAATTTCCCGCGCAATCTCTCCCACTGATGCCGCGTCATTACTCTTCAAATACTTAAGGATTGCCAATCGCCGCCGATTCGCGACCGCCTTAAGAGTTTTTTCAAACTCCCGCATGCTTTTATTCTACCATTCGTACGAATTAGCCGATAGAAAATCTTCCACATGCAATTCCACAATACTTGACAATATTCGTCAAGTTTGCTAGCATATCCCCTAACAATTCAATACCCCCAGAAAGGGGGCTTTTTATTAGGAACCATGGCAAAAAACCTGGTTTTAATCTTTATAACGGGCGCGCTTGCGGTATACCCCTCTTCGGCAGGCATCACGATGGCTGACGAGCCAATTGTACTGGGCACCTCTCTCGAAGCGACGCTTCTCCAGAGCACGCCGCGCGTCGCCGCAAGGAAGGCGCCTACAGTTACCGTCTGGGTGACTGCCTATTCAAGCACCCCGGAGGAAACGGACGACACGCCGTTTATCACCGCAAAAGGCACGTTCGTGCGTGACGGCATCATTGCCGCGAACTTCCTCCCCTTCGGAACCAAAGTTCAGATTCCTTCGCTTTTCGGGGACAAGATTTTCGTCGTGGAAGACCGCATGCACCGCCGCAAGACTAATAATGTGGACGTGTGGATGCCGACGAAGGCGGATGCGCTCCGGTTCGGCGCGCATCGGGCGGAGATTGCGGTGCTGAACTAGGGTCACACGATGACCATAACAATGACGATGACACCCCCCCGCGCGACGCGGGGCTTTTTATTTTCTAAGGTTCGACCTTAGGCGTTCTCAAGGTCAAACCTTAACAGCGAGTGCAGTAATGGGTAAAATGGGATAAATGAGAAAAGTCCTCGGGAAAATATTTTTCAATCGCCCGACGCTCACGGTGGCACAGGAACTTCTGGGAAAATTCCTCGTGCGCAAGATTGGCACGAAAACCATCGCGGTGATGATTACCGAGACAGAGGCGTACGACGGACCGCATGACAAGGCATCGCACGCGAGCCGCGGACTCACGCCCCGGACGAAGGTCATGTTCGGCGAGGCAGGGCGTTTTTACGTCTATTTCACCTACGGCATGCACTGGATGCTGAACATCGTGACTGGTCCCAAGGGATACCCCGCCGCAGTTCTCATTCGAAGCGGTGTTACTTATCACTCACCACTTATCACTTCTAAACTCATCTCTAAACTCATCCGTGGGCCGGCGCGGCTCACGAAATATCTCCACGTCGGGAAATCTTTCAACGGGAAAATCGCTGCAAGGAAAACTGGACTGTGGTTTGAAAACCGCGGAGTATGCATTAACAAGAAAGATATCCTCGCGGGAAAGCGCATCGGCGTGGATTATGCAGGCGCATGGGCGAAAAAGCTCTACAATTTCAGGTTTATTTGCTATACTACTGTTAGCTCCTGGCATGCGCGAGTGCGCAATGCCTCAAAGAGCTGCAAGCTGTCGTTCCACAGCTGACCGGCTGGGACTGCATAAGTTCCAGCCAGAATCCTTTATAGCACCTTCTCTCTTTCCAAAATCTCACGCTTGAGGTCTCCGCCGCGGTTATAGCCGCCGAGTTTCCCATCCGAGCGAATCACGCGGTGGCAGGGAATCTTTGGGTTGAAATTCTTCGCCAGAATATTTCCGACCGCACGGGAGGCATCCGGACTCCCCGCTCGGCGTGCGACTTCCTTGTACGTCAATACTTTCCCACGGGGAATTTTTGCGACAACTGCATATACCCGTTCTTTGAAACTTCTCTTCATAACTTACACATTATAGCGAACTCTCCCACATCAATCTGCCGAAGTCGGACTTCCTGCTCGCCTTGCCGGAGCCTTCGGCGTAGCGCAGGCAGGAAGTCCGACTTCAACACGTTGAATTCTTACTGTATCAAATTCAGTCCCGTTGTCGCGTCATGCGCGCGTTCAAGTTTCCCTGCGAGCGCCTCGAAACGCATTTCACATGTTCCTGATACCACGATTTCCTTCACATGTCCCGCCTTTGCCGCCATATCCCTTCCAGAGAACACTCCGTGCGCGTGTATGGCTATTTCCCCTTTCAAAATCCCGATATTGCCGGTAAGCGAGGCGATTTCCACTTCCCGAAGTTCTGTGCTCAAATATTCTTTCTTTTCAAAGTCATAATAAGAAAGCGCCACTCTCGAGGCCGCCCCGATGCCGGAAAATGTTCCCGCGTGAATATCCATCTGCCGCGCGAATGCAATCAGCCCCGTGAGCACTTCCTCGCCCTTATCGAAACGGAGGATATATACTGCGCCATCTTTAAGAATCTGCCGCATTGGTTTGGTTCTGCATCAATCTGCCGAAGTCAGACTTCCTTCAGGAAGTCTGACTTCGACGCGTTGAAAAGGTAACTATTTCGCAATCATAACAATCCCTTTCTCCTGCCGCAAAAAGCCCTCCCGCTCAAGCGATTCGAGAATCTCGTTCACTCGTTCCGCGGATTTTTGCGTAATTTCCAGGACAGAAGAAGCCGCTATGCGGGACTGCTCGAGAAGCAAACGCACAATCTTCCCGCGGAGTTCCCTATCCGAGCCGCGAAATGAGGATTGCTTCCGGTATCGCTCACTCCGGCGATTGGGATTCGAGACTGATTTCCCAAGCATCGCGCCATAATCCATGAGCGCCCAATACCACTCGCGGGGATTCTTCCGGTCGAGCGCAGTGGCGACAGCTTCCCGCACTTTTTCCTCGCTTACCTTGCGGCGGCGCGGGAAGAAATGATGGATAACGGCGCGCCGGATGTTCGTTTCCACAAACACCACCGGTACATTGAATGCAAATGCCGCAACGGAACCCGCCGTGGCCGCGCCGATTCCGGGAAGCGCGTCGAGCGCCTCGACCTCCCGCGGAAGATTTCCGCCGTACTTTCCCACCACTTCCTTCGCGAGACATCGAAGTGCAAGCGCGCGCCGGTTATATCCCAACCCCTGCCACACGCGGAGCACCTCTGCGGACGAGGCCCCCGCAAGCGAAGCGAAATCAGGAAACTTCTTCAAGAACTCCTCGTACTTGCCGCGGACCCTCTCCACCTGCGTTTGCTGAAGCATGATTTCCGAAACCGTAACGCGGTAGGGATTCCGTGTGCGCCGCCAGGGCAAATCGCGCCCATGCGCGCGGTAATAATTCCACACAATGCGGCGAAATCGTGCGACTCGCTCTTTGCAATACGCCATACGCTATGCGCTCACCTCTTCGAGCGGCATGCCCTTCTTCGCGCACTTCTCCGCCTGGCACATTCCCGGCTTCGGGGACATGCCGCCGCATTCTCCCGTGCAGATATAGCGCACCTCCCGCGTGCGAAAACTCTCATAGGCGAGGTACGCCGCAATAACCGCGACGAGGACGCTTGCCCATATCGGCATCGCGCGCCCCGCGAAGGTAATCTCCCACCGGAATATCGCCCGCACCGCATGCGCAAGGGCAAAAAGCCCGAAGATAATTCCGCTTACCCGTATGAGCACTCTTGTACCCATGTTGATTACTGATTCTCATCCCCCGACCTTTCGAGCTCCAGGCATACCGAATTGATGCAGTAGCGCTTCCCCTGCCTACCGGCAGGCAGGCTCCTGTCAACCGGTCCGTCGTCAAACGCATGCCCCAAGTGAGAGCCGCATTTTTTGCAGCGCACCTCGGTGCGCGCGAGCCCGCGGCTCCTGTCCTCACGGAGTTCCACATGTGCCACATTTGCGGGCTCAGTAAAGCTCGGCCAGCCAGTGCCGGAATCAAACTTTGTATCAGACGAAAAAAGCTCGGCGCCGCATGCGGCACACCGATACATGCCCTTCCCGTGCTCGTTCCAATATTTCCCCGTAAAGGCGGCTTCCGTCCCCTGCTCGCGGAGTACGCGGTACTGTTCGGGGGTAAGTTTTTGCTTCCAGTCCTCCTCCGTCATATGTCTCCCTATTATACACGACAACACAAAACCCGTCCCTCCCTTTCTGCAGAAAGGGAGGGACGGGAACACACGGAGATACAATTTATCTCCTTCGCCGCTTTCCTCCTCGCTTCGCAGTCCGCCGCTTCCCCCTCCGCGCATTCTTCTTCGACTTCCTTCTTTTTTTCGCCATCGAAATGCTCATCCCTTCCGTTATGCAAACGCCGACCTTTCTCCTTATCTCAAATTCTAGAACCACACGCTCACATGTACAGAAAAGTTATGCACACCCCGTCCGCTATAAGAAACGCGCATGCAGTAATGGATTCCCTTACCGTGATTGGGGGCCGCTGATGAGCGCTGGAGAAAGCCGTGGGCTTCCCCCATCGACGTGCGAGATGCCCTTCTCGCGAAGGAAGAGAAGCATTGCGATGCCGATGATGACTGCAACAATGAAAACTACAATATGCATATACCCTTCACGGTTCATAATACGCATGCCGTTATAAGAGGTCCGATTTCCTAGAATTGACGCACGTCGAAACCTCAAAATCCCTTCTGAATATCTGCATCAAGCGCATCAAGCTCTCCTTGAAGGTCCTCATTCCCTCCGCCCGCCGCATCCAAGTCCTTTTGAATCTCGCTCGTACTGTCGGGCGCCGGTACCGCCACCTGCTCCTGTACGCTAGGATTCTCCGCCGCCGGTTGGGGCGATGATACTGCCTCATTTGCGGTCTGCGGCGTGCTCTCGCCCACATACCACCACGCAACGAGCGCCACCGCGATAATCACCACGACTGCGATTACCCATCCTGTCTTGTTGTTGTTTTCCATGATGGTAAAAATTATTGTTGCGAGGATGTTGCAGTAGTTCTTGCACTGTCCACATTCGGTATGGCGCGAAGGGACTGAATCGCTTTTTGCACCGCCTCGCGCGCGCTCCTCATTGCCCCGTCACGAAGCGCCATGAGGTCGGTCTTCAAGGCCTTGTGCGCGGCCTGGAACGCCTCGCGGAGCTTCGCTTCTGTGGTAACGGCTACGGAATATGTTTTCTTCGTTTGCGCCTCTACTGCGGCGCGGGCGCTCTCAATCATCGCGGTTGCCGCTTGGAATGCGGCGTTCACTACGGCCACATCTCTTCCTGCAGTTTGCGCTTTATCCCTTCGACTCTCCACTTTTTTGAGCGTCGCATCATACTTCTCAAGCACATTTCCGAAATGCTCCGCCCACTTGGCGTTGAGCATCCCCAAACGCTCATATAAGTTATCCGCGGCTTGCTGTTTCTTCCCGTCCTTTATCTGCTTGAGTTTCGCCTGAAAATCGGTCCTCGCCGCCTGCATCTTCGTTTGCGCCTCTTTCTTCGCCGCCTCGAACTTTGCACGCATTTCCTCCACCGCCGCGCGCCTCACTTCCTTCTGCGGCGTCGCTGTTGCCCGCGTTTGCGCCCCCGCCGCGACCGCGAGCGCGAGATACACCGCCACCGCACCTCCCACCGCAAACCGCTTCATAATTGTGCTCATGCGGTGAATTGTACCAAAAAAAACCGACTTTTTAATAAGAGTTACGCACAGAAAATGAAGGAACCATGAATGAGCCGTCTAAAGATAGTCGAGAAGCCGCTCGTAGGGAATAAAGTTGAAGTATCGGTAGAAACCTCCTACCCATAAGGAAAAACGATCGGTTACCAGCAACACGCCAAGCACCACGAGCAGCAGTCCGCCAATTACCGTGACGGCGGGAAGGTACTTTGCAACACGCGCGACGTATTTCGGCGCGGACCCGATTCCCCATGCCACGAGCAGGAACGGCACCGCGAGCCCCGCGGAAAAGACGGTGAGGAGGAACATTCCCTGCCAGACCGTCGTCGCAGTTGAAGCAAGCACGAGAATCGAAGCGAGCACCGGCCCCACGCATGGCGTCCATCCAAGCGCAAACGTTACGCCAAATACAAATGATGACATCGGTTTCCCAGGCGTGAGCGACTTTCCAATTCGAAGGTGGTGTTCCGCATCCATCGCCCGTGAGAGAAACGGCAGCCGGAACAGCCCCAAAAGATAAAGTCCGAAAAATATAATGAAAAGCCCGCCGATGCGCCCAAGCCAGAGGCGATAGGGCGCAAGCGCGATGCCGCCTGCGCTGAAGAGCGTCCCCAGTGCAATAAACGCAAAGCTAAAACCAATGACATACGAAAGGCCGTTTATAAAAACCCTTCGGCGTGCGCCGCGCACCTTCGCGGGATCCCGAAGATCATGCGCCGTGGTACCACCGATAAAACTCACATACGCCGGGATGAGCGGGAATGTGCACGGCGCAAGGAACATGAGGACTCCCGCAATAAATGCCGGAATGATTAGCGCGAAGAATTCCATTGTTGTAATGCAGCAACTTGCGAATCCTGAAGATGCACAGAAGGCCGTTGCGCCCGGATGAGCGCAACCGCTTCCTTCACTGATTTTCCCTTCCGCATCATATACGCCGCGACAAGCGTCGGCGCGCGCCCGTGCCCGTTTTTGCAGTGGACGTAGACCTTCTTCCCGAGCGCCGCGAACTTCTCGAGCGCAGAAACGCCAATTTCCAGTTGTGCGCGTGTGGGCGGCTCGTGGTCCTTCACCGGAAGCCACACATACGCTTCTACGCCGAACGGCTGGTCAAGCCGGTCCTCCTCGAGCGAGATATCCGCAGTGATACCCTCTTTAAGAAGCGCTTCAGCGAAGTGCGTCGTGCAGCACTGATTCGTGCCGATAAAAATACCGTCAGCAATGTAATCGTATTCAAATATCGGCATGCGAGGGTGAGTGCGAGAACCCATCTTAAAAGTATACTTCACGCCGCAGAGCGGGAAAATAGCGAAAACCCTTCGGGATACGGCCAATTTCGCCTGATCGCATCGTCACTCCTCCTCGGAGTATCACAGGATACACCTCCGTCGTCGCTCCTTGTGTCAGTCAAAATTGGCCTGTATCGCGGCCGAAGATACTTTTGAGACGGATTCTTACTCATGACTGGTGAGATAAATCTTTTACGGCATGTTTGATAATGTCAAGATTGCAGCTTTTGTGTTCTTTGCACCACGCCTGGCACTTCTCAGCGATTTCTTTTTCGGCATACTTCAAACCACACTCTTCGCACTGATACAGAGTCTTATTTTCTTGCGGTATAATATTTACCATAACTTTGTGTCTCTACTTACGTTGATAGAAGTTTTCGGACTTTTTCTCTGATTTCCTGAACATCCATCGGCCCTCGCTTGCGCTCAACAATGTTTCCATTTTTGTCCACAAATATTGTTTCCGGCATAGAAAATCCACCGATAGATTGGTAAAACGAATCCGAAGGGTCAAGCAGAAATATCAAGTCGTTCGTCACGCCTAATTCGTCCGTATATTTCTTTGCCGTCTCTCGCGATTCCGCTCTATCAACAGCAATGATTGCGACTCTATCGCCTAACTCCTTTTGCACCGTCGCAAAATCCACCAGTTCTTTCCGGCAAAAAGGACACCATGCCGCCCAAGAGTTAATTACCATCGGTTTTCCGGAAAAATCAGCCAGCCGTACAGTTTTGCCGTTATAATCTTGCAAGGCAAAATCCGGCGCTCTCTCAAATCGAACGGATTCTCCGGGGATGTTGCCGTTTGAATTCATATTCTGATGCTGTCCCGTATTGGAAATAAGCAACCATCCTGCAACAACGAGAACCACAACACTAATAATAATTATGGGCGTTTTCATATTTGAATAGAATACATTGCTATGTTTGCAGTTGTGGCAGAGCCGACCCGCGCTACGCCGCAGGCTTCGGCGAGGCGAGCGGTTTTCTGAAGAGGTGTTTATTGTAGATTACTGCTCCAATGATGAGTAACGCGCCTGGTCCCCAAATCTGCCATGCTCCCCAAGTGCTTAAGAATATGTACCGGCCGACATAAAGAAGAATTGCGCCAAGAGAAAGAAGTATAAGCGGAGAGAGATTTTTATGAGACCGGTAATCAAGGATGAATCCTACTGCGCCCAGCGCAATTAATCCAAAAGCAATCCAGCGCCATACCGGTATAAGTGCTCCCAAGCCCAAATAGGTAAGAAGCGATGCTGAGCCGATCCAACAAAGCGGACAAACTCCAACCGCTCCCGCGCCTAGGATGGGTGTGAATCTTGTGAGCACTTTTTTACGAAAGTCCTTCATAATGGAGATATTGTTTACAACCGCAATCGTAGCGAGCACACCCACTTTACTTGTGGGTGTGCTCTTTGTGCATCTCGCAAGGACAGCTGCACGCCATGCAGGTGCCGTCATCTTTTTTCTCTTTTCTCTCTGCGCCACAACAGGTACCCGCTTTTTCTTGCGACTCCGAGCCGCAACTCTTGCAGACAAACTTTTGTTGATCGTTTTGATTGTTCATATTTTTTGTTGATTAGTTGCTGATTACTGCTTTCGACCTTTACTATTACTATTTGTTTTCCTTCATCAGTTTTGCCAAACGAATCGGCATCATGAAGAGCTTGATTTGATTAATTGTTAATTTATATTTCTTTCGGCATGGCTGGGCGACTATGCAGAGAACAGAGGTCACCGTGAACTTTATGGTCTTCGTACGCACTCGTCGCGGCCACCGCGCCCATGGCGGCCGCGGTAATATCCTGCTTGAACGACCCAAAATGATTGACTGCATCCCCCGCGGCGAACACGCCGTCAATGTTTGTCTTCATCATATTGTCGACCTTGATGTATCCTCGCCCGTCAAGCTCTACGCCAAGCGATTGTGCGAGCTCCACATTGGGAATCGCTCCGACTTCGACGAAAAGGCCTTCGACAACAAGCTCGTTTGAATTTTTGTACGGACGCGACAAAATCAGTTTTTCCAGCTTTCCCTTGCCAACGATTTCTTTAACTTCGGTTTCAGAGAGCACTTCAATTTTATCACCGAGCTTCTTCATGCGTTCAAGATTGATGGGCTCCGCGGTAACTTCTTTGCCCCGTACAATAAGAAAAAGTTTTGAAACATATTCCGCGGCCAGCACCGCGCCTTTGACTGACGCGTCGCCGCCACCCACCATCGCAATAACCTTTCCGCCATATACGGGTCCGTCGCAGGTAACGCAATAATGAACTCCGCGGCCAGTAAGCTCTTTTTCATTCGGTAATTCCAAACGGCGCCGCTCTGCTCCCACAGCAAAAATAATGGAGTTCGCGTGATGCGTCGTATCTCCGACAGTAACCTCAAAACAATGCTCTTGCTGGTTAACACCCGCAACTTCGCCGTCTAGTGTTTTGACTTCAAGGCCCTTCGCTTGTTTTTTCATCGCGTCCATTAATTCGAAACCGTCAATTGACTGGAAACCGGGATAATTTTCGATGGCGCCGGCTTTTGCGGTTTCCCCGCCAAATTCTTTGCCAATGACCAAAACCTTCATACGGTACCGTCCGCTGTAGATGGCAGCTCCAAGACCGGCCGCGCCCGAGCCAATAATGATGAGGTCGTACATAGTGTCCATATTGCTGTTTTACTGAATGCCTATCGCGCCGCCCCCACCAAGCACAATGGCGATATTTGCGGCGAGCAATATCAAATCAAACTCCCATCCAGTTTTATCCATCGCAGCAAACGGTACTCGCCATTTCATCATTTTCGTGCCAATCGCGCCAATCATGACAATCCCTAGAAGCAATGCGGCAAGTTGCGTGTAGATACCAAATATCATGCCCAAAGATGAGACGGCTTCAACTAAACCAAGCATAAAGATCATACCGGCTGGCATACCCATCATCTGGCTCATGCCGGAAGCGTTCCTTAATTTGGGCAGAGCGTGATAGATAAAGATTACCGCAACGGCCAGCCGCAGAATCAGGAGCCCGATGTCGTTGTATTGTGTTAGTTGTTCGAACATACTTTAGTTTATTTTTTACTCATCTCCGCCTCGACCTTTTCTTTGGCGATTGCCAAAGCGATTTCACGAGGATTTTTCTTCAATTTTATACTTTGTTCCAAAACGAGGCGAGTGCTATTTCTAATTTTTCTCTCCACAAGTGCAAACATTCTTTTAGGATTATAGCCGCGATATTCCGCATACGAGGAGATAACCCCGCCCGCATTTGCCACAAAATCTGGAACTATAACAATGCCTTTTTTAGACAACTCTTCTTCTATGTTTTCTCTCATAGGAATATTTCCCGCTTCAATAATTGCTTTGGCGCGGATACCATTTTTATTCGTTTCGTTGATGACATCCGTAACTGAGGCGGGAATGAGAAAATCAACAGGTACCTTCCAAAAATCTTCACTCGAAATCTTGCGGCACCCTTTACATTCAGAGATGTGTTGTTTCTTTTTTATAACTTCCTGCACCTCAGCATCATCTAACCCAGCATCGCTAAAAATCGCGCCGCTACTGTCCGCAATAGCAACAATTTTGGCTCCTGCGCGATGCAGATAAGTATAGGTGAACGTGCCGACATTTCCAAAACCGTGAATCGCCACACGAGCCCCACGAATACCAATAGCAAGAGCTTGTGCCGTTTCTAAAACGGCTTGAGCTACGCCAAAACCGGTACTCCCGAATTCGTGAGGAATACCGCATTTCTCGCCCGTCCTTCCAAATAATTTCATACAGAGAGTGGCAGGCTTGCCGGTAACGGAGCGCCAATTGCCTGTTTCCTCCACAAACCACTGCATTTCTTTTTCGCCCGTATTCACATCTGGCCCGCCAATATACTTTCGCGGCGTAAATAACTTGATTGCGCGGGCAAAGCTCTGAACATATTTCCTTTTTAGCTCATCTGATCCACCCGGCCAGATAATTCCAGCTTTTGCTCCGCCAAAAGGAATGCCCGCCAGAGCATTTTTCCAGGTCATCGCCCGAGCCAGTCTCCGCACTTCTTCTTCCGTTACATTTGGAGTCATCCGAATGCCGCCCTTACCGGGTCCAAGTGTGGTAGTATCAATGACCAAAAATCCCTCCATGCCAACCTTGGGATTATATACCCTGACAATATATTCCGGACCAAATGTGTCTTTCATAATTTTCATATTGATTGCCTATTTTGATTCCAACTTTTCCCAAAGTTCAAATCCTTTGCGAAATTCTTTCTTCTCTTTACCAAAACACATTAAGCAACTTCCGAAACGTGTCCCTGCTTTGAGATATTTTCTGTTACCGCAGGGAACACAAGCATACCATCCGTCTTCTGGTACTATACTTCCCACTTTATAGGGCTGATTTTCGCTAGATTCATTCATATTTTGCTCATCACTATTCATGTTATTTTTACTATTTGAATAATTCAGTTTCCTGATGCGCCGCCACCCACGAAAACCAGAACGAGCCGAACGGATTGATGCGAATAAGCTCCCCGTCGCTTTTCTTCTCAAAAAGACGCACCGCGTCAATATCTTTTTCGTACTCCGCAACAATAGTTTTTCCTTGAAGCACATCCTCAACCCTTCCCGATTTTTTGACGGCTGGCGGCCAGTACGCTTTGGCCTTGCCGTTCACTACTATTCCCAAAATAAACTCTTTTTCGCCCAAGCGGCTGTCTTTCTTGCTGACCGGGAAATATGTGCCGGGTTTCGTGTAGTAGTCGCCGTAGGGGTCTCGCCCATAAAATCTTGTGGCTCCCGTATCGCGCGACAGAACCTCGCCGCTCGGATGAGATTTCCGCCAGTCGCCGAATCGAATCTGGTCTGACGGCAAAACTTCAAGTCGCGTGCCGGTCATTTCTCCCACGATTGCTTCTCCCAAGATCTGCGACCACAACGAATCGGTTTTGCGGTCATACATCACTAAATTTGAATTCCACAACTTGCCGGAAGTGCCGAACTCGACCTGCTCGCCTTTGACAACGGGGTCAAACACGATTCCAGAGAGACACAATGGACAATAGGTGACGAGTACACGCTGGCCATTCACGGTGTCGTTCACAATCTCATGCCAGACCAGAATCTGAAACGGGTAGAACCGCTCCGCCCCGTCAATCGAAAGCGCGATGCCGGGGTCGGTATCCGTGAGGAACAAGGATTGTGCCGCCGGAACAAACTTCGGATGGTCAATCGGAGGAATCCCGTCCTGCGGCGGTCCGCCACCGATGATTTCATCGAGGGAAATGCTGCGTTTCACACCGTTTGTCACCGTAATTTCTCGCTCCGATAAAGAACGTGACGCGCCGCTCACCGTATTCGTTCTTTCTGTAATTTCCGCACCCCGAGGTGGGGCAACATCGTTCTTTGACGTCCCGCGCAGTAGCGCAAACGCCGCGAGTATGGCGAGTGCAAAAATGCCGAACGTAATGACTGTTTTGGATGATTGCATGAAAGCTACTCAATGAGAGAGAGGATATCCGACTCCTGTATGTCGCCGGGAATGGTGCGCGCCACAGTGCCGTCTTTGTGTATGAGCACATGCGTGTTGGTGGAACGAACGCCGAACGCATTCGATGCTTGTCCATACGGGTCGAGCGCTATAGGGAAAGAAATGCCGCGGGATGCAATAAAATCCCGTACGGTCGATGCGCTCTCCTGCAAATTCACGCCGACGACTGCAACCTTGTCCTTGTATTTCTCGTAGAAACCATTGAGGCGGGGCATATCGCGGCGGCAGTTCGGGCACCATGAAGCCCAGAAATCCACCACCACCGGCTTTTTGCCGCTGAACTCGGAGAGCGTGATAGTGCCCCCGTCTAACTTCTCTAAACTGAAATCGGGAACGTTGCCATTCCGCACAACGCTTTGAAGAGAGGCGCTTTGAAGAGAGGGACTGGCGGGCACCGAAGTGCTGTTCAAGCCACCTGCCACAAGCAAGGCAACTGCAAGAAGCGCAATTCCTCCGACTATGGCTTTCGTACTCATGAGTTATTGCAAGTGGAGTAGTTCTGAAAGCCGCGTCTTGTCGAAACCGACAACGATTGCGCCGTCAATGTCAACGACGGGCACGCCCATTTGCTGGGACTTTGCCACCATCTCATCGCGCGCCGCCGCATCCGCCGAAACGTCTTTCTCGTCATAGCTGATGTTATGCTCCTTTAAGAATGCCTTAGTCATCTTGCAATAAACACATCCGGGGGTGGTGTAAATGGTAATGTGTGACATGGTTTTATTTCTTTGTGTATTAGACCTTTACTTTGCAAATCAACTCCTCAAGCGCTTTGGTAAACGAATTGCGCACAAGGTGATAACAGATGTTGTTACCCATCCGGTGCGCGGTAAGGAGACCGTTATCGCGCATAAGCCGAAGATGGTGCGACACGCTTGAGATGCTCATCCGGAGCGCCGCGGCGACATCCGACACGCATCCCTCCTTGCGCTCAAACATAAAGCAAAAGATTTTGACCCGCGTTGGGTCCCCCGCGAGTGCGAGAAGACGGGACTTTTTGAGGAGCGCGGGCGCTGACATTGCTGCACCACGCGCTGCTTTATCTATTACAATATTCATACGAATATTTGAATAGTAGCACCACACAAAAGGGCGTCAAGCGGAGTTATCCACAGCTATCCCTTCACACCATGATGCATGCTTGTCATTTCCGCCCCCGATCGTAGTCGAGGGCAGGCTCCAGCGGGAATCTAGGGCATGGATCCCCGCGTGCGCGGGGATGACAGGTGTGCTGTTTTGCCGAAGAATTGGTCCAATACGTTCAGAAACCCCGGGGTAAGCGCCAATCCTTTTATCTCCGCAGGCGCAACCCACCGATACTCCTCCGCTTCCCAATCAAGCTTCACCGCATCGGTAGCCACTTTCACATGCACGGGGTGCGTCACCCACGTCTTGCCGTATGCCCCATCTCTCACCTCAAAAACCTTTCCCTCCTCCATGGAGATAATCTGCTCCGGTGAAATGCCCGCTTCCTCGAGAAGTTCCTCCTTCGCCTTCTCCATCGGACTTTTCCCGTCGTCAAGGAACCCGCTCACGCCATTCCATACTCCCGGATGCAAATTGAGTTTCCTGCTCCGCTTTACAAGCAGAATTTTTCCATCATGCTCTACCACACAATTGATGACTGGCGCGCGCGCAGCGTGCGTGTAATCAACTTGCCCCGGCTTTGGAACAAATGTAGTCATAGCATCTCGACCGTTTCAAGCGAGTGTTCGAGAATCGAGTCCCCTTCGCCGAATAGAAACCTCCCTTTACATTTTTTCCCCTCGAGAAAAAGCGGCAACCAGTATTTATCATCGGGCCACATCTCGTCGTACGGAATCTCTTTTACCCCATACCATCGCGGCTTCATCTCGTCGCTTTCACTCGGCGCTCCGGTAAACTCCGTCGCGCGAAAAATATGCACCTCAAGAATTTCCGGATTGCCCTGGAACTCGAACTTGATAATGCCCGCCTTCACGGCGTCTCGCACTTCAATCCCCGCTTCCTCGCGCACTTCCCGTTGCATCGCCTCCTCGATTGTTTCTCCTTCTTTTACCTTCCCGCCGAACCCATTCCACCGCCCCGCACCGAACCCCCGCTTTTTCATGCCGAGAAGCAACCGCGACGGCTGATGCACGAGGCAAAGCGTGAGAATTTTTTTCATTGTTTCCGTCTCCTCCACATCAATTACTCAAGGCGACGACATACCAACATACTCCAGTATGTTGGTATGTTGTGAAAGGGCATTTTAAGTATCACTCGATTGACATAATCTGCAATCCCTTTGCTTTTACCTCTTCTTCGGGCCAAAACAGCGCACTCATCTTGAACTTAAAAACATAACCCACCTTTTTCTCAACCGTTCTCCCCGTATACACTTTTGTTTTCGGGTCCCACTCCTCGAGTAGAAGGGTGTCGCCCTCATGCACCTCGAGGTCATTCAGCCGCAGCTCAAATTTCTTCTTGCCGGAGGCGACCGCATCAAAATACTCCGGCCAGATTTTCTTTTTGATTGTTGCCATTGTATAAGGTCGAACCTTTAGAATCCCCAAGGTTCGACCTTGAGTGTATGTATTATTTTACAACTTTATACCGAAGCCGAACCGTGTTTTTTGAGAGCGCCCGAGTTTCAAGTAATTCTAGCCGTGCCTCCATATCCGTATCTTTGAAAAGCTTAATCCCCTTCCCGAAAATGAGCGGCTCGACGTCAAGAATGAGTTCGTCAATCAACCCTCCCTTCAAGAATCCGGCGTTCAAGGTCCCTCCGCCGCCCACGACGACTTCCTTGAATCCTTTTCCTGCGAGAACCTCAACCGCTTCCCGCGGCGAGGAAGCACAACATGCGTTCGCTTCATTCTCATTCTTATTCTTATTGTCTCTTGAAACTATTACCACAAAGGGATTGCCGCATTTCTCAAACTCTCCTCCGCTTTTCATAAGCTCGTACGTATTCCAGCCAACCATGACATTCCCCCTCTCCTTCACAAATCCATAATACGCCTTAAATTCTTCCTCCGACCACGGCGTGTCGCCGTTCTCGCGGGCAATGTACCCGTTCGCCGTGATTGCCATGTAGAGGATAATTTTCATTTCATTTGAGAAAGAATCCTAATCCACCGGCCAACAACTCCCAATGCATGCTTTCTATCCATTATCTCATTATGCCCGGGTAACACAACATCAAAATCCAGCTTCCTCATTTTTTTGAGCGACGCAAGAAAATCTTGCGTATTTGAATTAGAGAAAGAAGTATATATTTCGCCATCATATAACGCATCTCCCGTTACGAGTATTCTTTTTGTTTTCTCAAAGAGAACGTACGAATCATCCGTATGCCCCGGCATGTGAATAGTCTCAAATGAAAAACTCCCGTTTGAAATTGTCTTTCCTTTGTATGCCTGCACGTTCTCCGGCAAAAAAACTCGGAAGCCGGAGACAAGTGACGGGATGTCGGCCTTCAAAACTTTTCCCGCATCCTGCACGAAATATTTGGCATCCAGATAATCCAGTCCCAGCAGTTCTCGGTTGCCCAAATTTTCCCTTATTTTCGGCATCATTAGAACATCATTCGCCTCAAAATATCGAAGTCCCCCGCAATGGTCAAAATGCCCATGCGTCAAAAAAAGCCTTGGATTAAAGCCTTTGGAAACGAGAAAAGACTTTATATCTTCAAGACCGATTCCACCGTCAACAACCAAGTCAAACGATTTACCGCAAAACACGAAAATATTCGCGTATTCCAAAAAATAAGGCTCTGTTACCTTATAGATTTCTTTTGATACTTTTTGAATTTTGAACTTCATAAATGGTTGTGCGGGGAGCGCACAACGACTCCCCACACGAAGATTAACTCTCGAACCTCCTCTCGTAAACAACCCAGCAGCCTCCATTTCGAGATTCCGGGTCGTCCATGCTGTACGAAACCGGCTTCAGGATTTTCGCGCCCATCCGCTCGTGGAAGCGGAGCACCGGGTCGAAAAGTTTTCCCTCCTGCCTGAATGCGCAGTACGCTTCAACCCTCATTTCACTCCCGACTTTGTGATAGAAGGGAATCCGGGCATTGGCGATAACCCGTTCCACTCCCGCATTGAACAAGGAGTCGAGCACAAAAGCGATAAGCAACTCCGAGATTTTATGCTCACCAAAACGCAAGTTATGGCTTACGCGCATTCCCCGGTATTCCGGCACAACTCCGACGCCCACGAGGAAACCCGTAGTGCCGTCGTCCCTGTGTACTTCCCACGTATTGCCATTGTGCGTCGCTTCTTCCCAGCTCGTGAGCCGACTCAAATCCTTGTCCCAGTCAAAGCGGAAGAAGTATTGCGACCCCGCCACCGGCAGTTCCGGTTTGCCTTCGTCGCAGGCAATAACTACTCCCTCGGGGAAAGTCATAACTCGCCTTCTTATTTTTTCCGCCGAAGCCGCGATTGCATTCCCCTGAGCGCTCCATGCCTTTTCTTCAACCACAAGAAGTCTTTCAAGCAGGTCGTGGGGCGTGAACGTCGTTGCAGTATCAATTCTAATCTTAGTCATCACTAATCCTTTCGTTTGTCTTCTCCGCCAGCCCGCGGAGAATTTGTGAATGAGCGTTTTCGGGCTGGAAGAGAAGATATGAGAGTGTGCCAGAAGCTTTCGGAGAGTATCGCCTTTTCCAAGCAAAAACCGCCTTGCGGGCGGTTTTTGCTGATGTACTTTAAAAGACCGCCCGTTCTAGATACGGCGGCTCCGGCGAACAATTACTGTTTGTATGAATGTCAGAAACATTTGTAAAAGGATACCCCGCTATTCCTTCCCTGTCAATCCTTCCAATTCCACCACTTGAGGAACTTGCGTTCCGGCATTTGGAGTCATGCAACCTCGGCTTGATAGCACTGCTCGCAGTACACTATTTCCGACCTTTCCGGGGAATATGAGGTTTCAAACTCGTTTTGACAATGCCCGTCCCCGTGGAAATGCTCCACGGCATTTGCGTACACTCCATCTTCCGATGCCGCTCCCCCGCACTGGCACTGCCGAGTGAAAAACTTCGGCGGGTTGCGGAGCGCGAGGCGGCTATAGTGACGGCAGTTCGGGCAAAGCCGCGGGAGCGCGATATTCATCTGCCGATAAAACTCAATTTCGTCGCGGACGATGCGAAACGCGCCCGTACATTCCTCCTTGCATTCCCCCTTATGGGCGCATTCGATTACTTCGTCCAGAATGTCCTTGACCTCCTTGATGGAGTCGGGAATTGCCGGACTCTGGAGTGTAACGGCGTACGACTGCTTCTTCACGGGATACCACACAAATCCCTCCCGGCGGGCTTCCCCCTCTGTTCTCGGAAAAAACTCGTACGCCTCGGTGGCCTCGTAGGGAAACGGCGAGAGTTCCGGCGGGAAAAATTCGCCGTAACGGTATGCTCTCCCCGCGCTGTCGGTGTAAGGCGCCTCGTTCATATGCGCGATTATCTTCTTCCTCAACTTCTCATACTCATCTTTCGCATACTGCATATTGAAAATGCAATATTGCTTCTTCTTTAACCCCACACAGCCGAAGCAATCGGATGAACTGGGGCAGAAGATGCAATACTCCAGATTTTTAACATTCGGAAAGTTGTTCCAGCAAAAACGGAGGTTGTAGACGCCCATCCCCGCGATAAGGCACTCATACACGAGTTCCGCATTCTCGCCCCAATTCGAATAGTCATAGCACTGCTTCGCGGGCCCATCGAGAAAGTTTTGGCAAAACTTCGAGTCTTCCGTGCCGCGGACACGAAAGCAGTGTGTCGCATTCTTGGATGCCGAAATATAATCCCCGCTTACTCCTGCGTTCTGCCGCCCGTGCATAAATTTGTGCGGAAACTTCTTCCAATGCGCATATGCTCTCTGCCGCAATTCTTCGAGGGTTTTCGCCGAGCCGATGTCGAGCTTCTTCAACTCCCCCGCGTAGGTTTCCTTTGTGTACGGCTTGTTCCAAATGTAGTACGACTTATTGCGGAGCCCGATGCAGCCGAAACAGTTATTGCACCCCACGCAGTCCTTCGAAAGCGTGACGTTCTGGCAGTCCTCGCAATCCGCCGAGAAGAAGGTTTTATAGCACCGGAGAGTATTGATGTTCCCGCAACTCAATTCGCACCGGTTCGTCATGTGACTGTCAAGGCAGCGTTTCGACATGTGGTCCCAAATGAGATACAGGGAATCCTCCGTGAGCGTCGAGGCGCGGACAAGATAGCAGTTTTTCAAGCCGTTCGCGTTCGTGCAGTACTGGCAGTTCGAAAGGTTTGTCACGGAATGCGCGGGGAACGGCACCGTGCGCATCAACTCCCGAAACTGGCTGAAAAACGTCTGGGTGAAATCATACTCCCGCCCGTACTCCATCGGGTCCCATGCGTCCCCGTTCCAATACTCCTTTTCGTAAATTTTCACCGGACTCTCCTCGGGAAACAGCGAGAATATTTCCTCGCCAGTGCGGGCGTCTTTCTTCTTGAAGAGATGCCACGTGTTTCTCCAGCTTAACCTCCTCCGGTAGCGGCACTCCGGGCACCATGTGGGCGGCGGGACCTGGATTTTCTTGTAGAAATCAAAGTCTTCCGGCTCAATCATGAACTGGCTCCTGCAACTCTGGCAAGACCTCCTCTCCGCAACGCTCATAACTGCTATAATACCTCACACGCTCCAAATATTGGGACTTCTACACGACTTCCGCCTGATAACATTGCTCGCAGTAGATGATTTCTTTCCTGTCTGGTCCGTATGCCGTTTCAAACCGGTTGGGGCAAGCCGCAACGGCGTGAAAGTGCGCGACGGTATTCTCATACGCGCCGTTCTTCGATTGTGCCCCGTTACATTCGCACTGCCGCGCATACAACTGCAGTCCTGTGCGGTGTCTCAACCGCTCGAACGTCCGGCAGTTGTGGCAAAGCCGCGGGAGAGGCACGCCAAGTTTGCGGTAAAACGTAAGCTCATCGGGAAGAATGCGGAACGCGGTGGTGCACAGCTGGTTGCACATTCCCCCGTTGGCGCCTTGCCATGAGCTTGTCGAATGGGCACACGCAATCACCTCGTTCACAATCGAGTCCGGCGCTTCGGCAATGCCGTCCGGCAGTTCACCCGGGCGCTTCGTGGGCTTATAGTCCCGCGCGGCAGTGTCGCGCCATGCATATCCCTGCGCAACTATTTCTTCCTTCCCCAGAGGGAAATACTCCTGCGCCATGGATTCGTTGTACCCCACGGGACTCAACTCTATCGGGAAAAACTCGCCGTACTTGTATACTCTCCCTGCCTTATCTTTATAGGGCACCTCGTCCATGTGCGCCCGGATCTTTGCCGCACGTTTCTCATATTCGTCCTTCGTATACTGCTTATTCAAAATGCAGTATTGCTTCTTCCGCACGCCCACGCATCCGAAAAGGTAGCTCGCGCCGCTGCAGACCATCGAGTATTCAATGTCGTGCGAATCCTCCTGCGTGAAAAGGCAGAATTTCACATTCTGCGTCCCGATGCCGCACGCGTGGCATTCATACATAAGCTGGCCGTTGTCGCCCCAGATGGACCAGTCGTAGCAATCTTTCGAGCCCGGCGTTTCCTGAAGATACTGGCAAAACTTCAGGTTTTCTCCTTCGCGCACGAGGAACGAGTTACGCACGTTCTTCGATTGGTCAATATAGTTCCCGCTCACGCGCGCATTATGAAGCCCCTCGAGAAATTTGTTCGGGAACTTCAGCCAAAACTCTTTCGCTTTGGCTTTCGCTTTTTCATACTGCGTATGCGAGCCCAAATTTAATTCCTTGAGCTTTGCCAAATATTCCTCTTTTGAGTACTGCTCGTTCCAAATGCAATACTGCTTTTTCCGGAGTCCCGCGCATCCCACGCAGTCTGAGCAGCCAACGCAATTCTTCGAAAACCACATATTGAAAGAGTTCTCGCAATTCACACAACCCACATTCCGGTTCCCGGAAGTCACCCAGAAACAGTCATAGCACGACTCGCTCTTTGCAAGATGCGACACATCCACGCAATCCCGGCATTGTGTAAGCCCGTGGCTGTACATGCAATCCTCGGAATTATTGCCGTTGAAGCAGAGATAGCAATTCTTCGGGTCGGTGAAATTGTTGCTGTAATCGCTCCGTACGCCGTTCACCACGTTCAGATTTTTAAGCGGCACCGCGTGCAAAAGCTCATTAAACTGCTCGAAGAACGGGCGGTTGAAATCATAATCCCTGCCGTACGTGAGCGGGTCCCATTGGTCGCTCACCCATATATCTTTTTCATACACTTTGTACCCTGAGTCAGGGGCATACATGCTGAAGATATCCTTCCCGGAAAAATCACTCTTCCGTTTATAGAGAACACGCTCGTTCCGAAACGCCATCCGCCGCTGGGCACGGCAGAGCCAGCAGAAGGTCGGAAGCGGGACTTTTCCGCCGGAGGCGGATCCGCCTTTGGCGGACAATTTCTCATAAAATGCAAGGTCATCCTGCTCGATTAAAAACCTTGATTTGCAATTCTGACACTGCCGAGCCTGAGAATTCATTTTCTTGATTCTACACAATATCCCTGTCACCATCAATGGACACATTCGCACGAATGGGTAAATGCGGGTATAGGAACCATAAATTCTCCTATTAATGGGCCGCAGTTACGGCTGCACCCTCCTGTCTGGAACTTGAATGGTGGGGTCTTCCGGAAGCGCGGTGGTGAGCGCCGGCGCGACACTCTCAAGCGCCACGCCGGTGAACAAGTCGCTCGCCTGCAGTCGCGTGCTGTTCGTAAGCACCACGTTGTTCCCCACATGCGTTACCGCGGGCGTAACCTCTATCTGGAACACGCCCTCAACCGGCGCGCCCACCACTCCCCGCGTCGCCGCAATGGTGGGAATGTCCCACGTCACGCGCCCTGTCGCGGCGTCGTACTGGGGAAGCGTAGCCACCGTACTCTTCGCTTTGCCTAAAAATTTCGCGCCCGACTGCAGAAACGTCTCCATGTGCACCGAACCAATATCCGTCGCATAGTTCGTGATGCTCCAATGGATGGTGTACTGCGTCGGCTGATTCATCCTCGGAGGGTAAGGACCCTCGTTCAGGAATCCCCACGCCGCGTCCCGCCACAACGCTTTCGTGTGAAGCGCAACCGCGCCTCGCACTTTCGTCTCAAGCGAAGCGACCGACACGGTGCGCTCTGCGGCAATTCCGCTCGGGACCGTGGGTGACTCCACCCGTGCCTCAACTTTGAGCGTATAGTTCTTGTCGCTCGCGCGGCTGATGGGAAACGCGGGTTTCAACCGGATACTGAAATTGAGCGTCCGCTCTTCCCCTGGTCCCAGGCTTTCCAATTCGGGCGCGTTCGCGGCAATCCACGTGAGCGTGTTTGAGAGCGAATTAAAGGACCCCTGCGAGCTTAGCGTGGAATAATCGAAAAGCCCCCCGATAAGGCGCGCGCGCACCGCGATGCCGCGGAATACCGCCGCGGAATTGTTCCGGTATGTAATGACGTACTGGAGCGAATCGCCGATTCCTGCGACGTACTCCTGGCTGCCGTTTGCCGAGACGGAAAGTGAGAGCGGCGACGTGGCAATCGTAAGCGACGCGCTTTGATTCGCAAGCTCCTTCGACTCGCCGAGGAAATCCGCGCTGACGCTTGCCGCGACCGTGAAAAACGACCCCTCCGGTCCCACGACAACGCCCTCGATTGCAATCTGCCCCTCGGCACCCGCCTTGAGCGCACCAAGATTCCAAGAATCGTTCGCGCGCGAGGCGGGTTCAAGACTCGCTTTCCGGAATTGGAAGATGCCCGGGCGCGTAACGCCGAGCCGCACGTTCCGAAAGTCCTGCGTGCTCACGTTTTTGTACTTCACATTCACGGTGAACGGCTCTCCATTCACCGCCTGCTGGGGAGTCTCGAGCGAGAGCGTGATTGCGGGCTCGCCTATCTGCACGGTCGCGTTCGTATTCCGCTCAAACTGCACGCGCCCCTCGGGGGTAATCGTGTAGACAAACTTCGCCCGGATTTCCCGCACTGTCTTCGCCTGGCCGCTTGCCACCACATTCATGGTCCGCTGCATCACGCTCCCAGGCCCGAGCGTTCCCAGCAATTCATCGTGCACCCGCTCCCCGCTCCACTCCCCAACGAACGCGACGTCTTGCGGGAGGAAAATGGAAAGCTTCGCATCGTGGAGTACATTGTCCGACTGGTTGGCGACCGAAAGAAAAAGCAAGAACGGTTCCCCGAGGAGCGGCTGGGGAGGCGTTTCGAACACCACCGACACTTTCGCGTCCGGCGGCTGGTTGAAAAGCACATACCCGTAGACGCCTGCCCCGATGCCAAGCGCCACGAGCGCGCCGAGGAGCGCCCTCCAAAGGTACGAGCGCGGCGGCTGGGGTGAACGCGCCTCGAGCCCCTCATCCGCAGACCAAGGAGAAGTAGACATTGAAGAAATCTCTAATTGCTCTAATTGACCTAATTATCCTAACACGATGAGGTCTCCTACTTTCATCTTCATCGCACACGAAGAACAAAAAAATTCCTGCCGTCCCGCGTGAAACGCCTCGGGCGAAGCGGCGCATACCGCGCACGCGGCTTCCCGCGGGTCCCACCCTAATTCGCCAAGCGCTGCACGCCATGAAAAATCCCCGTTTCGAATCATGCTCCACAGTTCTTCTTCGGGAACCGCTTCCGCGAGCACTCGGTCAAGAGAGAAAAGCGTGGAAGGCGGGAGCGCGAGCTTCTCCCGCTTCAAGGCGTCCGTCACAAGCATATCGTTCTTCTCCACGAGCCGGATGTCTGTCACGAGCCCCGGCTCAAGATGCGGCGAGAGTTTGGAGGTGATTTTCCGGGCGCTCTTCGCCTTCGCGGTCAGTTTGCCATACCGCTTCGTAAAGAGCGATACGCGGCTGTCCTGCTCGCCGTGCGGCTCCCGCCGCAAGACAACCGCCTCGCCCGCATATTCCTGCATACCGCCATTGTACCTCCCGCCGGGCAAGTTTGCTATAGTTACAGGAAAGGAAATGGAACCTATCTCGGTGAGGAGATTGCTTGGAGTGGCAGCCATAATGGTAGTGCTGACGCTCGGGGTGTTCGCGTTGTGGTATTACGTGGTGATTGTCCCCATCGAGCAAGCCGCCGCGCTGAAGCAAGCCCACGCAGAAGCCCTGGAAAAGGAACTCCGCGCGAAGTACTGCACGGGCGATTCTTACGAAAACGAAATTGTAAGAAGGTTCTGCGCGGTGAAAAAGTAGGCGTCCCGCCGTTTTTCCCCATATTCTTCCATTATCTATTGCTTCAAGATATTTCCCAGCCGTTTTATCGCTTCGCCATAGCGCGCCCAGTCGCCATCCCTTTGCGCACGGAGCGCCTCTTCGTACGCAGCGGCGGCTCTTTGTATGCGCCCCTGAAAGCTTTGAGAAGGCGCCGCTTGCGGCCTTGCCGTCGTAATGCCCTGCGGCCGTGCTCCTGCCGCGCCGCCAAAGATTCTCATCAATCCTTCCTCTAACGTTTCCGCCATGGCTATTTTATTTTCGTACGCCACCACCACCCGCTTTAACTCGGGAATTTTTCCGGATTCGGCCTTAAGATAGAGTGGACGCACATACAAGAGCGATTCTTCAATCGGAATAACCAACAGCGTGCCTTGGATTACCTGCGACCCGCCTTGGCTCCATAGCGTAATCTGCTGGCTGATCTCGGTGTCCTGATTGATTCTGCCGATAACTTGTTTTGGTCCGAACACAAGTTTGTCTTTAGGAAAGCGGTACACCAGCAACTTGCCGTAGCGCTCTCCATCGTTGCGGGCAACCATCCACGCGGATAGATTGTCTTTTGCCCGGGGGGTAAAGGGCAGCATCAAGACATATTCCTCTTTTTTCTCGTCCGGCAGCTTCATAATGATGTGCCGGGGCGACATTTGCGGAACTCCGCCCGCAGACACCCCTTCTCCTTCTGCCGCAATAGCCGGAATTTCCCACTGGTCTTCTTTGTTGTAAAAAATCTGCGCATCGTCCATATGATAGACGGAGTACGCGGCGGTCTGCAGGGTGAAGATGTCTTCAGGGTAGCGCAAATGAGGAACCAGGCTTTCGGGAATCTCCGACATCGGCCGGAATGTTCCGGGAAAAATCGCGCTATAGGTGCGTATGATGGGGTCCTCGATATCCGCCTGGTAGAAAACGACGCTGCCGTCATACGCATCAACCACTATTTTTACCGAGTTCCTGATATAGTTTACGGTATCGCCATTCAATCGCACGAGTTCCGAATACGGGTAGCGGTTACTGGTGGTATAGGCATCGGCGATCCAATACACTTTGCCGTCGGCAATGGCGATATAGGGATCCCTATCAAACGCCAGAAACGGCGCAATTTTGGCGACTCTCTCGGCGATGGTGCGGTGGTAGAGAATCCTGCTCTCGCTGGTTATGTCGTTCGATAAAAACAGTTTCAGCGATTGAAACTTTATCGCGTACAACGCGCGCCTCAAAAAAGAGTTAATCTCTACTCCTCCCGCGCCCTCGTATGTTGCATAAATATTTTCCTCGCCTTTGGGATAATCGAACTCGCGGGATTTTGTTTTGACAACGACATAATCGTTCGAAAGTTCGCCGAAGTAGATTTCGGGGCGAGAAATTGCAAGCTCTTCCGCGTCCGATTTGGGCGGCAAATCTTTCACAAACAAAACCGGAAGTCCTTCCGGAGTAACTTGATTCACCGGTCCAGCCGCCACGCCGTACCCGTGCGTAAAGGTCAAACGTTCATTGATCCAATTCCTGTTCGGCAAACTCGCCGAAGACAGCTCCCGGGGGGAAAGCATAATCTGGCGGATCTCTCCGTCTATGATGTACCGGTCATTATCAACTTCGGCAAACTCGTAATACGTTCTGATTTCCTGCACCTGCGAAAAAGTCGACAAAAGAGGGCTCCTGTCCCAAAGCCGCACGTTTTTAACCGTAAGATTGTTGGCCGCGATGTCGGCGCTGGTGATGGGCGCATCTCCCGAGATGTTGCGCTCCTCAATCGCATCAAGCGCGAATCCCCGGCGGGTAGCGGCAATATTATGCTGAATGAACGGCGTTTCTTTTACCAGCTCGTTGGGGGCAACCGCCACTTTTTGGACAAGAGACGGAACCACTGCTCCGGCGAACTCTATAACAACATATAAAGTTATCGCCGCAATGAGTGGCGATAATTTCCCTTTCCACGCCCAAAGGGCGGCGAAAACCGCCGCAACAAGTGCGATGGCCGCCGAAATCCACAGCATCGGCATTCTCACGGCGACGTCTGTGTACGTCGCGCCGAATACTAGGCCGCCCGGGCCCGTAAGCAGCGCAAAACGAGAAAGATAGGCGCCGACGGCAATGCCCGCGAGAAGCATCGCGAGCAAAACGCCGAGATGCATTCTTGCCGCGCGGTCCACTTGCAACCGCTCAAACGATTGGGCGCCAGTTTCGTCTCCACTCGCCGGCGAGGTGTGCGGGTCGGCGCGCCGGCTTAAAAAGCGAAGTCGTCCTTGAAAAAAGTAAAGGACTGCGGCGCCGGCGAGCGATGTGAGAATGAGAAATTGCAGCATCCCCAACCCCATCTGAACAACGGGAAGGGTGAACAGGTAAAAGCCGACATCTTTACCGAAGATGGGGTCCACTGCGCCAAACGGCACGCCAGAAATAAATTTCAGCGTTTCCTGCCAATTGCCGGCGGCGGCAAGCCCGAAAAAGAGCGCGATGACCACGCTCACCGCCACAACGACTTTTTTCACGATACGGTCGGCTATATTCACCTCCTGGCCGGTTATGCCCGCCGGCAGCACTGCCGTCCAGGAAGTTTTTGAGCGAAGCGCCAGACGGAAACTGGCAAGCAAGAAAACGGCGGCGAACAAGCCGACAGTTCCAAACAGCGTTAGTTTCGTGACCAGCATTTTTACAAAAATCTGGGAATGGCTCACTTCCGTAAACCACCACCAGTCGGTAATAAGGCCGGTAATGCCGGGCAGAAAAAACAGAGCGGCAAAAATTGCGGCGAGAGCGAAAAGTTTTGTGATTTTAGGCATATTCATGATGCTATCAGCTTGAGCATGGCATGGCAAATTTCCCATTAATGCTCGCCGCGCTCGTAGATAACAAAAGATGACTATGCAGTGAGCACAGAAGGCTGGGTTTTCTCATGACGTCCTGTCATCCTCGCGCACGCGGGGATCCAGAATATGGCTTTGTTGCAATACCCTGGATTCCCATTTTCATGGGAATGACATCTCTAACGGGTAGTTTCTGCTCTTGTAATGTCATAATTGGGGCGATCGTCCCAATTATGACATTTCATGCCCTCCTCCAAACCCCTCCTTCGGTTCGAATCCCTCCCTGCGCCGCTTTGCGGAGCAAAGCGAACTAAACCCCCGTGTTGGAAGGAGCCCCGCGGTGAAGCGGGGCGGGTGGGAAACCAGAAGGTGTCCCAGACGGGGGTCGGGGGTTTAGTGTGCGCAGGGAGGGATTCGAACCCCCGTAGCCCGAAAGGGCGCGACGTTTACAGCGTCGTGTAATTGGCCGCTCTACCACCTGCGCATATAGGGAGTATTCGCGAATAATGCGAATTTGGATTCAATAATGCGAATCCTACTTGCGTTATTTGCCTACCGACAGGCAGATTTGCCTTCATTCGCGGTACGAGCGATTACTCCTCTTCCCAAAGAACTGCTTCTATGAGGTCCCGCTGTCCGCCGGCTGGCGGAGCGGGATTGTATAGACGAGCGTATGCATATTATTTGGATTTTTTTCGCTTGCCCTCATCCTCATCCTTCGCTTCGCCCCCCCCTTTATCCCCCATCATCTCTTTAAAGTCAAGCGATTTCCCGTTGCCATTCTCGCTCTTGAAGCGCTTCAGTGTCCCGGATACCGCGTTGTCGAATTTCAGTATAACCACGCGGAGCTTCCTCAAAAACTTTCCCGCGAAGCTGTTAAATGCCCCGTCGAGTTTCTCGGGAAATTCCAGCGTAACCCACCGCTCCAGAAACCATTTCGGCTCCGTTTCACTTTCCCCCACGCGCGGCAGTGAGTGCGCAACGAGAAAAAGCGCCACTCCCGCGGAGAGCATTGCGATGTTTGCAAGGACAAATTCTAACATGGAGTATTCGCGAATAATGCGAATTTGGATTCAATAATGCGAATCCTATTTGCGTTATTTGCCTTCATTCGCGTTATTAGCGATTACTCCTTTAAAGTTCTATCCTATAAAACTCCTTCACCTGTATATTCTCCCCCACCTTCGCAATCACCTCGCCGATGAGGTCGTTCACCGTTTTCTTCTCGTCGCGGATGTAGGGCTGACCGAGAAGTTCCGCGATGTCCTTCGGCGCCGCCGCGGCAATGTGCATTGCAAGCTCGTGCGCGAGCGCCTTGAAAGGCTCCGAACGCACCACAAAATCGGTCTCCGCGGAAACGTGGAGCAAGACACCGATACGCTCGCCGTGCACGTACGCGTGCACCAACCCCGCGCTGGTTTCCCGCCCCGCGCGCTTTTCCACCTTGGAAAGTCCCTGCTCGCCGATAAGCGCCGCCGCCTTGGCAAAATCGCCGCCGGCGTCCTTGAGCGCCCGGTGGCACTCCATCACCCCCGCGCCCGTCGCCTCCCTCAATTTTTGAACTGCATCCTTATTCGCGTTATTTGCCTCCATTCGCGTTATTGGCGATTACTCCTTCGGTAGATTGTACCGCACTCTTCCCCTCCGCAACAGCCGCCTTCACTCTCCCCAAAAACCATTCGATGCTTTTCTTCGATTTCGCATTTCCCGGGACCATGCGCGTCACTGCGTCGGGGTCCGCATCGGTATCGGCAAGCGCAATGACCGGAATCCCCAGCTGGAGGGCTTCGCGCACCGCCGTTTCATGCACGACAGGGTCAATGACGACAAGCGCGTCTGGAACGCGCGCGAGCGCTTCAAGCCCCGCCATAAGTTCTATAAGGCGCCCAAGCTCCCGCTCAATTCCAAGGCGCTCTTTCTTCGTGTACTTGTCGAACATCCCCGTGGCAAGACCCGTCCGGAGCTTTTTCATGTATTCCACCCGCTGGGCAATCATTTTGAAATTGGTGAGCGTTCCTCCCACCCACCGGTTCACCACGAACGGCATCTTAAACTCCGCGGCGACCGATTGCACCGCATCCTGCGCCGCCGGCTGGGTACCCACAAAAAGAAAAAGTTCTCCCGCTTTTGCCTTCCCCTTCACAAACTCCGCCGCGCGCGAAAGCTCTTCTTCCGTTTTCGCCAAATTGATAATCTCAATGCCCCCGCGGTTCGCCAAGACCCACGCCTTCATGCGCGGGTGCGTCTTGCTCTTCTTTTTCCCGTAAAATACGCCTGCGGCAATCATCTCGCGCGCCGCATCATTCAGCTCGGCGCCGAGCGCCTGCGGGTATGCCGATTTCGTTTCGTCAGCCATGTTGAGAGTAAAGTGTACCTGAAAATGCGATGGGGGTCAATCCCCGCGCGTAATCACCCCTCCCCCGAGAAGTTCTCCCTTCCGAGAGTAAAACACCGCGGACTGGCCCCCGGCGATGAATTTTATTGGACTCGAAAATCGTAATTGGCAATTAGTAATTGAGGAATGATGTTTCTTATTTACTAATTTCGATTTACTAATTACGAGTGCGGCTTCCACGAGCGGCTGCCGATAGCGCACTCGGGCAAGCACGGGGAGCTTTAAGCTTCGAGCTTTAAGCTTAAAGTGAGAGTCAATAAAATTCACATCCTTGAGTAGCACTTCCCTTTTATACAGCGCGGGGCTTTTCTCTCCCTCCGCAACAATGAGTGTATTCGTCTTGATATCTTTATCTGCCACATAGAACGGCTTAAAGTCCTTCCGCGTTGTTCCGCGTTCGGTCAGCGACAATCCGCGATTGGCCACGCCAATGCGACGTTGGCCAATAGTGTAGAACGCCGCCCCGTCATGCTCCCCCACAAATACGCCGGACGTCGTCACCACCTTTCCCTTTTTACAGCGGATGCGCTTCCTCAAAAAATCCTTGAGCGAGAACTTCCCCAGAAAACAAATTCCCTGCGAATCTTTTTTATCCGCAGTGGACAATCCCACCCGCGCGGCAATCTTCCGCACTTCGGGCTTCACATAATCTCCGATGGGAAAAAGGCAGTGCCGCAGCTGCTCCTGCGTAAGCGTCCAGAGGAAGTAGGATTGGTCCTTGTTCTTGTCGCGCGCAACGAACAGTGACATGGGACATGGGACATGGGACATGGCGGATTTCCTTGTTCCTTGTTCCTTGTTCCTTGTCGCTGTGCGGCGAAGCCGGACATAGTGCCCCGTCGCCACGTAATCCGCTCCCAGCAACAATGCGCGCTTTAGAAACAACCCGAACTTAATCTCTCGATTGCACATCACATCCGGATTCGGCGTAATTCCCTGCCGGTACCCCCGCACCATATACTCCACCACTCGCCGCTTATACTCTTTCTCAAAATCCCACACATAAAAGGGAATCTTCAGCCGCCCCGCCACGCGCCGCGCGTCCTCGGCATCGCGCTCCGCACATCCATCAATGTTGTAACAGCGCATAAACACGCCAGTCACGTCATATCTTTCTCTTTTGAGCAATAGGGCGGCCACGGAAGAATCCACGCCTCCGCTCATGGCGATGAATACTTTTTTACCCATTGTCAGTGCGTTTAAAAAAACGTTTTGCGCCTTCAATCAGAACAATGTTAAGGATACCGACACCCACAACGCCAATTACCCAATGAACCGGCAGGGATACTGTCCCAAAAAGCGCCTGCAACCCGGGAATATACACGGCGGCGGCCATAAGGATAAATCCGAAGAAGATACTACCCGTAAGATACCGGTTCGAGAACAGCGAATACGACAAAATGCTTTTGTCTAAACTTCTCACCGAGAGGGCTACGAGAAGCGTGTACGTGCCAAAAGCCGCAAAAGTGAATGTCCGGACAAGATCGGGGTCATACCCTAACCGGAGAAGAACGAAATAGATAACGAACAGCAGGGCGCTCGTCGAGATGCCAATGATAACAACAAGAAACTTCATAAGCGGGTCGAACAAGACCATCTTCTTCCCATTCGGTTTATACAAAAGACCGTCTCCATCTTTTTCAAAAGCGAACGCGATAGCGGGAAAACTATCGCTGAAAAAGTTCACCCACAAAATCTGGAGCGCGTTCAAAGGAAGGGGCACGCCGGCAAGAATTGACCCGCCGATGAGTATCAAACCGTCCGTGACGTTTGAAAGGAGGTACACCAGCACCTTTCGTATATTGCCGAGTATCTGCCGGCCTTCTTCGACCGCAGCGACGATAGTCTCGAAGTTGTCGTCAAGGAGCACCAAATCGGCTACGCTTTGCGCCACCTCCGTTCCTGATCCCATGGCAATGCCGACATCAGCTTGCTTAATACTCGGCGCGTCGTTGACGCCGTCGCCGGTCATGGCAACGACTTCGCCCGATTTTTGGAACAGGGTCGCGATGCGCAGCTTGTCGAGAGGGGTAACGCGGGAAATCACGGAAAGATGCGGCAACCGCCTCCGAAGGTCCTCGTCCGACAACGTCGCAAGCTGAGACGCATCAAGCACGGAGGCATCATCGACGGCCAGCCCTATCTCTCTTGCCACCGCCACCGCAGTCCCTTGATGGTCTCCAGTCACGATAACCGTCGTGATACCTGCGCGCCGTACGCGTGCAACCGCGTGTTGGATACCCGGCCGTACCGGATCCCTGAAGGTGATGAGTCCCTCAAAGGACAGGCGGGTAAGCGCAAAATCCTTCGAGAATGAAAAGTTTTCCGTGCGACGCACTTCCTTGGTAGCAAGACCCAGTACCCGCTCACCGGATAACGCAAGCGCATGGATCTGACAGAGAAGCTCTTGCTTCTTCTGTTCACCGAGAGCGGAATGCGCAAGGAGTATATCTGGCGCTCCAAAAAGAATGACTCGGTGCGCAGACGATTCCTTGATAAGCGAGGCGGAAAATTTTTGAACCGCGTTGAATGGCATGGTCTGCAACACATGGGCTTTATCCATTATCGCGGCGAGAGGCGCTCCCCGAATAGCCGCGGAACGCACAAGCGCGACCTCCATTATCCTCCCATTCATACGCCATGCTTCCGGACTATCCTCCGGATTCTCTATCAAGACATTGGCGTTTGTGAGCGCGCGGGCAAGCAGCTTTTCCTCGGTTGACTCAAAGGGAATGATCTTGGACAACACCATCTTAGCCATGGTCAGAGTTCCCGTTTTATCCGTAAGAATAACAGTCGTACTGCCCAATGCTTCCGCGGCGATGAGTTTCCGCACCACGCCTTTCCTCTTGGCCATTCTCTCGACGCCGATCGCGAGGATCACGGTCATGGAAATCGGCAAACCTTCGGGAATCGCCGAAACAGCGATGGCGACCGACGTCAGAAACATTTCAAGCACCGGACGGCCGGAAACGATGCCGATAACAAAAACGGCGAATGTTAAAACGCCAAGGAGGATGCTCAGGTGAATGCTGAATCGTATAATCGCTTTTTGGAGAGGTGTTTTCTCATCTTCCGATTTGGCGATAAGTGAAGCAATTTTGCCAAGTTCGGTGCGTGCGCCGGTGCGGCATACAATAGCGGCGCATACGCCTTGCGTCACCAAGGTTCCGGCAAATATCATGGAGCTTTGATCTGAAAGCCCCGCTGATTCGGGTGATGGTTCTAGTAATTTTGTCGCCGGCAATGACTCGCCAGTCAAGATGGATTCGTCGATTTGAAAATCATTCAAGAATATAAGACGCGCGTCGGCCGGCACACGGTCGCCTTGCGCGAGGCGGATTATATCGCCGGGGACGATTTCTTCGGCATCGACTTCTCTCTCCCTCCCTTCGCGTATAACCCTGGCTCGCTGTTTGAGATACGTCTTCAGCTCAGAAAGAGCCCGCTCCGCTTTGTTTTCCTGCCAGAAACCAAGAATTGAATTCACCACAACTGCGATAAAAATAAAAACGGCATCGCGGTAATGTGCAATACCGAGTGTGATGGCTCCGGCCGCAATAAGCACAAGAATCAACGGACTCTTCAATTGGCGCAGGAAAATGGCGAGTGCAGCTGCTCTCTTAGAAGATGCGAAAGTATTCCGGCCGAACGTCTCGAGGCGCGCGCGTGCCTCGTGCGCGGACAAACCGCTTTCCTTATTCGTCTCGAGCGAATGAGTTGTTTCCTCCGCCGACAAATGCCAATATTTCTTATCCTGTGGACTGGTAAACATTATTTTATTCGCTACACTACAACCATGCCTCGTTCCCCATCCTACCTCCTCCTCCGCGATTTGGGAATCGTGGCGGTAAGCGTTGTCGCGGCGTTTCTCCTTGCATACACGGACACGATGGAACAACTTCTGCGCGCCGCGCAAGGGTTGGGAATCCTCGGAAACTTCTTCATTGGCATATTCTACACATCCGTTTTTACGTCAGTTCCCGCAACGGTCGCACTCGGGAAAATCGCGCAAGTGCAACCGGTGCTCCTTACCGCGCTACTCGGCGGCGCGGGGGCGCTCGTCGGCGACTATCTCATCTTCCGATTCGTGCGCGATTCCATCTCGCCGCTTCTTGCCGCGCACTCTGCGCGCATACGAAACATCTCCGCTCATCCGTTCTTCCGGTGGGTACTCATGGCGCTCGGCGCGCTCATCGTGGCCTCCCCTTTGCCAGATGAGCCGGGACTTGTCCTCATCGGACTCTCCCACGCAAAAACAGCATGGTTCGCGCCGTTTTCCTTCCTCGCAAACGCGACCGGGATTCTCGTGATAGGCATTATTGCCCGAGCAATCTAGCGAAATCCGATTAGCTTTTCTCCACGCGCTCCACGTATTCCCCTGTTTCCGTATTGACCTTCACCATATCCCCCTCATTCACAAAGAGCGGCGCCGAAACCTTTGCGCCTCCTTCGAGCACTACGACTTTCGAGCCGCCCTGCGCGGTATTTCCCTTGATTGCGGGCGGCGCCTCAATGACTTTGAAATCCATCTTCACGGGCAGTTTTACCGTAATCACCTTTCCATCAAACATCATCGTCTCCACAGGCGTGTTCGGTTTCAAAAACTGAGCTGCCTCCCCTAAAAGCTCGGTTTTCAACATAAACCGGTTCTTCGGATTCCCCTCTTCATGAAACCAATATTCGCCGCGATTCGTATAAATAAACACGGCGGGCTTTTTTTCGATCTCCGCCTCTTCAAAATTATCGCTCGGCTGGAAATTGCGGTCCACGATTTTCCCCGTCATCAAATTTTTAATCTTCGTCTGCACCACGGCTTTCCGCTGCTGCATACGCAGGAAATGTGAATCAAGCACCTCGTAGGGTGCTCCATCCATCACAAATAAGGTTCCCTTTTTAAGATCGGTGTAGGCGAGACCCATTGGGATAGGTTATAGGTTTAAGTTGAGAAGGTTAAAAGTGAGCTTCAGCAACGGATACAAAGTAACAAATCCTTCGCAATCTCGCAACCAGAACTCGAAGCCCCGCTCAAGCGGGGCTTCTCTTCTCACCTTTTCACCTACAAACCTAGGTTAGTAGTTGCTGTTCTCGCCTCGGTCATCGCGCCGGGGACGGTCCCCGTGGTCGCGCGGCGGCCGCGTACTGCCCTCCGGTTCCTCAATCTTGAGGTTCACGCGAGCATTGTTCTTGATGCCCACGATGCGAAGAAGCGAGCGGATGGCCTTTGCCGTCGCACCCTGCCGCCCCACCACCTGGCCCATATCAAGCGGGTTTACGCGGAGCGAGAGGAGCACGCCCATCTCATCCACTTTCCGGTCAACCTTCACGTCGTCCGGGTGATCCACGAGCGCTTTGACAAGGTATTCAAGGAATTCTCTGTCAGCCGACTGTTCCATGGTGTACTGAACTGCAGAATTTCCAACCGACCTTTCGCTCTATCAATTCAGCGAGCGTAATTCAATTATGCACGAAACAAAGGAAAAGTCAATCCCTCGTAATGTTTCACTACCTTGGAAACACCTGCATGCGGCATAGCATGGAGGCACGGCATACACCATGAATCCGTTTCTCCCCAAGGTCAGAATGGAAGCCGTGCACCTCGTCCGGCAGGGATGGGGCGTGCGTGCGACGGCG
>JACPLI010000017.1 GCA_016186635.1 Candidatus Liptonbacteria bacterium | reverse complement strand
TTCTCCGGGCACGCGCCGTACGCAGTCCGAGCCGTCTGCGCGCGAATCACCGGAAATCCCTTTGCAAGTGCCCCCGGCGTCACAACGCGGAAGCCGATGTGCACGTCTGCAACATCAGCCGGAAGAGCGAAGCGCATCGCCGAGCGGCAGAAAACGGCATCCTCACCAAAATTGCCGCCGCGGAGAACAACATCTGTTCCCCCTGGCACTCCAATCGGATCGGTTTGCGGAGAGGAACCGTAGGGACCGTAGAAACTGGAGCACCACTCCATCGCATTGCCATGCATATCGTAGAGGCCCCATGCGTTGGGCTGCTTTTGTCCCACCGGATGCGTGGCGCCGCCGCTGTTGCCGCAGTACCACCCCGCTTTATCAAGATTCGGGTCAAGCAGTGAGCATACCCCCTTCTCTCCAACCGTGACTGGGCCAGTGGAAAACGCGGTAGCGGTGCCGGCGCGGCATGCATACTCCCACTCGGCCTCTGTGGGAAGACGGTACCCGTCGCCGCGCCAGTCACTCACAAGACCGAAACTGGCACCGAAGGGAACTTCAGGAGAAGGACCAGTCCGGTACACTTTTTGACCCCCGAAACTGTACGATGGTGTCCGCCCCTCCATTTCACTCTTCGCATTGCACCATTTGAGCGCATCGAACCATGCAACTTCCGTCACAGGATGAGTGCCGCTTGTTCCCGCTGGCTGGCTTCCGTTGCGTCCCACCGGCAAGTCGGTGTAGCCGTGCTGCACTGCCCACGCGCGCACCGCATCCCACTGCGCTTTTGTCACTTCTGTCTTGGCGATGGAGAAGTCGCTCACGGTCACGGTGTGCGGCGTCTCGTCGCCGTCACGGCCTTGCTCGTTTGACGGACCTCGTCGCCGTCACGGCCTTGCTCGTTTGACGGACTCCCCATCGTGAATGTCCCGCCGGAGATACGAACCATGTCTTTGGCGTTTTGGGCGCCCGCATTGAATTGTATGTACAACGCAACAGCGAACACTGCCACTCGAGTTGTTCTTTTCAGTTTCTCTTTCATAACATTCGAATCAATCTTCTCTTCAGTTTTTAATTGGTTGTTGCGCAAACCCCACGCACACACGCGGGTCTGTCTCCACGCACAATACCGCACAAAGAATGCGTACCGCAAGAATCGCGCAGAATATCGCGCAAACAAATAGCGCCGAAACACGCGACGCGTTGTTGTCTCACCTACCCCTCCCTTATTACCGCAATGCGCGACAGCGTTTGGAGCGTAGAAAGAGATAGTCGTCCGCCAGTGCCCTTTCGTGTCTCATCCTGTCTCATCTACCCCGACCGAGAGGGGTCAAATGGCTCTCTATTCCGACCCCGAAAGAACCCCCTACTGGATTCTATAAATAACGTCTTTGCGTTCAACAACTACTTTCCACATATTGCGCTTCGCGGCGCGGTAAAGTTTCGCGTTCGGATTGAAGCAAATCGGCGTCTCCACGAGTTTCAAAAACCGGATGTCGG
Organism: Candidatus Liptonbacteria bacterium; assembly: GCA_016186635.1. Classification (GTDB taxonomy): domain Bacteria; phylum Patescibacteriota; class Minisyncoccia; order UBA6257; family 2-01-FULL-56-20; genus VGJV01. Next base: position 43,471 of record JACPLI010000017.1, on the reverse strand, counting down.
ATTCCGTGTCGCCCACGCCGACCGAGCCGCGGAGCGTGAGGCGCTCTTTTTCCAAAGCTCGCGATAAAATTGCGGCTTTGTCGAAAATCAGCTCTTCGTGCATCATGCAGCCCGTGAACTTCCCCTTCGCGTCCACCTCATACATCAGCCCATACACTTTACTGAAACCGAGATTCCTGCAAAACGCATCCACCGCCGCCTTTGGTGAGTGAGAAATCGCAAGCACGTAATAGTTTTTCTTTTTGAGTTCCCGCACGAGGTCGCGGGTGTAGCGATACACGCGGTCTTTGTGAAACGCCACCACCCTCTTCGCCACGCGGTCAAAATCAACAAACCGCACTCCCCGGATGTTCCGCCGGAATGCGGCAACCACGCTCATGATATACGCCTCGTAGTCCCCCTTCCGGTCAAGCCATTTTATTTTGTCGCGCGCGTAGATGCGCCGCACGCCGGGCTTGAAAATTCCCGCTTGAATAAGCGCCTCCACAAGCTCAATAAGCAAGCTCGAGCGGAAAATCGTGCCGTCAATGTCGAATATGGCTACCTTCTTGCGCCCCCCATGCATAATTGCATTGTAGCGCAATTCGCCGCGCGAAATCGAGATACCACCGAACTGCTACAATAAAGAAACATGCATCAGCTTTCCCGTTCACGGCGGCAGGCGCACATTGACCATAGCGCCTTGCCGCGCGGTGTCCGCCTCATCGCATGGGCGCGGGCGGTCCGCTGGGTCGGCTGGGGATTCGGAGAAGCACTCATCCCCATCTTCATTTTCCTCTTCTCGAACACCTTCGCCGAAGCCGGACTTCTCCGCTCAACGTACGAAATCGCCTCGCTTCTCTCGCTTCCCCTCATCGGCATATGGGCTGACCGCGTATCCGCAAAACGCCTCATCCTCGCCTCGCTCCTCCTCTACGTTTTCGTCGGCGGGAGCTACTTTCTCGCCGGACTCTTCGGACTCGCCATATTCATCGTCATCGCGCGGGGATTGAACGGATTCATCTGGGAACTTGAGAATATGGGCGTCGAAACCTACTACCGCCGCATGTCGGACCACCGCCACGTGGCGGCGTCCTTCGGCTACATCGACACGTGGTCAACCTTCGCCTGGATTGCCGCGGCGCTTGCAGGCATGTTTCTCCTTTCATTCATGCCCCTGCACTACCTTCTGTTCATGATTGTGCCATTCACCATCCTTGCCTACTTTGTCGCCGTCCGCGCGCCCAAAGACGCGCCGCGGAACAGCACCGCGGAAAAACCCTCGCTCCTTCGCTCATACCGCACGGCGCTCGCCGAATGGCGAACGTGGAGCGGCCACTTCTGGCTCCTCGGTTCTCTCATTCTCTTTTCGGGGGTGGTGAGCGCACTCATGTGGTTTTTCATTCCGATTGACGCCTACATCGCCGGCGCGAACTTGCCGCTCGTGGTGCTGATTACGGTCATCGGCGCCATCCCCTCTCTTTTCGGCTACCGACTCGGGAAACTCGCCGATGCGCGGAACAAATACCGCCTGATTGCCGCGGGACTCATCAGCGTGGCACTCGTCGCCTCCGGACTCGCGGTTTTTCCGCAATACGCCTTCAAGCTTTTCGCGAGCTTCCTCCTCGGCATCATTCTCGAACTTTTCTACGTCGCGCAAAGCAGTCTTATCACCACGATGGGCTCCGCGGAAACCTACGGGCGGCGTGGAAGCGCGTTTGAGAGCGTGAATGTGTTGGGCAACCTTGCCGCGCCGCTTGCCTTAGGCATCGGACTCGACACGCTGGGATTCACGAGCGTTGTGGCAATCGTCGCGGGAACCGCGCTGGTGTTGGGGTTGTGTTATGCAAGTATGAAGATAAAAGTGCACCCCACCGCGCCGAAAAATTAAAGTGGCTAGCAGGGGTTAAAAACAAAAACGGCGGGACGTTACGCCTCCCGCCGATGACATGGATCTTATTACTGTGACGCGGAACAGTTTGGCGTACTCAAAGCGGGCGGGGATGTATACCGCGCTGGGGATTCGCCTGGCGTCCTCGTCTTCCAAATAGCTAAAGCGCCTGCACCTCGGAAGCGGAAGTATCGGCGGGCGGGGGCATCGTTCCCCCGCCTCCGCGGCCAAAAATCATCACGATTATCGCAACAAGAATTCCCACAGCCGCAAGAACTTGAAAAATTATCGCAATTGTCCATAAGTCCTTCATTGGTATCTTTAGTATATCATTTCACTTCAAAGTGATTTCACAATGGCTCGGTAGAGTATGATGAGAGCGTATGAGAAAAACGCTTCTTATAGCCGCCGCAGTGCTTCTCTCCTCGCGCGCCGCCTTCGCGGCGACCCTTCTTGCGCCAGAGGAAGTGTTTCAGGGAAGCCCCGTGCGGGTAACCACGGAGGGCGCAGCATTTTTGAAGGATGTGATGTTTGACGGCGCACGCGTCCCCATCTTCACCTACAACGGCAGAACGCGGGCGTTTATCGGGATAGACCTTAAGAAAACTCCGGGAAAATATACGCTTACCGCGAAACTTACCAACGGCGCGACCGTTTCCAAAACTATCACGGTTATTGCGCGGGGAACGCCAACTGTTGCCTCGGTGGACATTCCGGAGGCGCTCGGCGGGAACACCACCTCGAGCCAGAACAATCTGCTCGCTTCCATCTCCGCGGCAGACGCTGACATCAAAAAAATCAAAACCGGAGCCGCAGTCACATGGACTCAAAAGTTTATCCCGCCCCTCGCCGCGCTCGCCACCACAAACCCCTACGGCTACAGCGTGAGTACCGGCGCATACACCCTTCCCCATAAAGGAGTTGACCTTGAGGCGGCGGTGGGCACTCCCGTGGTTGCCATGAACCGCGGCGTCGTGAAAATCGCGCGCGAGTACCGCTCCTACGGCAAGATGGTGGTGCTCGACCACGGATTGAGAGTCCAGACGCTCTACCTCCACCTCTCGAAAATGAACGTAAAAGTGGGCGACACGATTGCGCGGGGAAAAATCATCGGGTTGAGCGGCGAGAGCGGGTATGTCTCGGGACCGCATTTACACTTGAGCGTCCGCATCGGCGGGACCTCGATTGACCCGGTGCCGTTCTTAAAACTCTTCACGCCGTCCCTTTCCGTGAAAGAGATTCTTTGAGCGCCGCAACCTCCGCCTCAATCTGCGAGTGGAACGGCGCGGAAAACATCGCGGCGCTACTCCGTTTTCTTCGCTTGATGCTCCTTCAAAAACCCCGTGAACGCTTTCATGACCTCGAGCGGCACGGTGAAGACCACCGTGTTCGATTGGTCGGAGGAAATGTCGTTGATGGACTGCAAGGTGCGGAGGTGGAGCGCCCCATCCACGGATGAGAGAATCTTCGCCGCTTCCGCCATGTTATGCGCCGCCGCCAATTCTCCCTCCGAGTTGATAATCACCGCCCGCTTTTCACGCTCCGCCTCCGCCTGTTTCGCAATCGTGCGCTCCATGTTTTCTGGAAGCGAGATGTCTTTGAGCTCCACATTATTAACCTTCAACCCCCACGCATCCGTTTCCTTGTCCACAATTTCGCGGATGCGCTCGGCAAGCCGGTCCCGGTGCGCGAGCAGTTCATCAAGCGTGACTTCTCCCACGATGTTCCGCATCGTGGTCTGCGCGAATTGCGAAATGGCGTAGTAAAAGTCCTGCACTTCGAGAATCGCCTTCTCCGCGGACTGCACGCGGTAATAAATCACCGCGTTTACCGTAACCGACACGTTGTCGCGCGTAATTGCCTTCTGGTCCGGCACATCCACCGCTTTGACCCGCATGTCCACCTTCTGGTAGCTCTGAAACACGGGAATGACGAGCCGCCAGCCGGGATCCATAAGCCCCGTGAAACGCCCCATCGTGAACTTCAAACCGCGCTCGTATTGGTTCACCTGCTTCAAGCTCACGATGAGCAAGACAACAATTATGGGGATGAGCACTTCCATGCCCCCATCATACCACTCCCCCTCACCGGCGCAACAAGGCGCGCGTCGGTGGTGTACTATGAGAACATATGAAAACACTGAAGAGAAATATTGATGCAATAAGTTTCTTCGAACGGGAAAAGTATGGAGGACAATACGTGCGAAATAAATGCGGGCGGGATTTCCTCTACTACGCCCTGAATTATTACTACCCCGAGAAATTCAACAACACACTCAACAACCCGACTGAAATAGATGGAAAGAAGCTTTTCGGCACTCCTGTCCCCGCATGGCTCGCATGGACGCAAATCCAGTTTTGGAAGGTTCCGCAATTTCTCCGCGCACAGAACCTCCAACTTTTCATCAACAGCTGCGCAATCACCTCGTTTGCCAACTTCGCGGGCGCGATTCTCTCTTCAAAAACATCTTTCGCGGAGGCAATTCGCGGCATCGAGCGCGCAGTGGACGAAGATACTGCGTCGGGAATCGACATTTCTCTCGGCATGGGCGGGCTCCTCGACCATGTGGTGTTTGTGTACGGATACGATACGGAAAATCTCTATGTCGTAGATACCCATAAAGTGGAATCCCTCGGCTATACGGCAACGAGTGGAAACAAACTCCTTTTCAAACTAGCGAAGGAGGAAATACAAAAACGCTGGACGAGATTCGGGAGAGTGTGGAAGGTAGTAAAAATGTAGGTATGGATTTGTCATAAAGTTGACGATCGTCAACTTTATGACAAATCAAGAAAACCTAGATTTGTTTTCTTGAACACCTGTGACCTGGCGCAAACTCCCCTGCTTGCTTATCTCAAAGATTTCCACACTGCCCACAAGCCCAAGGCGAACAATGTCTTCGAGTAATTCTTCCGGAATCTTCACTTTTCCTATCCACAAGCTCTTTTGGAGAAAGACAAATCCTAAATTGCGCAACACCTCTCGGAACCACCGGCGTTTCCATTTCTCCCGCTCTGGAATATCAAACGCAACCATAATAAGTGTGTCACTTTTGTGAACGGGATATTCCCGGGAAGGCACCGCTCTTTCTCTCTTCGAGCGTAAGTTTTTGAGATACACGAAACCGCGGGACGTGAGCGAAAGTTTCTTCTTTCCTTTCCTTACCACTATTCCGTCCCGCTCCAGCCATTGCAATAACGAATAAAATCTTCGTTCAATCTTCCTCCGCTCTTCATAAAAATATTCCTTGTGCTCCCTCGCATAAATACGCCGCCGCAGTTCGCGTTTTCTCTGCACAAGTCTCGGACTGAGCGCCACAGGACCAGACAAGAGAAAGGATTCAAGTAAATCGGCTTGCTCACGCGCTTTCTCCGCTAACTGCGCGAGGAGCGACAGAGTAAAATCTCCATGCATGCTTTTATGGTGTTGTCATAATTCCGACGATCGTTTCTATTATGACAAATTTATAAGATAGGCAAAGTGAGAAAGAAAAAATGTATAAAAGGATCACACCACCGGAAAAAGCTTCTCCGCAATTCCCGCCATGGCGGTGATGACAAGCTGAATGTGCTCCGCACGCGGGACGCCGAGTTCCGCAACCCCCTGCTCAATGTCTTCGCGGCTCACTTTTGCCGCAAACCTTTTCTCTTCGAGGCGCTTCTCCACCGACTGCACGGTGAGCAATGCAAATCTATCCGGTTTCATGTGGGCAACCGCCATCACGAATCCGCAAAGCTCGTCCACGGCGAATAAACATTTCGCGGCATTGCTGTCGCGCGGGACGCCGGAGTACTGGGCGTGCCCCAAAATAATCCGCATCACTTCCTCGGGGTACCCTTTCTCGCGCAGAATCTTTTCGCCCTCGAAGGGATGCCCGGTCCTTGCCGCCGCGTCGGGCACGGGGTGCTTCTCATAATCAAAGTCATGGAGCAAGCCGCAGAGCCCCCACAATTCCTCATCCTCGCCGAATTTCCGCGCGTAGGCGCGCATCGCCACCTCAACTGAAAAGCAATGTTTAAGGAGACTCTCCGACTTCACATATTCGTTCAACAACTTCCACGCATCACCGCGGGTAGGCATCATAGATACTCATTGTACATGAAAAATTAGAACTGTACCTTTTTCACAAAATCCTGCAGCGGCTTACCGATTGACCGCACGTGAAAATCGTCGAGCACATCCGGCGGCATATCCGCGAGGCACACGCCGGTCGCAGGGTCGATTTGGATGGATTCGAGTGGGTACCCAAGAATGCGGTGCACACTCGGCGTGCTCGTGAACATGCGCGGCGAAACAATCGTCGCTTCCGCTATTTTCCCATCAGGAGTTGCAATACAAAGTGCAAATTCCCACCGCCGGGCACCCTTCCTCCATACCGCCCGATGAGCGCAGCGTAATAGGCAAGCGCTTTCTCGGCGGTAGAACGCCCGCTCGTTCCGGGTATCCGCCAGACGTATGGACCCGGCTGCTCCTCGGGCGGGAAACCTTCGAAGTAAAGCACGTTATCCATCGCAAGCACCGACTCGCCCAATCGCGTCCCGCGCGGTGAGAATGAGGAATCGAGCGAGCACGCCCTCTCATTATCCAAACGTAAGCGTATATGCCTCGAGTCCCGGGGACTCGATGATAAGTTCGAGCGTATGCTCGCCCGCGCTGCCGGGGTTACTTACCAGTTCGTAGATGCGGCCCTCCCCAATGCGCACTGCGCCGCCTTTCACGTCGCTCCCCGCAGCGGCGGACACCGGCTTCCCGTCCTGGAGCACTTGCACCGAGACGCCCGACTGCGAGCGCCCGACAAAAAAGACTTTCTTCCCTTCGTATTTGTAGAGAATTTTCGCCTTCGCGGCGGTGGCCGCCGCGTATTCGCCACGCACGTCCCACGCACCCCCGAGGTAAAGTTTGTTGCGAAGCGTCTGCGCAGGCAGAACGAACGTCTGCGCCCCCGGCGCACCCTTCGTCCCGTTCCCCAAAAACTCGTTCCGCGCGGAACCGAAGTACGTCTCGGGGTTTCCGCTCTCCGACGCGTCTCCCGCGACCGCAACGTGCGGCGTCGAAGTCGGCACGGGCGCACCCACGGCAATCGCCCGCACCTCGAGGAGCTTTTGAATAACCGCCTCGGTCTCCTCATATCCCCCCTCGCCAATACGCTCATGCACAATGTATCCCGCCGGGTCAATCACATACGCATGCGGCCAGTAGAGATTCGCGTACGCGTCCCACGTGCCGCGGCTGTTGTCGAGCACCACGGGGTATGTGATGCCGTACCGCGCACGCGCCGTTTCCACATTGCTCTTCTCTTTCTCAAACTCGAACTTTGGCGTATGCACCCCCACGACCTCAAGCCCCTGCGCGCGGTATTTTTCATACCACGCGTTCAGGTACGGCAGGGTACGGATGCAGTTGATGCAGCTGTACGTCCAAAAATTGAGCAGAATAACTTTTTTGCCAAGGGCGTCCGCAAGCGTGAAGGGCGTGCTGTTCAAAAACTCTGCGGGAGCAGCAAGCTCCGGAGCGCGCACGTACCCCGCCTCCTTGTCGGCAGCCGCAACCGCCTCGAGCATCGCCGATGCGAGCAGCGGAGCAACCGGGGACGCTCCCGCCACCACCTTCTGTACCGCCTCTTCTTCAGAAATCGCGTCTCCCCCCGCCGCTCCGGGACCCCCGCTGCGGCTCTGGAAATACCACACCGCTCCGACGACAACCACCGCTACCGCCACCCACACCGCATAGGTATGTTTCATACCATCCATTCAAGCAGAAAAAAATAAAAAAGTGAAACTCCGCGGCTCTGCAACCGCGACATCTTGCCGAACAACGCATTAAATTACTTGCAAGTAACTCGCATTTGTGTAAAATGGCAAAGTGCAAATGGCAAAGAGCAAAATCAAAGAGAGCGGCTCGGAGTTCCGGCGGATGCTCCGGGAGCACGGGTGTAAAGCGACGCCTCCCCGGCTCCTGGTGCTGGAACTCTTGGGGAAAACGAAGGAGCCCATGAGCGCGCAGGCGCTCATCGAAACGCTCGCCGGGAAAACGGACCAGGCAACCGTGTACCGGATTTTAAAAACACTGAAGCATAGGGGGCTTATTCGGCAGGTGGACCTGCGGCACAACCACGCGCACTACGAGCTCTCTCGCGGGGACGAACACCACCACCTCGTCTGCAACCATTGCGGGAAAATCGAGGATGTGCGCCTCTGCGATGTGGGCGCAACACACCAGGCAATTCTCCGCCACTCGAAGCACTTTTCGAAAATCACCCAGCACGCGCTTGAGTTTTACGGGGTCTGCACGTCGTGCCGCGGACCGGAACCCATTTCAGAACCCCATCCGTGATTCCTTCGGAGGCGCGGCGCCGCGCTGGAGCATCCCGAGCCGCACTGCGGCGAGCGCGGCTTCTTTTCCTTTGTTATTCTCCCCCGCCGCGCGCGCCTTCGCCTGCGCGAGGTTATTCGCATTGATGATGCCGAACCCGATAGGCGCGCCGTACTCAAGCGAAAGGTCCATGAGCGCGAGGGATACCGCGCGGGAGATGTGAACGTCGTGGTCGGTCTCCCCTTTGATGATGCACCCGAGGGCGACGAGCGCGTCGTATTTCTCCATGCGAAGCAAGGTGGAACACCCGAACGGCACCTCGAAACTGCCGGGTACTTTGAGCACGCCGATATTCGATTTTTTTACCCTGCACGCCTGAAGTGTCTCGAATGCCCCGCGAAGAAGCCCTCGCGCAATATGCCCGTGATATTCGGAGGCCACAATCCCCACCTTCAGCCGCGAGGCGTTGGGAAACTTTGCAGTGCTCTTATTTTTTCTTCGCATACGCGTTTTCCAAAAGTTGCGCGAGGTACCGCGCGAACACATCTACCTCGACGTTCACGGCACTGCCTTTCTTCAAAAGCCCCGCATTGGTGCGCCGGAGCGTGTACGGAATGAGCGCAACGCTGAACCGCCCTTTCATCGCCCGCACCACCGTGAGCGCCACTCCATTTACGCATATTGCGCCTTTTCGCGCAATAAACTTCCCGTACCGCCGCGGGAGCGCAATCGTGATGATGCGCGAGCTTCCCTGCCTGCGGACCGAACAAACGGTGCCAGTCGTATCTACATGCCCCTGCACAAGGTGCCCGCCAAGCCGGGCGCCGAACCGGAGCGAACGCTCCAAGTTTACCACGTCCCCTTTTGCAAAACGACTTGCAGTCGTCTTCGCGAGCGTCTCGGGCATATACTCCACCTCGAAATGATTTCGTCCGTATCGCGCCACGGTGGAGCAGACCCCGTCCACTGCCACGCTTTCCCCCTTTGCAAGCTTCCACCCTGCGGGTTTCCCCACGCGCACCGCACAACTCCCCCGTAAAGCGGCGGAGCCGCCACGGGGCTTTGCCGCAGCGAACGCAACACGCTTCACCTTCCCTGTCGCCGTAATTATCCCCGTAAACATTTTTTGGTGCGCCAAGGTTAAACCTTGGTTTTGCAGAAAGGTTTAACCTTCGCGCACACTTTGCAGTTTCTGATGTATGCAATGTCTTTCTGTATCGCCGCAATTAACTCATCCCGCGTCCTGAAAGCAGCCGCATCACGGATTTTCTCATGCGCCGCAATCGTGAGTGTTTCCCCGTATATATCCGCCGTAAAGTCCAGGAGATGCGCTTCAATTACTTCTTTGTTTTCCTCCTTATAGATTGCCGCCGGATACATGGTTTTCCCCCAAAGGACTTCTCCCCGGTAGATGCCGCTCGGAAACGCGCGCGCGCAGGGGACGTTCGCCGTAGGAAACCCCAATGCGCGCCCCTCCCCCTTGCCCCGTACCACAATCCCCGTCACCTCGAAGAGCACTTTCATGAAGCTACTATACCGAAGTCCATAAAATCAAACCAGCCCCGCATTGCGCAAGGGCTGTTTTTTCTTCAAACGGAAAATCTATCGCCCCGTACTGCTCGCTGCCTTTGGCGTTGAAGTTGGAGCAGGAGCAACGGGAGACTTCTGCTGCGTGGACGTAGGCGTCGAGCTTGCGGTTGACGTTGCCGTACCGGCAGCTTTCGGCAGAAGCGCCCGCTGCAAACTCTCCATAATCCCGAGCTTCCATCCCGTCTCCTCTTTCACGAAGACCGTCTCCGCAGTACTTGTTGCCCCGTTCTCCTTTATGGAAACAATACTCATGACCACCACCTCGCCCTCCTTCGCCGCGCTCAAGAGTTCAAGGTCTTTGTACCACACCGGCTTCCATTTTGTTGACGACGCGACAGTGGTGAGCGTCTGCGCGCTCAAGTACTGGCGTTCAAGTGCCGTATCTTTCTTCACATTCGCCTCGCGGATAATCTCAAACACATTCTTCGCGTCAGCGATGTCAATGTCGTCCGCAGAAGGCGTGGGAGCCGCCGCGGGCTCTTCTTCGGGCAGCGCGGCGGGAGCGGGAACTGCCGCGGAGAAATCCTCCACCGCCGTAGTGTCTGCCGGCGCTTTCTCGCGGGTTACGTACCAGTATCCGAAACCGGCAACCCCCACAATGAGTACGATGAGAAGCGCCACGGCAAATGAGGGGGTTCTGTGAGATGCGGGCTTCGCCGCCGAGGGCTCGGGTTCTGGATTGATGGGAACAATTTCCGGCGCCGCGGCAACGGAGTCCGTGGGCAATTGAAGCACCGAGGCGGCATCAGCCGGGGCGGTTGGCGCAATGGGAACGCTCGGGGAAATTGAATCTACGGGAATCCCCGCGCCGGCAATCGGCGCGGTTTTTGGGGAGAGCGCGGATGCGGGAAGTTCGGACGAAGGAATAATGGCGGGGGCTCCGGCGGGATTTGTGAGCGCGTCGGGCGTGATGCGCGTGCGCGAGGGAGTTGTCTCGGCGGGAGATTGCGCCGCAGGAATCGGAGTAGGTGTGGACGGCGTTGCCGGCGCTGCGGGTTTGTCCGCCATAGCCGCCTCTTTCACCGGAGGAGCTGCGAAAGCCGAGTCGGTGGAGACAGGCTTGCCCTCCATAGCTTGAGCGACGGAGGGAACCGCCACGCCTTCCTCCATCGCCTCGTCCGCATCCTTCGGAGGCCAGCCAATCTTCAAAATCGCCGCTTTTATCGCCTCATCGCTCACGCCCTTCGCGCGCTGCGCCTTCACATACGCAAGGAGTTGCTCATTCGCCATAGGGTATTATGGAGAGTGTAGCACACCACGCTCGCCGGAAGGTGTGCATAAACCCAATGAAAATTTTCGTCCGCGCAAAACCAAACGCGAAAGCTGCATCTGTCGAGAAACTGGACGACGCGCACTACGTGATTGCGGTCACCGAACCGCCGAAGGAGAACAAGGCGAACTTTGCCATTATGGAAGCGCTTGCGCGGCACTTCGGAGTGTCCCTCTCCCGCATCCGGCTTATATCCGGGCGCACCTCAAAGGAGAAAACATTTGAGATTCTCTGATATACTGCCTTTATGTCGCTTGCCGGACTCCTCTATGCGATAGGCGCCGCGGTTACCTGGGGGTCGGTCTATGCGCTCGACCAGCGCATCCTCCGCGACGCGTCCCCTTTTACGCTCCTCTTTGTGGGCTCCCTCATCACCGCAATTCTCCTTCTCCCCATCGCGTTCTTTCAAAGAAGCTCCCTCACCCCCATTTTCTCGGTATCCGGCAAAGTGTGGACGCTCATCATACTTTCCCTCCTCCTTGCCGCCCTCGCGAACTTCTTCATCTTCTCGAGCATCAAACTCCTTGACGCCTCGACCGCCTCTATCTTTGAAATCGCCTATCCCTTCTTCGTGGTGCTCTTCAGCATGGTGATATTCGGAACTGCGCCGAGCTGGTACTTCCTCATCGGAGCACTCCTCATCTTCGCGGGAGCGGCACTCATCATCGGCACAAGTTAGCAACCAAGCGAGGCGTCACGCATCCGCCATCTCAAAAACATTCCAACATTCTATAGAATATTGGAATGTTTTCTAATGCCCGAAAAATCCCCGCCCTTCCTTGTCGGGAACAAGATAGAGCGAGGTTCCCTTCGCTTCGCACAGTTTGATGGTGTCTTCATCGCGTACCGAGCCGCTCGTCGAGAGTATCGCGCGGATGCCGCCGTCGATTAAGACCTGCGGCGCATCGGGGAACGGGAAAAAGCTGTCGCTGTAGGCGGCGGCTCCAGCAGTATCGTGCCCCGACCGCTTCGCTCGGTGCAAAACCAATTCCGCCGCTCCCACCCGGTCCTGCTGTCCCACCCCATCCCCGAGGAGCATGCCGCCCTTCGCAAGCGCAATTGTGTTGCTATTCGAGGTAGACCCCACCGCCCACGCAAACACCAAATCACGCTGTAATTCAGGACTCGCCTCAGGCCCATAGCGCACTGCCTTTTTCAAATCCAGTACGAACGTATAGTTCGGCTGCTGCAAAAACCCCCCGCGCACATAGCGGAATCGCGGCGAGGCATCGAGCATTGCTTTCCCCACCCGGAGCAACGCCTCGTTCGCCACAAACCGGCACTTGTCTTTTTTCCGGCGCAAAAGCTCGATTGCCTCAGGCGTAAAACTCGGTGCCGCCACCGCGTCAAGCAACCGGCGTACACCTCCATGCATCTTGAAACTGGCGAGTGTCTCCGCCTCTTCTGCCCCGATCGGAAAATTAGTCATCACCGCACCGCCCATGATAGCCAAGGGATCTCCAGCAATCACTTGCTCCAAAACTTTCCTCGCCTCGCCGGAGCGTCCCGCGGAGGCAGGTTTCATTTCCCCAAAAGCCGCCCCGCACGGATTTCCATGCTTTACCGCCACCGCAATTTTGGGCACGCTCTGGAAGTTCGCCTCCAACCCTGCCGCGATATGCGTGAGCGTCTGCAGTAACCGGTCAATATCAACCCAGTTGTTATAGCTCAAAGGAGTACCCTCAATAAGCGTGAACGCGTCAAGCGCGAGAGAATCCCCGGTGCCAGTCGAATAAAGCGCCGCGGGAGTTTGCCAGCCATTTTCTCCGTAGAGACACTCCGCCGCGCGCGCCCCCGCCATTCCCGCATATTTCCCTTCCCCTAAATACCCTGCGGACGTAAGCACATACTTTGCAACCGCCGCCTCCGCCTTCGCCGCGAGTCCTCGAATAAAGTCATCGTTATCGTCATAGTTATAGTCATGATCGTCGTTACGCCCGCGCAGCCACTCTAAAACCCGCCCGCGATCCAATGGGTCACACACCACAATCCGCCCGCCTTTCACCCCCGCGCGAAGCATCGTGGGCCCGCCAATGTCTGTCATCTCTATAATTGCCTCGCGAGCGCTCCCGGGTTTTTTAATTTCTTCTTCGAGCGGATACATATCCACACACACCAAATCAATAAAAGGGATGTGATGCTGCTCGAGTTCGGCAAGATGTTCTGGCGTCCGTTTTGCAAGAAGCCCCGCATGCACCTCGCGCGAAAGCGTCACTACCCGATGCCCCAGAATCGGCTCGCCGACGAGTTCCGCCGCGTCGCGCACTTCAATTCCCGCTTCCTTCAAATGCTGTGCCGTGCCTCCCGAGGCGAGAATGTTCCACCCTAACTCTCTCAAAGCCGCCGCGAACTCAGCGATTCCTTCCTTGTGATAAACCGAAATAAGCGCGGTCCTTTTATTCGCGTTATTTGCCTCCATTCGCATTATTTGTGATTACTCCTCGCGAGTTTTTCCGCAAGCCCCGTGTAGTTCCCGGGCGTAATTTTCTTAAGTTCCTTCTTCAGCTTCGGCGTAATATCGAGCGAATCAATAAATTGGTGAATGCTCTTGAGCGTCACTTCCCTCCCGCGCGTGAGCGCTTTGAGTTTTTCATACGGCATCGCCGCTCCCTCGCGCCGGAGAATCGTTTGAATCGCCTCGGCAACCACTTCCGGATGCGCCGCGAGCGCGCCCGACACCGCACCCCGATGCACCGCCACCCGGCGGAGCCCCTCGAGGAGATACCGGTACGCCACAAGCGAGTGTCCGAATGCCGCGCCGAAATTCCGCTCCGCGGTTGAATCCGACAAATCCCGCTGAAGCCGCGAGATGGGAAGTTTGCGCGAGAAAAACTCGCAGAGCGCATTCGCGAGTCCTAGGTTCCCCTCCGCGTTCTCAAACTGAATCGGATTTACTTTGTGCGGCATCGCGGACGAGCCCACTTCGCCCTTCACCGCCCTCTGCCCAATCCACCCGTCGCTTATGTAGCGCCACACATCCTGCGCAAAATCAAGAAGTACGGCATTCGCGCGCCGAAGATTGTCGAAAAGCTCTGCATAGGTATCGTGGGGCTCAATTTGCGTCGTAAGGAAATTTGGCTCAAGCACGAGCTTTCTCCCCTTATTCAAACCCGCTACAAACTTTTTTGTGAATGCAACCCAATTCACTTTTGGAAATGCCGCAACATGCGCATTGTAATTGCCCGAAGCGCCATTCAACTTCACGAGAAAATGGTGCGCACGAAGCCCATCAATCTGGCGCGCGAGCCGCGAGGCACACACCGCGAATTCCTTTCCAAACGTCGTGGGCGACGCGGGCTGGCCGTGCGTCCGCGCAAGCATCGCCACATTCCTATTTTCCTTCGCGAGACGCCGAAGTGCAGAGTGGATTTCCTCAAGCGCGGGAAGGAGCACTTCTCCCAAGGCGCCGCGGAGCATGAGCCCGTAGGCGATATTGTTCACATCTTCCGACGTGAGCGCAAAGTGAATCCACTCGAGCGAGTCCTTGAGCGAGGTGCGCGCGAGCTTCATCTTCAAGAAATACTCAACCGCTTTGAGGTCATGGTGCGTCGCGGGAACCTTCCCATATCCCTTCCACTCGATTGCATCCACAATTGCGGCACCTTTTGCCGAAACCTCCGCCGCCGCGCGGAGCGCCTTCACTTCCTTTGCCGAAAACCGCCGGATGCCTATGCGCGCCGCAGAGAGCGCGAGAAGATATTCTACTTCCACATGCGCGCGGTGCCGGATAAGCGCCGCGTGGCTCAAGAACCGCGCGAGCGGCTCGGTGTACTTCCGGTACCGCCCGTCCACGGGGCTAATCGCATTGAGCGAACCGCTATTCGTATCCATTGGCATCATTCGTACCATCCGCATAGTGGTATCTTTTATCGCATAAACTGCGCAAGATTCTTCCGTATCCGTTCGGCAATCGGGGTAGTGAAATCTGCCGCGAATGCCGTCCCCGTGAGCTGCTCGCAAATCTGCACATACCGGTAGGCAAGCTCCACTCGCTTCTCGAGCGGCGCTTCCGGAATCACTTTGTCCTTATAAGGGTCGCAGTGCGCCTTAAACCACAAACGCAAAAACTCTTTGTCAAAATATTCCGGCTCCTCGCCATTTGCGAACCGCTCCTCGTAACTCCCCATCTGCCAATAGCGCGAAGAATCCGGCGTGTGAACCTCGTCTATTAACGTGAGTTTTTTTTCCGCATCAAGCCCGAACTCGTACTTTGTGTCCACCAAAATTAACCCGCGCGACGCGGCAACTTCCTGCCCCCGCGCAAAGAGCGCGAGCGACACCTTCTCGATTTCTTCCCATATGTCCTTCGCGATGATCCCGCGCTCCACGATGTGCCGTGGCGTGATTTGCTCATCGTGCACATCGGACTTGGTGGTGGGGGTAAGAACCGTCCGGTCAAGTTTCTGGTTCTTTTTGAGCCCTTCGGGAAGCGTGAAGTTTCCGAAGTCGCGCGCTCCTTGCTGGTACTTTGTCCAAAGCGAAGTCCCCGTCACGCCCGTGATATACGCCCGCGGGACAACCTCGACGGGAAGCACCGTGCACTTTTTCGCCACAATCACGTTCTGGTCGGGATTCGCGAGAAGATGATTTTGGATAATATCCCTCGTTTTCTCAAACCAAAAACGGGCAATCGCCGTAAGCAACTGCCCTTTGAACGGAATGAGCGCAAGGTTCCGGTCAAACGCGGAGTACCGGTCGGTGGCGACAAGTACCAGCCGGTCTCCTTGGTCATACACGTCGCGCACCTTCCCCTGCCGGCGCGCCCCCAACTCCGGGAAATTCGTCTCCTTCAAGACGTAATCAGCATGCGCGGCGATAACTTCGCGGTCCATATATCCCCGCCATTGTACATCGAATCCAGAATAAAATAAACGTCGCATCACGGGCGGTCCCACATGTGTCACGCAGGGCGCCTCTTCAATGTTAGGAAGTCGGACTTCCTCAAGGAAGTCCGACTTCCCCATATTGATGCGAGTGCATCGTGAAATGCACGAGTGAACTTACCCGGCAAAAATCGTCTCCTCGCGATCCGGTCCCACAGAGACCGCCCGCACGTGTACATCCGCCTCCCTCTCCACAAACCGGATAATGTCCAAGAGTTGCTTCGGCAATTCGCGGTGCGAGCGCATGCTCCGTATCGGGATGCACCATCCGGGGAACGCGGCGTAGACCGGCGCGCAGTGCGCCATCACTTCGGTGTCGGGAACAGCCACTTCAAGTTTCTTCCCCGCGCGGAGCGTCTCCGCGCCAAACTGGTAATCGGGACCGCCATACTCGTATGCCGTACAAATTTTGATTTCCTTGCATGCATCAAGCACATCAAGCTTCGTCAAAACCACTTCCTGACCCGTGTAGTGCTTGGAATAGCGCAGGAGCGGCAAGTCAAGCCACCCTACCCGCCGCGGGCGCCCGGTGGTCGCGCCGTATTCCGCTCCCGCGCGGCGGATGCCCACCCCCTGCCGGAATGGAACCGCGTCGTTCACGTCCGCGTCGGGAAACTGTTCCTCCTCGGTTGCCTTGGTGATGCCGCTTGTATTGCACCACGCGGCAGACTCCGCCCCGCCGATTTCAGTAGGAAACGGCCCCTCACCCACCCGAGTCATGTAAAACGCCTTCACAATCCCAAGTGCGAGGTCCACATCCCGCTCGCGGAGCCCCACCCCCTGCGCGAGCGCCCGCACGGATGCATCCGAGGAGGTGACATATGGATACGTCCCAATGTCCACACTTAAAAGATTCCCCTGCGCGCCCTCGAGGAGAATGTGCTTGCCCTGCTCCCGCATGGTGCGCACCATCGAATCCGTGTCCGCAACCATCACGCGCAGGCGCGCGCCGTACTCGCGGTATGCTTCCATGATTGCCGCCGTATCAAAAATCGCTTCTTTGTTCCAAAACCGCCCGCCGCCCGCGTGCGGGTGCTCAAGCACGCGGCGCACCACCTCGGGGTCATAGTTCCGCAAGATCGTGAGCTTCTCGCGGAGGTTCTGCTTAAGCTTCCGCGCGAAAACCTCCGGATTTAACATATCGTTCACGAAGAGCCCCACGCGCGCATAGTGGTCCGCATAGACGGGCCCGATGCCCCGCCCCGTCGTGCCGACTCTGCCTCCCGCGTTGCTCTCGCGCACGCGGTCGAGCACGACATGCTGCGGAAGCACCAGCCGCGCATTGTGCGCGATACGAAGATTGCCGTAGCTCAACCCCGCCTTTTCCAAAACAGCAAGCTCCTCGCAGGCGGCGCGGGGGTCGAATGCCGTCCCGCTCCCGATAACGTTGATTTTTCCCTCCGTGTCGCGGAGAATGCCGGAAGGAATGAGGTGAAAAATGTGCTGTCTATCCCCGATGCGAATCGTGTGCCCCGCGTTCGCCCCTCCCGTACCCCGCGCAATCACGTCCGCCCACCCGCTCAAAAGGTCCACGAACTTGCCCTTCCCGGTGTCGCCCCACTGATTGCAAACCACCGCGACCGTCGTCGCATTGCCCAAGAATTTCTTGATCGCTTCTCCGCTCATGCCGCGGGTCAGTATACCACACCCACAGCAACTCGTTGCTAATCCACAAACTTGTATTCCATCCGCGGCTCCTCGGGGCTGTCGATGAGCGGGATAATCTCAATCTCGCCGTGCTTCGCTTCCATCCGAATCACGTCAATTACCTTGCCGAACAAGCGGAAGTTTTTGCCGACGATGAGCGGCTTGTACTGCGGGTCGGAGGACACCGGCGAGAGAATCACCGCGTTGTTCGCGAGCTCGAGCTTTTTTATGAGCGCGAAGCCGTCGAGGAGCGCAACCACAAGGTCACCCGCCTCCGCCGTCTCCGTCACTTCAACCAGCACGTAGTCGCCCTCCTTGATGCCCGCGTCGAGCATCGAATCCCCCACCGCCTTGACGCAGACCACATTGTCGATTTTCTTGCCCTGCAAAAGCTCCGTCGCGACGCACACGTAGTCCCCGAAGTTCCGCTCCGCAAAGACACTCATGTGGTCGCATCCCGCCGAGGCAATCACGGGAATTTGCACGGTCATAAGCTCGTCCGCCCGGGGCGAGACAAGCCGGATTCCCCGCCGCGCATACCGCCGCCGCTCAATCAGCCCTTTCCTCTGGAGTGCTTCGAGATATTGCGTCACCGCCCGCGGCGAAGAGAATTTCATGAGCCGCACAAGCTCCGCAATCGTGGGCGACTCGCCCCTCTTCGCCATAAGTTTTTGGAGCGCATCGTAAAACCGCTCCTGCTTCGCCGTGAGTTGAATAAGTCTGTTATTCATCGGTGCTTGTCATTCCCGCGTACGCGGGAATCCACATTTATATTTTATAAGTTCCAGATTTATATACAATATATACTTATCCACAGGGGCGCTTGTCATGTTGCTTGCGCCTTTTTGTCGTCCTCGCGAACGCGGGAATCCAGAATGCGCATCGGACTCCAGTGGATTACCGCTTTCACGGGAATGACACTCGCACATTGAAAATTTTGTTCCACGAAACCCGCTGGAAAAGCCATAGCATGAGTGCTACGCTATCTGCAGTCCTCTTAACACGAGGAAAAACAGAACAACCGCAACACCGCAAAGAAAGAGAGGTGAATATGAAGCGAGCAAGAGTGTTACTGCTACTTGCGCTCGCCGCAAGCGGCAACGCTGACGCGCAGACCGAACCGAGCAATCCCTCCACGCCCCTTACCTTGAGGCCTATCAAGCAAGGTGTGTACTATGCAGGGAAAACCCTTGATATCGCGTGGGAACGTCCCGCGAGCCATGTGGGGAAGGACATTTCACTGACAATCATTCTCCTTCCGGAAGGAGTGCAGTGGGATGAACTCTCGGCGCGGACAGTCACGGTTGCGAAGGACGTCCGCCTTGAAACGGGTGAGAAAACAACCAAGGGCGGGTGGCGCTGGAAAATTCCCGGGGGCATCTATCCGGGAATCTACCGCGTCGAAGTTATGGAAACGGATGGCAGCGTTCTTTTCGCCCCATGGGACAGGAGCAACGACGTTGTTATCATCGCGCCGGGACCGGAAATCAAATTTCTCGGGTCCCAAGAACCGAGGGAAATTCGCGCCGGAAGTTTTCCCGAGTTTTGGTTTACCCTGCAAGTTGTGGGCACCGCAACAGTACAAGCGTACCTCACGAAGGACGGCGAGCCCCTCGGCCAGCTCTTGGGGAGCGTCGCGCTCCGGAACGACACGGGAAACTTTACTGGCTTCTTCAGATGGGAACTCACGCGGTATTGGGGCATGCACGGCACTCAGTTCGCCGCGCCGGGAGAGGGATACCGGATACTCATGGGTGTCCTCGGGGAAGAAGGATGGCACAGTATAACTTCGTTCGTCGACGGCTTTGTAAGCTACGATGAAACGGCGCCGTTCGCAATAACAGGGACACCCCCGCAATCCGCCATCCGCAAGGCAGAAGGGGTTCCCGCGCTCTTCATCTACATCATGGGCGACCCCTATGAGGAGTACGACGTGAAGTACCAACGGGAACTCGGGGCGCCGCAGTGGACACAATTAGGAACAATTCAGATAGACGAGGACGGGGTCTGGGAGGGATTCCTCCATCAAAACGGGACCACTATCGGGTTTCTTAAGGCAGTGAAAATTCCCGTGAGTAACCGATGAACGGGTAAACACGGAGAGGAATGAGGGCAACACGGCGTACCGCACATGCGGTACGCCGTCCGACGTTCACACAATCCCGTCAAGTCCGCGGACAATGCTTCGAACTTTTGCCACACATCTCGAGGCATATGAAACAACCTCGCGTTCGTTGAGCCGTATCACTCCCCTACTAATGCTCCCTGAGTAAGATATGCAAATCGCGGCGGGTTTTGAGCACCCCCACGAGCACCACCGAACCCTTTTTCATACACAAGCAAACATTACAACATTCTCAAGAATGTTGGAATATTGCACACAAGGAACGAGAGAGAATAAAACAACCGGTGGCTCGCGTGGAACCATGGCTGTTTTACTGCTTAAAGTAATTTCGAAACGGCTACGCAGGAACTGGCTGCAACGCGTCTGCGCGGAGGGCGTCCGCTTGTCCAAGGAGAACACACGCCCTCTCAAAATCAGCGTCGCCGAAATCCTCGCCCATTGCTTTCACCTCCACTCGTGTGAGCGGAGTATCGCCGCACACGCTCACGCGTGCCACGATTACTTTGTCCCAAGACTCCACACAACGCGGGAACTGTTCTACCTTGATTCCCTCCGAAACCCCGCAGGTGAGGCGATCCCTGAAATCAACCGGATACCGCAACGGCAATTCTTCCAATCGCTTCTTGAATTCTTCGAATTTCATATTTCATCTCTTTCTCATATTCAAATGTCATATCTCTCTCCCCGCTTTTTATATTGTACGGCATCCTGCCCGCGCGGCAACTCTGCAGATGTGCACAACGCCCTACCGCCGGCTGAAACGGTGCGGGCGGGGCGGGCGGCGTCCGAAGCCGGGACGAGGACGAGAAGAAGGATAGCCAGGACCAGAACTATAACTATGACCATGACGCGGAACCGGAGAAGAAAAACCGGGACGGGGAGAACGCGGGAAGGGACGCCTGCCGCGGAAGGGCCCGCGGTCGGGAATCACGTCCGCGCGGGGCGGCGGGAGGTCGGCGGGGAGCCGCGAGAGCGGGAGTGTGGCGCGAATGAGCCGCTCAATGCTCCGCACGTCTCCCTTTTCGTTCGGAGTCGCAAAAGAAATCGCGTGCCCCACACCGCCCATGCGTCCAGTGCGCCCGATGCGGTGGACGTAGTCCTCCGCGCTCGCGGGCAAGTCATAGTTCACCACGAGCTCAATCCCCTTCACGTCAATGCCGCGCGCGGCAATGTCGGTCGCGACGAGTATCCGGTACCTCCCATTCCGGAATCCTTCAAGCGCCTCCTTGCGCTGGCCGAGTGAGCGGTTCGAGTGAAGCTCCGCAGCGCGGTACCCCAGGGCGCGCAACCCCGCCGCAATCCGCTTCGCGCCGAATTTCATCCGCGCGAAGATAAGCGTCGAGCCCTTCCGCTCCGCGAGAATTTTCTCGAGGAGGCGCGACTTATCTCTCTTTTCGATAAAAAACACTTCCTGGCTCACCTTCTCCGCCGCGGTGCCCTGCGGCGCGATTTCCACGCGAACCGGGAGTTTCATGTGCGCGCGGGCGATGCGCACGATGTCCTCCGGCATCGTCGCGGAAAAGAGCATCGTCTGCCGCGCGACGGGCAGGACGGCGAGAATCCGTGCGAGCTGCGGCGCGAACCCCATGTCGAACATCCGGTCGGCTTCGTCGAGGACGAGGATTTTGACGGCACCGAGGGACAGCGTCCTTTGTTCAAGATGGTCAATGATGCGCCCGGGTGTGCCGATTACAATCTGCGGATTCCGCCGAAGCTGCTGCAGCTGCCTGCCAATGGGCTCCCCGCCGATAAGGACCGCGCCTTTCACCCCAAGCGCCCCCCCCACTTTTCCGAACGCTTCGTATACTTGCAAGGCAAGCTCCCGCGTGGGCACCACCACCAGCCCCTTCTCGCCGCGGAGCGCCGCCTGAATCATGGGGATTGCAAATGCAAGCGTCTTTCCTGTCCCCGTCTGCGCGATGCCCACAAGGTCCTTTCCCTCAAGCCCCGTGGGAATGGAACGCGCTTGAATGGGCGTCGGCGTGGTGAAGTTGAGTTTCCCGAGCACTCCCAAAATGTTCGGGGCGATGCCGAGATTCTGAAAACCGCTGATAGGTGACATGGAAAGCACCCTACCACAGAGACAATGAAAATGCTATTGGTTGTCAAAACGAACGAACCCTTATGGGCTAATTCGCACGAATTAGCCCATATAACACAGCCAAATACTCACCCGAAAATATTCTCATATTCTTTGTAGCACTTACTGGCGTTCTAATCCTCCAAGCGTGCGGACTGCGCGCCGCACGCGCGCCATGCAATGCTCCATTTTCGCAATGATATCCTTTTCGGCAAACCGCAGCACTGTCCATCCGCGCTGCCGGAGAAACGTATCCTTCGCTCTGTCTCTCTCCCGTTGCCGCGCCCCGGAATGCGCTTTTGTATTATCGCACTCAATCGCCACCGCTCCCCGCCTGCAGGAAATCGCGAAGTCGAGGCAGTAGCGCTTTCTTGCACCTTTCTTTCCGTAGGAGAGATGTTTCTGAAACACGGCGCGTATGCCCGCGCCGCGCAACGCCTCACGCATCACCGTTTCCGTGTCCGCCACGCCGTACACCTCGAGCATATTTCTCGCCTTCCGAAGCGTGTCGAGCGTGGTAAACCCGAATATCACCCGCCGGGGCAAAATATTCCGAACCGGATGCCGCAATTCCCGCACGTTCCGCACATGAATCTGCACGTAATCCGCATCCGCCTGCCGGTGTGCCGCCTCGTCCGGCAACAATGCCCTGCGTTTCTTGATGTCCCTCTCCGCCACGCGGGAATAATACCGGATGCATTTTCCACTCATCCCAAACGCCGCCGGCTGGTAGAACGCAATATACTCAAACTTCCGCTTCGGCATATGCCGCACCGGAATCCGGTACCACCGCTCCCGCAAAAGAATATCGAGATCGCGGCGATTTTTGAGCACTCCCACCAACACTCTCGCTTCCTCCTTATTTCTCCCCAACATGATATATACACCAGCCTATCATATTTCTCGCATCTCTCGCTCTCTTACCTCCTGCCTCTTTCACGCCCTCTACTCTTATTTCAGTATTTTGCAAAATACTGAAATAAGAGACTCCCGCACACGCCAGACGCACAAACGGACCACTTTGGCTATTTTAGCGAACGGCAGAAAGTGAGTACGGCTTCTGCCCGAGGCGTAAGCTTGTGACGCACAGTTGTCCCCTCATAACGCTTCATGACCAACCCCGCAATCGCCAGTTTGCGAATATGATCCGAGGCATTCTCGTAGTTCATGTGAAGTTCGTCGGCAATTTCCTCCACGGAAAGTTCCGGCCTCTTTTTCAGAAGCTCTATTATCTCCAACCGCCGATGATTCGCAAACCCCTTGATGATGCGCTCAAGCCCCCGCGAGGTGTTCTCCATGCTCTTGTATTATGTATTATATTGTATCATCCTCCTGCTATTCAAGTATTTTGCAAAATACTTGAATAGCAACAAGCCTCTTGGAGATTTTATAAAATGAATGGGAGCTGTGGTGTATAATATTCATCATGCAGAAGGAAAAACTGGTTGAGGAACTCAAAGAAGCGAAGAGGAGTGTTCTGAAGCGGATGACGACCTACATCGGCGCGGGGTTCGGGCTCGTCGTGGGTCTTGCATGGAACGACGCGATTGCCCAGCTTATCCGCACCATCTTCCCGACGGAAACCGACACGCTCGTCGCGAAGTTCGTCTATGCGCTCCTCCTCACCCTCATCGTCGGCTTTGCGCTCTACTATGTGGAAAAACTTTTGAGCGCGGGTGACGAAAAAAAGTAGTCCGGCAGGAACGTATGCACCGCGCGGGCATGAAGTCGCGCTGGTTTTGGTGTAGTATGAATGTATAAACCTTGAAAAGGATGTGAGAACGGGAAAGGAGTAACGCGTGAAAAATCACAGCAAAAAATCAATTGGGAAAGTCCGGCAACGGGTGGAAAGGGAATTCAAGGGACGGTTCAAAAAGAGACAAGCTTCATTCCGCACCTATCGCCGAAGACTCTCGTGACTCAAACAAGGAAGCCTCCGTCATCAAGTGATGCCGCGCGGCACTTTTTTCCAAACGCCTCATCTCCCCAAAGCAACGTCAAATCGCGACACAACAAATACGTGGAGGACTACAACGCCCGCATCCGAAAAATAGCCGCAAGCGAATCTGTAACGCTCATCGATATCCACGCCGAATTCCAAAAGCAGGATTACTCAAAACTCCTATCCGCGGACGCCCTGCATCCCAACGCCGAGGGGCATAGGGTTATTTTTGAAGCGGCGAAATCAGCACTTCTCTAGTATCTCAAGATAGGTCTCAACTGAAACACCGAGCACGCGCAAATTGTTGCGAAGGATAAAGATCGGAATCGCCGTCACACGAGGAACCACGAGTGGACGCGTGAGTCCCGCCCGTTCATAAATGCGATGGTCACCACGCTCGCGTTCGAGCGTACAACCGACGTAAAGAAGAAACTTCTCAAATTTCTTCCAGTGAATCGGCGCGAGGTGCGGCATTTCTGGACTTCACTTTCGGTAAATTTATACCGGCACTGAAACTTTTTGCTCTTCTTGCGCCACCACTACCGGAGGAACTAATTTCTCGTTTTGTACTTTCCATCCCAAGTTGGTAAGCACTTCCTGTAATGTCCCCTTTTTATAAAGCTCTTCAAGAAAAAGGGACGATGCCTCCGCAAAACGCTTCCGCGCTTGCGCAAGCGTTTTACCGCACGTACAGATATCCAGTGCGGGAGAATATGCCACAAATTGCTTCCCTTCTTTAAGGAAAGATACGGAGAGCTGACAATCTGCACGGACTATTGCCATACCCACATACTACCAAACCCAAGGGTGGGTTTCCAGTGAAAGCGATCTCCCCGACGCACACTCGCAGGTTCCCTGCCTGCTCGCCTCGCTAAAGCCCCGGCGAAGCGGGCCGGCAGACAGGACTATCCGGGCACCCCAACGCCGAGGGGCATGGGGTTATTTTTTATACAAGCTGCTTAATACTACTTACCCGATACAGCACCAATAATCTCAGCTGTATCTTTGAATACCTTTTTAGAGAGTACCGGCTCCTTATCTAAACTCAAACTGGGCGCACACAAAACGTCTGTTGCTTTTTCAATAAAATTCTTTTTAATCGGCTCATCCTCCGGCAAGTTGCTCAAAATATTATGAAACGATTGGGCAAGAGTCTTCCTGTTAGCGTAGTCATTCCGCAACTTAACTAAATAAGTATATTGAGAGCTGCAAAACCAAACTGCGCTGATCAGAATAATATCAACTACATAGTACTCAAATTTCTCATACCAAGGCTTCTGCACGGAAAGATATATAGAAACTCCCGCAGAAATTACTAAAGAAATAGCCACGCCGATTAGCACTCTTAACCACCGCGATGCAGCCGACTCATAAACGCCTTCTTGTTCGTTATAAGCAGCGGCCAGTTTCTTTAGTTCCTTTCTGTCAAGTTGCACCTGTTTCTCCGCAATTTCCTTCTTCAAGGTTTCAATTTCAACCTCAAACCCATGAATCCTCACTTCATTCGCTTGTTGTGTCGTCTCGTGCTTCTGTTTCCATTCTTCATTAATTCTCGCAATCTCGGTCCTGTGCTCATCTTCCTTTGCCTTTGAAACATTGAAAAGCTCCTGATTTTTTGCCTCTAAATCAGAAACTTGCTTTGTTAGTGACTCAATTTGTGCTTTCTGTCTGTTGCCCATGAAATCATTTACTCAGACTCACTTGTGTAGTTGGGGATAACTCTCTATTGACCCCATTCTCCAATAATAGAAAATAAATAGAAAGTAGCAATACCTAATTATCCACAATGATCACAAAGCGGCAAAAAGAGGTTCTAGATTTTATAAAGCAATATTCGCGAAAGAAAGGATATTCCACCTCCCTCCAGGAAATTCAGAAAAAGTTCAAGCTGGCTTCAGTTTCCACTGCTCACTTCCATGTAACAAGACTTAAAGAAGGTGGGTATTTAGAAAGAATTGAAAATAAGCCCCGGGCTATCAGGATCACCGAGGAACAACCTCTTATTAAAATTCCCCTCCTCGGAACGATCGCCGCCGGAGTCCCGATAGCTTTATTCGATATCCCAAAAGAAACAATCGCGGTGCCGAAAAGTAAGGTCTCTTCGTCGTCAAAGGTCTACGCTTTACGCGTAGTTGGCAACAGTATGATCGACGAAAATATAAATGATGGAGACATTATCTTGGTTCAACATCAATCCACTGCCGAGAATGGACAAAAAGTGGTTGCGCTTATTGACAATCACGAGGCAACACTCAAAAAGTTTTATAAAGAGAAGGGGCACATACGTCTACAGCCAGCAAATAAAAATATGGAGTCTATTATTTTACGGAACGGTCGTGATGTTTCAATTCAAGGCATAGTTCTTGATGTAATACGGGAAGAAAAAAATTCATCTGTTCTTTTTCGCGAGTGCGAAAAACCAGAGGTACATGAGAAGCTTCCTTTGAACCAAATTATTTGCGGGGATGCGGTAGAAGAATTACAAAAACTTCCCAACAGATCCATTGATCTAATAGTTACTGATCCGCCGTATGGCATTAGTAGAGAACTTAACTGTAAAGGCCAAAGATTAGGAACAACAGCAAAACTGAATTTTAATTTTGGCGAGTGGGATACATTTAGTAAGGAGTGGTTTGAAATTGCGCTAATAAAAACAAAAGGGTGGATGATGACTTTTTGCGCGAAGAGGGATGTTGGATTCTTTATCGATGGGTTAGAAAAAAAAGGGTTTATAGCAATAGATGTTCTTGTTTGGCAAAAACCCGATCCCGTTCCTCTAAACGCAAAATCTAGGTTCCTAAATGCGTGGGAGGCGGTAGTTATAGGCAAGAAGCCAGGTGCTACTTGGAATAGCAACTATGAACACAACATCATTAAGTTTCAGGCACCTAAGGGTAAAAACAGAATTCATCCTACTCAGAAACCAGTAGAGCTTATTAAAAAAATGATAAATTTAACTACGAAGGAAGGCGATATAGTGTTAGACCCATTTATGGGTAGCGGCACTACGGCCGTTGCCTGTTTAGAAGCAAAAAGAAATTACATCGGCTTTGAGATATCAAAGCAATATTGGAAGCAGTCCTTAGAAAGGATAGAAAAAATACCCAAAAAGCTGTTTTAATCTGATGGATATACAAGCTTTGCTCGAATACTCTTTAAATCTTTTTGGTTAAGGGAAACTTGTTTTCTTCTAACTTCTTTCTCCAAAGATAGATATCGCTGTCTTTTTTCGCGTAATTTTCTCCTAAGTAGTTTAACCACTCTTTTTGCACTAGCATCATATATTTTCTTCACAACAAAATCATTTTTATCAACGCTGGCAAGTATAACGCTTTTATCAGAAAGATACTTATGCAAAACTTCACATGAAATATCCTGAAAGCTCCAACTTGACCCCTTTGCAACTTTATATTCATACAAATCACCAAAGTCGTCGACGGCATCATGTTTGGCTTGTTCAGACTGAACCTTATGACCTAATTTAAGCGCAACCAGAACTTCCCAAAACTTATTACTTGTGAGAATACCGGCCGTGCCAACCTGCGCCTCAATCTGACCAGTGACATCAACAATGCTCTTAATCCAAGAGAAATAACGACCAGCAGAACGATTTATTAGTTGCTTCGTAAGTCCCAAATGCTTTTCAATCTGATTAGGACTTACATTGATCATTTTTCTATTATTTTTTATTCTCCGCGTTGCCTTTGCTAAATAACTCGATATTATCGGGCCTGGTACTTCATAATACCAATCGAATTTTGGAAAAGAGGCATTAACGTCTTGTATGTGAGCAAAAATAACTGCTTTAGCATTTGTAAGTTTTGTGATGGTTGTATTTGAGAAATCATTAAATGTCCAAGTATGGTTTGAACTACTTTCCTTATAGTGTTTATATTCAAACTCATTACCCATAGAATCTTTAGCATCACGCGATCCTGAATGACCGGGAATAAGAATATGATCAAGAGCATCGGCGATGAGTATCTCAAAAATTTTGCTGTTCGTAATGATGTCAGTAACGCCAAAAGTCGCATAAAAATCAGATTGAATTTGTTTCAGTTGTTGTATAAGATTGTTTACATTAGTAGTATTCATCGATGAAAAGCGTAGCACTAAAGCAAAAGTTTAGCACTACTGGAGAAAACTCTCTGATTTTTGGTGATGCATTAAAAGTTTTGAGATCGATCCACAACCATTCTATCGATCACTGTATTACCGATCCCCCATACAACATTTCCGGATACGATCATAAAAAAAAGATCGGCTGGCTCCAATCAAATAGCATTTGGACAAAAGAAAAAAACTTTTCAAAAATTGATGCCCACTGGGACAAATTTTCGGATAACGACTACTTGACCTTCACCAAAGAATGGATCTCTGAGATTTCTAGGGTTCTTAAACCAAACGGCAATATTATTATTTTCGGTTCATATCACAACATCTATCAAATTGGCTCTATCCTTCAAAGCTTTGATCGCAAGCTAATTAACTCTATTGTGTGGTATAAGCGAAACGCCTTCCCGAATGTAACGCAACGGATGCTATGCGAGAGCACAGAACACGTAATTTGGGCTATAAATGAAACTAAAAAAAATGCAAAGAATTGGACGTTTAATTATAAAAAGCTTAAGGAGATCAACGGTGGAGTACAAATGAGAAACATGTGGGATATACCGTCAACTCCAATTTCTGAAAAGAAACATGGCAAACACCCGTCTCAAAAACCCATCGAACTCATAAACCGTCTCGTTATCGGCGCCAGTAGTGAAAATGATATGATTATTGATCCATTTATGGGTAGTGGTACTCTCCCTGTTGTTGCTCTTATGACAGGCAGAAAATTTATAGGCATAGACAATAATAAGCAATATTGCGATCTAGCCTTAAAACGAATACGCGATTATCAAAATCGCCCACGACTCAATCTATAATAATGTTAATTTCCGAATCTCAATTTTCTCTACTAATCAACTATTTTGTTTGCTCGATATAACGCTTTTAGCTCTATAACCTCGCTGGCAAGCACCAATTATTGATTCTCTTCATCATAATCCAAAACACGCGGGGCAGAAAGGCGGGCTAAAGCACGATAACTATGACGATAACCCCGTAAAATCCCGCCTGCGGCGGGACCACGGGGCAAACAAAACCCAGACTATCTCCCCCAGCGGGGGCAGCGAGATAATCTACCTAAGCATATGCGTAACCAGCGCAACCATTTGTTCTTTCTTTCTCGGCTCGCTCTCTGCCACAAGGAGCTACGTTATTTCTTTCTCGCTTCACTTTTTGCGCGTTCTACCATAAAGCGCACTCCTTCGCTCATATTTTCATTTTCCAGACGAATATCCGGGTGAAGTTCCTGAAAAACCCGATAAATTTCATCGGCAAAAGCCTGACCCACCATGGGTACTTTTTCATAGTCAAAAAGAATGATCTTAAACTTCTCGAGACCGGAAAGCACTTCCCGCGCGCATGAACGTGAAATTGGGTGAAGGGTTATTGTCTCAATTTGTACCCGTATTTGATTCATTAATGGTGGTAATCTTTCCCCCTTATTTCGTCTCGTCAGTGAATAATTTCAGGTACCTCTTGTACTCAAAATCACGGCCATACTTTGTATGCCGGTCACGCTGTTCCAATATCCCTTCCTTGATAAGAGTTTTAACCAGCCCGTTAGCCGCCGGACGAGAAAGACCAGTCCAGTCCTCAATTTTACGAACGTTGACGATAGGTAATTCATAGAGACGGCGGAGCGCCACCATGCCGCTTTTCGCACGAAGACCACCGATAGCATGTACCCTAGCCATGTCTTCTTCACGCAGCACGTTTATTTTTTTTGCGGTTTCCACAGCACCCTGAGCAACATTTGCAACACCTTCCAAAAAGAAATTCGCCCACGGCTCAACTTCTCCCCTATTGTGGTAGCCCTCGAGTAAATCAAAATATGCTTCGCGGTGCTTTTTGAAAAATTCAGAAATGTACAAAACCGGGCGCTCCAAAATACCCTGATGGCACAGGTAGAATGTAATCAGAAGACGTCCAACTCTGCCGTTCCCATCTAAAAAGGGATGGATGGTTTCAAACTGCGCGTGCATGAGTGCTGTTCTAATGAGCGGCGTAAGACTATTCTTCTCATATAAGAAGTTTTCCCAATCAGAAAGAGCGCGCTTCATCTCCCCCGCCGGAGGCGGCACAAAGCGAGCGGTAGCTGGTGACGCCCCGCCAATCCAGTTCTGTGTAATTCGAAACTCTCCTGGAGTTTTCCCCGGCGCATCTCTCGTACCCTCAAGAAGAGTTTTATGCACCTCGCGGATAAGACGATTTGAAAGTGGGAGCGACTCAAGCCTTCGCAATCCCTGATTCATAGCTTTGATATAGTGCAGAATCCGGTCAACATCTTTTGGCAAATCACTCGTCATTTCAACTTCCGCGCGGATGGCATCACTCATAGTCGCTTTTGTGCCTTCAATCTCGCTCGACAAAGCGGCCTCTTTACGGGCATACATAAAAATAAAGAGGTCAACGTCAGGCAAAAGCTGGGTAACTCCATCAAGTTTTCCCACCCTAAGAGCAGCTTGGGCATGAAGCTGTTCGGTTAATTTTGAGAATTCAAAGGGAGCCGCAGGTGGGAACTTCCCTGGAGTAAACGCTTTAAAGCCTTCTGGCTGTTGAACAAATTCGCCTAATTTCATAACTTAACAACTATAGCAGAGATGTTAAGACTTTTCAAGTTAACTTAACATCTTAATTTTGAGAGTTTTACCCCTCCCCGGGGCCCCCGAGCGTAATGTTTTCCGGTTCAAAGATTACTCGCCGATCGCCTTCTTCCACCACTCCCACTTCGGCGAGGGTGTAGCCAGCGCGCTTTCCTATTTTCAAAACCCGTTCCACCTCCGCGGGCGGCACGAATATATAATAGCCAGCGCCCCAGTTAAAAGTTTTCAAACAATCTTTGAGCTCCACTCCCAACTCGCGCACGAATTGCATCAAAGGATGCACCGGCACCCAGGAGTGCACACGGTAGTTATACGGCCGCTTATCGAAGGCGAGCTTCCCCACGCCGTCTCCGGTGCCAGGCAAAAGCGCGTGGATGTCTACTTTCTCCGCGAGCAGGGCTTCCACAAGCGCCACATAGGACCGCGTGGGAGTAAGCGCTTCTTCGCCGAGCGTTTTTCCGTTCGGGAGCTTTGTCAAAAACTTTTCGGGGAGCTCGAGCGCTTTTTTGATGAGAAGCGAAATGCCGTTCGAGTGAATGCCTGATGAGGTCGCCGCAATAATCCGGTCGCCCGACGCGAGCTTCTTTCCCGTGATCAAATTCTCTTTGGGCGCAATGATGCCGGAAACAGACCCGGAAAGTGTCGCTGCCATTTGGACAGGCTGTTTCGGATTCACGAGATACGTGACCGAAGCAGACTCCCCCGCAGGCATCGCCATTCCCACTTCTTCACAGATTTTCAAAAATCCGGCAGCCAAATCCCGTGCGCGGTTCTCGTCCGAGTACCACGCGCTGTCCGATGCTTCAATTTGATCGGTAAAGACCACCGGCATCGCCCCCTGCGCAATCACGTCGTTTACCACAATGAGCGCGGTGTCAATCGCAATCGCATCGTAGTAGGTTGGTGTACCCTTCGACGAGCTCAGGGCGGCAGGGGCGTACTGCCGCATCCACTCTGCGATCCAGTTTTTGTTTCCCAAATCCTCCTGCGTCTGGCACCACATGTGCGGCTGATTGCCGCGATATTCAAAGACCGCGCCGTGCATCCCCGTCGCTTCCTCCGAGATAAAGACTCCCCGCTTTTCCGGGAACTTTAAAGTCTTCCGCCCCGCCCGCACCATGTGTTGCTTGAAGGGCTCCATTTGGACGTAGTCCACGCCCGCTTTGGCGTATTCGGATTGCATAAGAGTAATGGCTACAGCCGCTCCATAATTTCCAAATACTGTCTCGTATCAATGCCGAGCGTGCGAAGGTTGCTTTTGATTTCGAATACGGGAAGGTCTTTCTTGGTACGCACAATCACCGGGCGCAGCAAGTCCGGTCTGTCCCATACGCGATGGTCCCCCTCCTGCCGCACCAAGCGGCATCCCACCGCGCGGAGGAACTGCTCAAATTTTCTGTAATGAATTGGACGAAGTACCGGCACGGATTATGCAGGCACAGGAAGTTCTATGACTTTACTTCCCTGACCAATAACGCGTGGAGGGTCCCAATTTCGTTTGTTCTTTTTCCATCCGTACTCGCGCAAGACTTCTCCCCATGTGCCCTTTTTCGTCACGTGCGCCATAAAAAGCTTTACGGTTTTGGTAAACGACCGCCTCGCATCCTCAAATGAACTGCCGTGGGCGGCGAGGTCAAACGCAGGAGAATAACAAATGAATGACTCCCCCTCCTTGAGGTAAATCACTGGAATGCTCGCGTGGATTGTAGTATTCTTCCCTGCCATGTTTTTACTATATCACACGCGCCTATGGAGTCCACATGAAGGACTTGATCATAAAACCACTATAATAAAACGGAAAGCGGCGCGAGGAATCCCCTTGCGCCGCCCGTGTTATTCTGCCATCAAGGCCAGTTAATATTTATCGCCGTAAGGAGTGTAAAGCCTCCCTCGCGCGGCTCAATTCCCAACTTGCGCTGCATATCTCTATCAAAGGGGGAAAGAAGATTCATCACGAAGGTTGTGTTACTGTAGAGAACACCGGAGCCACTCTCTGCAGGAGCACCCTTGTAGTCCATGATGTAATACTTCGATGGATTAAGCACTCCCGTCTCTACGACACTCCCTATCAATCTGTAAGATTTCCCCGTAACCTGAGACCGCACAAAAACTTGATTGGTGAACTTACTCACCTCATGCCGTACCCAAGTATCGTGTTTCCCAAACCACAGCTGTGGGATTAACTTCGCATCACCCACCTTTGCAAGCGCCACATCGTTCGTAGCAGAAAGGAGTTGTACGCTTTCGATCGCCCACACCCGCCGGGACATCTCGCGCGGAACCACAATCGTGAAGAAGAAAAAACCGGGCCGCGCAAAGCAATGAGCTGCGGTAACAACGTATTCCGGACGATTCTCCTTCATAAGCGCAGTCCCGGAAGCGTTCCATGTTCCCGCGATATTATTTGGATCCACTCCGCTCGGACTTCGGGAAATATGAACCGGAAAACGATCGGGCAAAAGCGCCGCACTCAAGAGATGATTAGTGAGGTAACGATATTGAGCCGCAATGTCCGCCCCAGTGGGAACAGAAAAAGGCCTTTCTCGCCACACATTCCACCAGACAAGAGATATACTAAGCACAATGAGAATTGCGCTGATAATCAGATATTTAGTTTTCATAGGACAGTCGGAAAATAATACAAAAAATCCTTGATATGTCAAGGAAAAATCGCTTCGATTATTTTCCCATTCGCGCGAATGGGAAAATGTAGACTACCCTTTCAAATATCTCTCGAAACCAATCTTCTCCAACTTCTCCGCTTTCGCGACAAGCGTTTTCTCCAGTCCTTTTTTGTATTCCGCAAATTTTGCCTTTAATTTCTTGTCGGCAGTCGCAAGGATTTGCACCGCAAGCAATCCCGCGTTTTTCGCCCCGTTTATCGCAACCGTCGCGACCGGGACTCCCGGCGGCATCTGCACCGTCGCAAAGAGCGCATCCACGCCTTTGAGCGCGCCGGATTCGATGGGCACACCAATCACCGGCAAAGCCGTCTGCGCCGCTACCGCGCCCGCAAGGTGCGCTGCCACGCCTGCACCTGCAATAATAACTTTGAGTCCCCGTGCTGATGCAGTCCCGGCATACTCCGCCGCCCGCCCGGGCGAGCGATGCGCCGAGAGCAGCGTAATCTCGTAGGCGACCCCAAACTCTTCTAAAACTTTCGCCGCTTCCTGCATCACCAGCAAGTCAGAATCGCTTCCCATTATTACTCCCACTAAAGGTTTGCTCATATTCGCATTATTGAATGAAGATTAGCATTATTCGCGAATACTCCCAAGATAATCCATTCCCATCACTTTGAATACAGGGTTGAAGTTTGCGAGGATACGCCGCTCGCCGTTCACGAACGCCACGATATAGTGGACGCACACGTTCGGGAGCTCCGGCTCGCTCACGTCCACAAGCCGCGCCTCGACCGTGAGTGCGCACGTTTCCGGAATCTGAAACTCTTCCACCGCATTCACGTAGATGCGCCCCGAGTGAATCGCCGCCTTCGCTGTTTCGAAAGAATCACCTCGGGAAAAGTTCTTCTCGAACGAGCCCGGTATGGTGTGCCCGAGATTGATTTTTAGCGGGTCGTGGCTCGTCGTCATCCAGCGGATTGCCCGTGATTGGTGCTCGAATATTTTGAGCGCCGCGGCATAGAGCTCCGAGAAACTCATCCCCACCTCCGCGCGTTCGGCGACCGCATGCACCACCTTGTACGTACTCCGGATGTGCTCCTGAAGCCGCCGGTTGCTGCCGCCGTATACCGTGCAGGAGAAGTCCCCCATCATGCCCGTCGCACGGTCAATGGGCGACGCATACACAATACCCACCGTCTTCTTATGATTGAACTGCACGTCCGCGCGCGGGAAAAATTCCGGCTTGCGGAGCGAGTCGAACTGCAACCGCGCATACGGCTTCTCCGCAAAAAGGACTGCCACGCCCCCCGGCGGCGGGTCGTACCAACCCTTGGGATAAAAACTTCCGCGCGCCGCAAGATTCGCGAGGATTCTGTCCCGCACCTCCGCCTCCGAAGCCCCTTCAATATTTTCGAAAGACTTTGCAATGCTCTCGGCGGCAGTTTGCCGCGCCCGCGCGATTGTTTCGATAAGCATAAGAGTAATCCCGCCAGAGGCGGGCAGGCGCGAATAATGCGAATCAGTAGTATTGAATAATTATGTACTCTTCCGCCGTAAAAAGCACAAGAGACCGCCGATTGGAACGTTGGTCTCTTGATAGTGAACTCTCGGTTACGGGAGCACAACCGGGTAAATGCGGAGGAAACGCCCCACGGCACGAATCACGCGCGACGATACCCCTTCGATCTCGCCGTTGCTTTGGGCAATGAGGTCAAAAATGGGCTGGCGCAAGTGATAGGGATGCAAAGGAGTTGGGTCGTTTTCGAGCGCCGCATGAAGCATGGCAGACGCAACTCTCGGGTCATGCCCGTGGAACGCAGCGCGCAACCTCTGCGCACGCATCTCGCGTTCCGCAGAAACGAAAATGCGGAACATTGCATCCTTCTTTCCCGCAAACAGATGCAATTTCTGCACCTCACCGGGAGTCGCCTCGATAATCGCCCGGGGGCAAGCGATGAGTCCGTCTTCTACCACTTCAATCGGGTACCCATTCCGCTCCACAACATGCAAAGTTCCGGGGAACGCTTCCCGAACACGCTTCAAAATCTCATCAATTCCAGTCCCGCGAGGACCGGAAATGGTTATGAGTTTCATAACGGTCCTTTCCGTTTTGGTGGTTTTAAGTTACTGAAATCAAACCGATGCCACTAGCGTAACGCCGGCAACCATACTGCGTCAACCCATGACTTACGACCGATGACGTAATGCTTTCGCGCCGATGTCCTTCCGATAATACACGCCGTCGAAGTGGATTTTCGCCACGGCTTCGTATGCTTTTTTCAAAGCCGCTTCGAGCGTCTCGCCCGTAGCCGTCACCCCCAGGACACGCCCACCTGAAGTAACTAATTTCCCATTTTCTACTTTAGTTCCGGCATGAAAGACGATTACATCCGGCATTTTCTCGGCTTCCTCAATACCGGTAATTTCTTTCCCTTTCTCATACGCGCCCGGATATCCGCCGCTGCAGAGAATGATGCAACACGCGAATCCCGGATACCACTCTATGTTTATCTTCTCTAACGTCCCCTCGATGCATGCTTCCACAATGTCGAGCAAATCCGTTTTCAAAAGCCGCATGTAGCTCTCGCACTCCGGGTCTCCAAAACGGGAATTGAACTCGACGACCTTGGGACCTTCCTTCGTCATCATGAGCCCCGGATACAAAAGCCCTCGGAACGGCGCCCCCATTTTCTTCAACGCCTCGAGCGTCGGAGCAACAACCTTTTCCGCCACAATCCGTGTATTCTTCTCGCCCATCCACGTAAGTGGCGCAATCGTCCCGATGCCGCCGGTATTCGGCCCCTTACCACCCTCGAAAATCTGCTTGTGGTCTTGGGAAAACGGGAAAAGTTTGAACGTTTTCCCATCCGTAAAGGCGTGAGCAGAAAATTCTTCTCCTTCCATAAACTCTTCCACCACCACTTCGCTTCCCGAGTCGCCGAATACTTTCTCGACCATTATCCGCGCGAGTGCCGCCTCCGCTTCCTGCATATTCGCGCAAATTATTACTCCTTTTCCGAGCGCAAGCCCGCTCGCCTTTATGACGAGGGGT
The DNA here is from genome assembly GCA_016186635.1 of Candidatus Liptonbacteria bacterium. GTDB lineage: Bacteria > Patescibacteriota > Minisyncoccia > UBA6257 > 2-01-FULL-56-20 > VGJV01. The sequence continues at coordinate 7,360 of JACPLI010000017.1, read as the reverse complement.
ATCCGCTGCGTCTGCACGTATGCGGAAGCTTCCGCATAGTCGCTGAACGTCTTGAACTTCGCCGTGGGGATCCCGTGCTCGTGCATCAACTGCTTCGCGAACACTTTTGACGCCTCGATTTGCGCGGCGGCTTTGGTCGGTCCGAATATCTTCAATCCTTTCGCTTCAAATGCGTCCACAACTCCCATCGCCAGAGGGTCGTCCGAAGCTACAATCGTTACTTCCACTTTCTTGTCGAGCACAAACTGCACGAGCTTCGGGATATCCGTCGGTGCGATAGGAACATTCTCCATCCTTCGACTATGCTCAGGACCTTCGGCCCTCCCGATTCCCCCGTTCCCCGGCGCGATGTAGAGCTTCCCCACGCGCGGCGACTGCGAAAGTTTCCACGCGAGCGCGTGCTCGCGGGCGTAATTCCCGATTACTAAAACTTTTCTCTTTGCATCCATTCGCGTTATTACATTAAATTCGCGTTATTCCTGCCTGCCGGTAGGCATGGCGCGATTACTCCTATCCGTTCGGATACATCAGAATCGCCTTTTGCTTCGCTTCCTCCAAAATCTTTTCTTCGCCGGGCAGAACGAGCGGAATTGTCCGCTTCATCTCTTTCACGTCGCCCCTCACAAACATGCCGAGCGTTTCAATCTGCAACTCGTGCTCGATAGGGAGCGCCCGCTCCTGAAGCGACTCCGGCGTGTCATCCAAGTTGATGACAATCCGGCGCGTGTTCACGACCGCGCCCATGTCGTACTCCGCCACCACGCGATGCGTGGTCATCTCCGTCCAGAAATCCCTCCCCACCGCGCGCACAAAGAAAAGCCGCGCGGCGTGCACCCGCCGCCCGAACATTCCTTTTCCGCCAAAGTCCGGCCGCCCGGGATCGAGCGGCCCGGGATGCTGGTTCACGATTCTCCCTGCAAACGCCTCGATCACGTTCTCCGGCGTCTTCACGAGCCACCCGTACTGCCCCACAAAATCCGCGCCGCGCGCCTTGCATTCTTTAATAATCTGCTCGCCGAACTTTTTGGACGACGGGAAACTTCTTGGCTGACAGACCGCTACATCCTTTTCGGGAACGCCCGCGCGAAGCGCGCGCACGATGCCCAGCGCCCCGGGCTTGCTCACAATCACGCATGCAACTTCCACGCCCGCAAGCCGCCCATCTTTCGATGCGCGGATAACCGCTTCGGCGGTCGTCCCGCTACCGGAGATAAGTAATGCAAGACGTAACTCCTTCATACCCAATTTAGTGAAGTTTAACTTCGATATATTGAAGTTAAACTTCGATAGATTAACCGACCGAATGCGGCAGGACCTTGATGCACGCCGGCGCGACCTCCTTTTTCCGCTCACGCAGGTCAATCGGGTAGACGCCCGTGAGGCACGAGGTGCAAAGCTGTTCCTCCGGCACGCCGATGCCCGTGATGAGTCCGCGATAGGAGAGAAAGTGGAGCGAGGTCACGCCCAAGAACTCCCGTATCTCGTCCACATTTTTTGTGAACGCAAGGAGCTGGGTCTGGTCCGGCGTGTCGATGCCGTAGAAATCCGGATAGCAAACCGGCGGCGAGGTGATGACAAGGTGCACCTCCCGCGCTCCCGCCTCAAATATCGCCGCGATAAGATTTCGCGTAGTCGTCCCCCGCACCACCGAATCATCCACCACGATGACGCGCTTGCCCTTGAGCACGGCGGGGAGTGGCGTGAGCTTCAGCTTCGCGCCTTGGTGCCGGAGCTTCTCGTCCGGCTCGATGAACGTGCGGTGGATGTAGCGGTTCTTCACAATCCCCATCTCGAAGGGAATCTTCGACTGCTGGGAGTAGCCGATGGCACCCGGGATAGAGGTCTCCGGCACCGGCACCACCACGTCCGCGATGACCTCCGCTTCCTTTGCAAGCTCCCTGCCGCAATTTCTCCGCACCTCATAGACGGACTTGCCGAGCAACACGCTGTCGGGTCGGGAAAAATAGATGAACTCAAATACATCAAGTTTTTGCTTCGAGGAAAGCGTGAGAAGCGACGAACGCATTCCTTTCTCGTCAAACACTACCATCTCGCCCGGCAGGACATCCTTCACAAAAGAGGCGCCAATCGTCGAGAACGCGCAGGTCTCGGAGGAAATGACATAGCCGCTATCTCCGCCAGATGCGGAGAGCTTCCCAACCGAGAGCGGCTTGATGCCGCACTCGTCGCGGACGGCAACAAACGTCGTCCGGTCCATCACGAGAAGCGAGAAAGACCCCGTGAAGAGCGGGAATGCCTTCCGCACCGCCTCTTCAAGAGACGCGCCCTCCTTCATAAAATGCACAAGTGCGTCCGCCATGAGTTCTGAGTCGGATTTGCCGTCCGTCCGTATGCCCGCACGCTTCAAAACATCCGTAAGCGCCGCGACGCTCGGAAGATTTCCGTTGTGCGCCAACGCGAGCACACCGCCACTCGTTCGACTGCGCCCAAGGTCATTTATAATAATCGGCTGCGCGTGCTCAAGCCCCGTGCCGAGCGAAGTCGAATACCGGTTGTGCCCGACGGCGATATGCCCCGAAAGACTTTTGATTGCCTCTTCGTCGAACGCCTGCGCGACAAGTCCTCTCCCCTTGTGCGATTTTATGCTCTTCCCGTCCGAAACTGCGATGCCCGAACTTTCCTGCCCGCGGTGCTGAAGCGAGAACAAACCGAAATAAGAAAGGCGGCTCACGTCGAGGCCCTTGCCGTAGACGCCGAAGACGCCGCACTTATGTTTCATTTCACTCATGATACGCGATGCTAATATACGAATTCATGCTAATGATACTAATTAGATTTTTATTCGCATGATTAGTATGCATTAGTATATTGGCATCACTTATTTAAAGTAGGCAACAGCATTCTTGAAAATTTGGAGGCCCGGTCCTTCCTTAGGAAGCGGTTTTCCTTCCCGCACACACCCCTCACGCAGGGTTGTCCAATGCGGCAATTGGGTGAAAACCTGCGCCCGTTCCGGATGCGGCATCAACCCTAGTATTCTACCACCACGCGCAAGCACTCCGGCAATGTCGCGGAGCGAGCCGTTCGGGTTCGCGGGCAACTCCTGCCACGCGCATATGTCTCCCTTCACATAGCGGAATGCAATCGCCTTTCCTTTCTCAAGTCCGTCCAAAAGCTCCTTGCTCCCCACGAATTTCCCCTCGCCGTGCGCAATCGGGAGCGTTATGCGCCTGATGCCTTTGAGCCACGGGCTCTCGCCCGCGACTTCGAGGTCCACCCACCGCACCGTGTAGCGCGCGGAGTCATTGTAGGTGAGCGCTCCCGGCAAAAGCCCCGCGTTCGTCAAAATCTGGAAGCCGTTGCAAATTCCCATCCCCAGTTTGTCTGCGGCGAAAAACTTTTCAATCTCCTCCGCAAGATGGTTTTTTATTTTGTGCGCGTACGCCTTCCCCGAACCGGTGTCATCGCCATAGGAAAAGCCGCCGGGCACCGCGAGTATCTGGTAGCGGCGGAGCGAAACCAGCCCGTCCACGAGGTCGTTCACATGCACAATGTCCGCCTCTCCTCCCGCGCGCTCGAAGGCAAGCTTTGTTTCCTCTTCGCAGTTCAAGCCGTAGCCGGAAAAAATTATTGCTTTCGGTTTCTTCATGGAGTAATCGCTAATATCGCGAATAAGGGCAAATAACGCAAGTCGTTTGGAGAATCTATTCGCATTATTGAATGAAAATTAGCATTATTCGCGAATACTCCTTAGTAGCCCTTGAATGTTGACCGGTACGCCGCAAGCGCCGCGCGAACTCCGATGCGCACAGCTACGCTCCCGTCCCACCCGCGGATGCACACCGCGTTGCCGCCGACCGTACCGATGCGCGCAAAGGCATTCCCGCGGAGCGCCGCCTCGAATTCCTTGCACTTCGAGGGCGCCACGCTCACGAGCACTCGCCCTTGGGATTCCGAAAAAAGGGCGAAATCGTCGCGCGTGTGGCTCCCCGGCATATCCCGCAAGGACGCAACGAGTCCCCGCGCAAGCACTCGCGCAAGCGCGCGATAGAGCTTCATATTCCGCTCCGCATCCACACGAGGCGTGCGGTTCCCGAGGCAATCCTTCTTCGCGCGCTCGGACTGGAGCACCGCATACTCGCTGCCGCCAATCTCGTCATGCGTCTCGCCCAAAAGATAGATGGCGTCGCCCGGCATTTTAAAATCGAGCGAGGTGCACTTCGAGACGTCCGGCACGATGCCGATGGCGGAGATAAGGAGCGTGGGCGGCACGGAAATCGCAACTGGTTTCCCCTTCGCGTCGAATCCCTTAAAGTCGTTGAACATGGTGTCCTTCCCCGAGATAAACGGGGTTTCATAGGCAACCGCCGTGTCATAGCACGCACGCACCGCGTCTTTAAGCTGTGCCAGGCGTTCCGGGTTGTAAGAATCGCACCAGCAGAAATTATCGAGAAGCGCGATGCGCTCGGGGTGCGCGCCCGCCGCAATCGCCGCGCGCACTGCGGTGTCTATCGCCGATGCCGCCATGTCGTACACGCTGATGTCGGAGTATGTAGGATAAAGCCCCTGCGCAAGCACCACTCCCTGCTTTGAATCAAGCACGGGCTTCGTGACCGTTGCATCTGCATTCACCCGTCCCCGCCCTGCAAGGGGCTTCGTGACCGACCCTCCCTGCACCTCGTGGTCGTACTGGCTCGAGATGTGCGCGAAACTCGCGATGTTCGGGCGCGCGAGGAGCTCGAGAATCGTGTCGTTAAAGGCGGTAGAGGGCATCTCCTTCGGCTCGCCGTGCCGGACGCGCACCGCGCGCGAAATGAGCTCGCGCCGCACCCATCCGTCGTGAAGGAACTCCATAGCGAGGTCCATAACCACCTTTCCGCCGGACTCCACCACACACCGCCCCGAGTCCGTGAACTCCCCGATAACCGCCGCCTCAACGCCGCGCCTGCGGCACAACGAGAAAAGCTCTTTCCATTTCTCCTTCGGCACCGCCAAGGTCATCCGCTCTTGGGACTCTGAAATCCAAATCTGCCACGGCGCGAGCCCAGGGTATTTGAGCGGCACCCTGTCCAAATTCACCCGACACCCTCCCTGCCTGCCGGCAGGCAGGCCGACTTCCTTCGCCATTTCCGCCACCGAACATGAGAGTCCGCCTGCGCCGTTGTCCGTGATACTCGTGTAGAGCCCCTTATCGCGCGCCTCCTTCACCAGCGCGTCCGAGAGCTTCTTCTGCGTAATCGGGTCGCCGATTTGCACCGCCGCCGCGGGACTTCCCGCATCGAGCGCGACGGATGAGAACGTCGCTCCATGGATGCCATCAAGCCCTACGCGCCCCCCCGCCATCACGATATAATTTCCCGGTCGCGCACCTTTTTTGTGGAGAAGTCTCCCGCCCCGTTTCCGGGGAATCAACCCGACGGTTCCCACGAACACTCCCGGTTTCGCGCGATATCGCGGGTCGAAGAACGCGAATCCCTGCGGCGTGGGAATGCCCGAACAATTTCCGCCCGCATTCACCCCCGCCACCACACCGTCCATGATGCGGCGCGGAGACAATATTTTTTGGGTGCGCTCCTTGTCGCGAAAAAGCTCGATAGTGTCTTTTGAATTCGCCCCTCGAAGATTCTCGGGGCAAGCGAAGCAAAAACCATAAGTGTTGATCACGGGTTTCGCGCCGAGCCCGAATCCCAAGGTGTCGCGATTCACCCCCACGATGCCGGTGATTGCGCCGCCGAAGGGGTCCAAGGCAGACGGGCTGTTGTGTGTTTCCACTTTATGCGTGATGAGATATTCATCATCAAAGGCGATTGCGCCCGAATTATCCTTGAACACCGAAACACAGAATCCGGGATTCTTTTCCATAATCTTCTCCGTCGCCGCCTTGATATATTCCCTGAAAAGCCCGCCCTGTATCTCATCGAGTGGATTCGCGAAAATCGTGTGCTTGCAATGCTCACTCCACGTTTGTGCCAACGATTCAAGCTCCACATCCGTCGGCTTTCGCTTTAATGTGCGGAAATGGTCGCGTATTGCTTTCATCGCATCAAGGTCAAGCGCAAGAGGACCCCGCCTTCGCTGAAGCTCCGGTGGGCAAGCCCGCCTTCCTCCTCTATCTTCTATTCCCTGCTTTCCGATTGCATCGAGTTCCTTATCATCCACTTCAAGGTTCACTTTTCTCACACCGCTGTGCGAACGAAGTTTCACCCTCGGCACCGCAACGCCAAACCCGCCGTCATGCTCGTACTCGCTCCTGCTTTTCACGCTCGCGCGCTGGATAAGCGGGTTATGTATCCCCTCCGCAATCCGTTCGGCGTCGGTGCGCGTAAGCTTTCCTGAAACAAAAAAGACCTGGGAATAGTACACGCCCTCACTGGTCCTAAACTTCCTCCTGATGCCGTCCGCGATCACTTCCCGCGCGGTGGCCCCCATGTTGTCCGTCACTCCCGGCCGCGCCCCTATCTCAATCGCCCAGTCAAACTCCTGCGACGGCGTGGATGCATTCATGGAAAAAGTTTCAAGCAGCGGATTCGCAAGAAGTTTCCCCGCGCGCTGAAGCTGCCTTTGGTTGAACGGCGCGTCAATCACGTAGGAATCCACCACCGCCACGCGTTCTACCTTCCCGCGAAAACCCAAATCCTCGAATTGCTTCTCTTTTACTGCCGCTCGGGCGTCAGTAATGCTGCTTTGCACATCAATCCGGGAGGGCATAATTGCCCTGATTATAGACGAGAGTTACCCTTCGCGCATCTGGACAAAGTTAAAAGTATATGTTATAAATTCCTCGCATTTTGCAGAACACTAACAACTAAAAACAACCAACGCGAAAGGAGCGGTGTATGGAATTCAGCCACGCGGCGTTCGACCTAACTGTGGCGCTCGTAGTTATCTCGGGGCTCATGTCCGTGCTCGAGCGGACTTTTATGAGTCGGCTGGTCACAATGGACTTTCTTCATCACGGGGGAATGTGGGGCGACCTCCTCATTCTCTCCGTGGTGAACGGGTACATCGCCCCCCACCTCACGAAGAACTCGGCGACCATTTACGGCTTGTCCGCGGCAGCAGTCGCACTCACCCTCGTCGCTCATTGGGCGTGGGCGAAAGGCATGCGGGAACACCATATCACGGGACACATGTTCCCCGCGCATGTGTATAGCGTGTGGTATAAGGATTTGAGTCTCTCGGGATGGATGCACGTCGTTACGATGAGCTTCCTGCTTGGGATACTTCTCGTGTACGTCGTGTCTCCAATGCCTAGGAACGGGGTTAAGGGAACTTTCGTGTTGGTTTTTCTCTCATCGGTCGTTGCAAATGGGAGAGGATGACGGACACGAGTGTTTTCTTCTGCCGGAGCCGCAACCCTCGGTGCCGCCGCAGCCCCTCCGCAAGGGCGGTATTCACC